>CALGOK010000201.1 GCA_937961295.1 uncultured Gemmatimonadota bacterium
CACGCCGATGTCAATCGTCAAGTCGCTCGACGAGGTGCGGCTCTCGACCAAGGTGGCCGACTCGCGCACCGAGCGGCCCGACGCGCGGAAGGGGAAGAAGGAGGCGACCCCCGACCTCCGCGATCCGGCGCAGCGCGCGGCGGCGATGGCCGCCCTCGAGCGGCAGATGCGCGAGGCGGCGGCCAACCTCGAGTTCGAGGTCGCCGCGCTGCTCCGCGACCAGCTCAACGAGCTGCGCGCCGCGGGGGCGCCCGACGTGCGCCGGGCGGTGGCGCGGCGATGACCGGGCTCACCGTCGACCGGCTCGGGCTCGAGGCGCTGGCGCTCGAGCTGGCGCGCGAGCTCCCGGCCGGGGCTGTGGTCCGGCTCGAGGGGCCCCTCGGCGCGGGGAAGACCACCTTCGCGCGCGCCTTCGTGCAGGCGCGCGGCGCCACCGCCGAGGCGACGTCGCCGACCTACACGCTGGCGCATCGGTACGACGGTCCGCACGGCGAGATCTGGCACCTCGACTGCTATCGCCTCCGCGACCCGGAGGAGGCCGCCGACCTCGACTGGGACCGCCTGGCCACTGCCGACGTGCTGCTGATCGAGTGGCCCGAGCGCGCCGGCGCGTGGGTCCCGCCGGCGAGCTGCACGGTGCGCCTCGCGCACGCCGGCGAGGAGACACGGCGGGTGGAGCTGCAGACATGATCACCCTCGCGCTCGACAGCGCCACCGAGCGGCTCACCCTCGCCGCCTCCGACGGCACCACCGTGGTGACCCGCCATCTCGACGGTCCCCGCCGCCATGCGCGCGAGGTGCTCGCGTTGGCCGGCGAGCTGCTCGGCGAGATCGGCGCCGTCCCGCGCGACGTCCACCGGGTGCTCAGCGGCGACGGTCCCGGGTCGTTCACCGGGCTGCGGGTGGCCAGCGCGGTGGCCAAGGCGCTGGCGTGGGGTCGTGACGAGGTGGAATGGCGGGTGGCGCCCTCACTGCTGGTGCGGGCGGCGGGTCATGTTCCCGAGGGCGGCGGCACGGTGCTCGCCCTCTCCGATGCGCTGCGCGGCGAGCTTTACGCCGGGTGCTGGCGGTTCACTTCCGGACGCGTTGATCCTGTGGGCGACCCGCCGCGCACCGTGACACCCGAGGCGCTGGCCGAATACGTTGCAGTGGACGCGGTGGTGGGTGGCGTGCCGGAGCGGCCTCGGGCCGCCGTGCGCGAGGCCACCGGCCGCGAGCCGATCGTCGCGGAAGCGGCGCTGCCCGACGCGCGCCGGCTCCTCGACCTCGACCAGCTCCACGGCGGGACGGTCGCGGTGGCCGACCCGGCGCGCTGGCAGCCCACCTACGGACGCCCCGCCGAGGCGCAGGCGGTCTGGGAGCGCACGCATGGCCGACCGCTACCCGATCCGGTCCGCGACGCCGGCTGACCTCGCCGGGCTCGCGCTGCTCGAGGAGGCGTCGTTCAGCGACCCGTGGACCAGCACCATGATCGCCGACGCCCTGGCCGCCCGCGGCGCGGTGGCGCTGGTGGCGGCCGGTGCCGGCGAGCGGATCGTTGGCTCGGTGCTGGGCCGCCGGGTTGCCGACGAGGCGGAGATCCTCACCATCGCCGTGGATCCGGCCCTGCGCGGCGAGGGGTTGGGCCGGCGGCTGCTGGCGGAGGCGGTGGCGCGACTCGCGGCCGCGGGCGCTACCACGGTCTGGCTGGAGGTTCGGCCCTCCAATCTCGCGGCCCGGCGGATGTACCAGGCAGCCGGATTCGTCGCGACCGGGGTGCGGCGCGGCTATTATCGGCGTCCGACCGAGGACGCACTGATCCTGTCGCTCCGGATCGCGTCCGCGAGTGCCGGTGAAGGGTAAAGGGTGATGGGTAAAGAGGCTGTGGAGCATGAGCTTGTCCGCAGCGTGCGATTTCGCGATGGCCATTGACCGCTGACGCTGGAGCAGATCATGAGCAAGTCCCTCAACAAGGCGATCCTCATCGGCAACCTGGGTGCCGATCCCGAGGTCCGCGCCACTTCCAACGGCAACCGGGTCGCGACGCTCTCGCTCGCCACCTCGCGGGTGTGGAAGGGTGCCGACGGCCAGCGCCAGGAGAAGACCCAGTGGCACCGCGTGGTGTGCTGGAACAACGCCCGCGGCCAGCAGCTCGCCGACGTGGCCGAGCGCTACTGCAAGAAGGGCGAGCGGGTGTACGTCGAGGGCGAGATCGAGTACCGCACGTGGCAGGACAAGGACGGCCAGACCCGCTACTCCACCGAGATCAACTGCCGCGAGCTGATCCTGCTCGGCTCGCGCGGCGGCGGTGACGACGACGGCGGCGGCTCGTGGAGCGGCTCGCGCGCGAGCGCGCCGGCCAAGAGCAGCGCCGGGACGTCCGGTGGCGGCAAGAAGGACGAGTCATTCGACGACTTCCCCGACGCCCTCGACGGCGAGGACGACGACCTGCCGTTCTAGGGCGACAGGCGAGGGGCGAAGGGCGAAGGGCGAGGGGTTGGCCTCATCTTGAGCGGAGCGGCCCGCAGGGCCGCGCCGTCGAAGGATCTGGTCTTCGCCCCTCGCCCCTCGCGCTTCGCGGTGTCGCGTCAGCTGCTGTGGTCGTGGATCACCCGCCATCCCTCGCTGGTGCGGCTCCAGATCAGCGTGAACCACCCGGACTGCTCCGGGCGGCCGCCACCGGTCAGGTGGAAGTTGCCGGTCATCAGCACGTGATCATCACCGAGGGCCCGCAACGCCACCCGGTCGAATGACAGCGCCTGGATCGGCTTGCCGTCCCGGAAGTAGGTCCGCGAGAACGACTCGACCACCCGGTCGCGCCCCGGGCGGGGGCCGTTGCCGGTCATGAACGTCACCGAGTCGACGTAAAGCGCCACATGCTTGGCAAGGTCCGCCTCGTTCCAGCCGTCCTGGCTGGCGGCGAGCATCCGCATGATCGCGGCCGAATCGGCGGGGCTCGGGGCGGGGAAGGCCTGGGCGGCGGCCCCCGCGGGATGGCCGGCGAGGAGGGCGAGGGCCGCGGCGGTGGCGGCGATGCGGCGGATCGGCATGGGCTTCCTGTGGCTGGGTGGGGTCTCGGACGATACTGGGGGAACTGGTTACCATACTGGGGTCGGGTGCGTGGGGATTCGCATCCGGCCGTCTGGCACGGTTCGTGTCGCACGAACCGCCATCCGCTGTCACCCGGAGGCCCTTCGATGCGTGCCACGCTGCTGCTCGTCACCGGTGTCGTCCTCGCGGCCCCGCTCGCCGGGCAGGCCACCTATCCGCCGCCGTCGACCGACGGGGTTCCCTTCTTCCTCCGGCGCGATGTCTCGCCCGAGGAGGCGCTCAGGGCCTACACCGAGAAGCCGTATCGCCCGATTCGCCCCAGCGAGGCCCGCTCGGCGGGGTTCCTGACCGAGGGGCGAGAGCTCGCCTTCGGGACGGCGCTGGGACCCACGGCTCCGCCGCAGGTGAAGGCCTACGGCTCCACGGCCGTGACCCAGGTCGGCTCACTCTTCGCCGTCCGGCCCCCCGAGGGCGGCAGCTATCGCCCCGGGGACACGCTGATCGTGGCCACGCGCCGCGCCGGTCCCAAGGGGTGGGGCGAGATCGTGCAGCCCACCGGCGTGGTGGTGGTGCGCGAAGTGACCCCGCGCCAGGTGGTCACCGAGGTGGCGATGATCTTCGGCCCGATGCGGGATGGTCAGGCGGTGCTGCCTGCCGGGCCCGTGACGGATCCCGGCGAGGTCACGCCGGTCCCGACCGATGCCGGTCCCACCGGCACGGTGCTCGGCGCGGTGGAGATGCGCGAGCTGATCCTGCCGGCCGGCCACATGTTCATCGACCTCGGCGCCGATGACGGGATCCGCCATGGCGACTTCGTCGAGGTGCGCCGCCCGGTCGCGCGCCGCGTCAATGCGGCCGACACCGTCGAGGAGCCGATGGCCCAGGGCCAGGTGGTCCACGTCAACGGCGCCAGCAGCACCATCAAGCTCTTCAACGTGCAGTCGCCCGACGTCCCGCCCGGGACGCCGGTGGTCCGGGTCGCCACGCTTCCCTGAAGCGTGGCGGTCGTCCGGCTATCTTCCCCACCCGACAACAGCGATTCCACCCCTGAGGCGGGCGTCCCCGGACGCCCGCCCGTGAGGCCTGCATGAGCGGATCGGTCCTCATCACCGGCGGCGCCGGGTTCATCGGTTCCCACATCGCCGAGGCGCACCTCGCGGCCGGATGGTCGGTGACCTGCCTCGATGACCTGTCGCGCGGCAAGCGCGAGCAGGTGCCGACGGGCGCACGATTTGTCCACGCCGACATCCGATCGCGCGAGGCGTTCGATGCCATCGCCAATGGCGGATTCGACGTGGTGAACCACCAAGCCGCACAGATCGACGTGCGGGTGTCGGTCGACGATCCCGCCACCGACGCCTCGATCAACCTGGTGGGCTTCGCCAACCTGCTCCGGGCCGCCACGGCGGGCAACGTGAAGCGGGTGATCCTCGCCTCGAGCGGCGGCGTGGTCTATGGCGACCCGGAGGTGCTGCCCACGCCGGAACCCACCGCAACGCTGCCGATCTCGCCGTACGGCGTGAGCAAGCTGGCGAGCGAGCACTACCTGCGGGTGCTCGGCACGCTGGGTGGCTTCGAGGGGGTGGCGCTGCGCTACTCCAACGTCTACGGGCCGCGGCAGGACCCGAAGTCCGAGGCCGGCGTGGTGTCGATCTTCGTGTCGCGGGTGCTCGCGGGCGAGCCGATTACCATCTTCGGCGACGGCGAGCAGACGCGCGATTATGTGTTCGTGCGCGACGTGGCCCGCGCCAACCTGCTGGCGGCCGGGCTCGGGCGCGTGTCGCGGGGCGACCGGCTGGACGTCCCCGCCTTCAACGTGGCCACCGGCACCGAGACCACCGTCAACGCGCTGGCCCGCCGGGTGATGGCGGCACTGGGCCGCGAGGTGCCGGTGGAGCACGCGGCGGCCAGGCCGGGCGAGTTGTTCCGCTCGTGCCTCGATGTGGGCAAGGCGGCTGCCGAGCTCGACTGGCGGCCGGAGGTGCCATTCGATGAGGGTCTCGGGGCCCTCGCGCGCTGGTTCGAAGGGAAGGAGAGCTGATGCAGGCCGATTCCGTCGCGGCGGAACTCGACATCCTGTCGCTGGTGCTGACTGCCTCGGTCGAAACCAAGGTGGTCCTGATCCTGTGCGGCATCTTCTCGCTGGTGTCGTGGTACCTGATCTTTGCCAAGAGCGTGGAGTTCCGGCGGCTGCGGGCCGCGGCGGAGGCATTTGACCGCGCCACCGCCGGCCGCCGCTCGCCGGAGGCCCGCGCGCAGGCGCTCGCGGCGATCGGCCGCTCGCCGTTCGCCGACCTCGTGCGCACCGTGTCGGGATTCCTGGGCGACCTGCGCAGCGCCAACGAGCGCGACGGCATCTCGCGCAGCGGCCTCTCGCTCACCCAGCTCGAGGCGCTCACGCTGGCGCTCGACACCCAGGTGCGCGCCGAGGCGGAGCAGGCCGGGCGCCGGGTGCCGTGGCTGGCGACGATCGCGGCCACCTCGCCGCTGCTGGGGCTGTTCGGCACGGTGCTGGGAATCAT
>CALGOK010000202.1 GCA_937961295.1 uncultured Gemmatimonadota bacterium
TGGCGAACAGATCAGCCACCTTCCCCACCCCGATCACCGGCAGGTGCACACGGGCGAGGCGATCGAGCAGGGTGGTGCCGGGCGGAAGCAGCGATAAATCCTTCCGGTTCGCCGTGCGGACCCACGCCCCCGGCGATCCGATGAACGGCCGGGCGATCACCCGGGACACCCCGTGCTCCCCGGTGAGCATCCCCCTGGCGATGCGGCAGGCAGCGTACAGCTCGGCCAGCGGCACGACGCCCTCGTGGGCGGCGACCTGGAAGACCGCGTCGGCTGAGGTATAGATGATCCAGGAGCCGTAATCGACGTGCTCGGTTCCGAGCTCGTCGAGAATCGCGGTGCCGCTGGCGGCGCGGTTGCCGAGCACCGCGCGCCCGGTGCGGCGGGCAAACTCCTCGAGCACCTCGGCGGGGAACCCCGCCGGATAGGTCGGGAACGGATCGGGGAGGACGAGACCGCAGAGCTCCCAGTGTCCCGTGGTCGAGTCCTTCCCGGCCGAGGCCGGTTGCGCGCTGCCGAAGGCGGCCTCGGGCGCCGCGACCTCGGGAAGCCCGAGCGCGCCGCAGCCACCGAGCCCGAGGCTGGCCAGACGGGGGAGCTCCAGCCCCGGCGTGGCCCGGACGACGTTCCCGAGCGTGTTGCTCCCGCGGTCGCCCCAGGCCTCGGCGTCGCGGGCCTCGCCGGCACCGAGTCCGTCAAGGACGATCAGTGCCGCACGACGACTCAATGGACATCCTTGGCCGACTGGCCCGTCGCGAACCGGATCCGCAACGCCGTGAGCGCCTGGTCGATCAGCTGCTTCTCATCGGGCTCGAGGTTGCCGCGGGTCTTTTCCTCGAGCGCCGACAGCGTCTCGATGAGCGCCTTGGCGAGCTGCTTCGGATCCTTCGCCCCGACCGCGTCGGCGCCGGGGGGAAGGTTGCCGTCGAGCGCGGCGTTGGCCTGCGCGGCAAGGCCGAGAATGAGCGAGGCGAAATGGGGATTCATTCGGTCCGGTGGTAGCGCCGGGGGAGGCGGGCCCCGAGGGCGGTGAGGAGTTCGTAGGGAATGGTCCCCGCGAGCGCCGCCTGCTCGTCGAGGGACACGCGTCCACCGAACACGGTCGCGACATCGCCGATGGTGACCGGCAGGTCGCCCGCGTCGATCATCATCTGGTCCATCGTGACGCGCCCGACAACTCGCAACCGCTGG
Source organism: uncultured Gemmatimonadota bacterium (assembly GCA_937961295.1). GTDB lineage: Bacteria > Gemmatimonadota > Gemmatimonadetes > Gemmatimonadales > GWC2-71-9 > Palsa-1233. Next base: position 1,192 of record CALGOK010000202.1, read on the forward strand.
CCGAGGAGCTCCACCGCGCCGACGTTGGAGAGGTGGCGCGGCACGCCGTCGCCGTAGCCGATCCCGAGCGTCGCGACGGTGGTGGCGTGCGGCGCCGTCCAGGTGGCCTCATAGCTCACCGGCTCCCCGGAGGCGACGCGGCGCACGGCCGTGACCCGCGCGCGCAAGGCGGCCACCGGCACGGCATCGAGTCCGTCGAGGTGCCCGCCGTAGAGGTGGATGCCTGGGCGCGCGAGGTCGGCGCCATAGCTGCTGCCGTAGGAGCCGGCGGCCGAGTTCGCCGCGTGCACCAGTGCCGGGCGGCGCCCGATCGCCTCGATCGCCTCGTGAAAGCGACGCCACTGCTCGGCCGTGGCGCGGTCATCGCGCGACGCGGAGTGGAAGTGCGTGAACACTCCCTCGAACCCGGCCGCCTCGGCGAGCCGCTCGCGAAGCGCCGCGAGCTGGGCGCGATCGTTCCAGGGGAATCCGCTTCGGCGCATGCCGGTGTCGATCTCGACATGGAACGGGGAGTCGCCAGCAGCGAGCCACGCCTCGAGGCCGTCGAGATCGCCGAGGGTCGGTCGCGCAGCCACGGCCTCGTGCAGCTCGACCTGGGGTGGTGCCATCGGCGTGAACACCACGATCGGTGCCACCACGCCGCTCAGGTGCAGCGCACGCGCCTCGTCGACGGTGGCGACGCCAAACCCCCAGACGCCGACCTCCTCGAGGGCGCGCGCCACGGCGAGGGCGCCGAGGCCGTAGCCATCGGCCTTGACCATGGGAAGGAGCGGGACGCCGACGCGACCCCGATAACTTTGGGCATTGCGGACCAGCGCATCGAGGTCGACATCGACCCAGGCGCGCTGCGTGTCCGGAGTGTAGGGTGTGCGCACGCGGGGGAGACTAGGAGCCCGGGAGACCCGATGCAAGCTGATTCCGCCCTTGACCGGGCGATCGCCATGGTGGCCGACCTCAGGGAACGGTGCAGCTGGGACCGGGTCCAGACCCGGCGGACCCTCCGTCCCTACCTGATCGAGGAGGCCCACGAACTGGCCGCCGCGCTCGACGGCGACGACCCGGCCCCGATCCGTGAGGAAGTCGCCGACCTCATGCTGCACCTGGCCTGGCAGCTGGTGCTCGGACGCGAGCACGAGGAGTTCACCCCCGACCAGATCGCCGACGATGTGGTGGCCAAGATGCGGCGCCGGCACCCCCACCTCTTCGACCTGGGCGAGCGGGAGCGGTGGGAGACCCTCAAGTCGCGCGAGCGGAAGTCCGACCGGGGGATCCTCGCCGGCCTGCCGGCCACCCTCCCCGACCTGCTGATGGCGTTCCGGCTGCAGGAGCGAGCCGCGGACGTGGGATTCGACTGGCCCGACACCGCCGGCCCGCTCGCCAAGGTCCACGAGGAGCTCGCGGAGGTCGAGGGCGAACTGGCCGGCGGCACCGAGGCACAGGAGCGGCTGGAGGCCGAGATCGGCGACCTGCTCTTCGCGGTCGTCAATCTCGCGCGCAAGGCCGGGGTGCAGCCGGGACTCGCGCTCGACCGCGCCAACGTGAAGTTCCGCACCCGCTTCGAGGCGATCGAGCGGATCGCCGCCGAGCGCGGCGTCGTCCTCGGCGAGGCGACGCTGGAGCAGCTCGACGAGATCTGGGATGAGGTGAAGGAAGGCGAGCGAGGGGCGTGAACTGTCACCCCGAGCACAGCGAGGGGGCGGAGCTGACCGACTGACTCCGCCCCCTCGCTGCGCTCGGGGTGACAGCCCTTCAGCCTACGGATACAACCTGTGAATCTGCCGCGGGAACGCGATCGCCTCGCGGATGTGGGGGATGCCGCAGATCCACGCCACGGTGCGCTCGAGCCCCAGGCCGAAGCCCGAGTGGACAAACCCGCCATACTTGCGCAAGTCCAGGTACCACGCGTACGACGCGGGATCGAGGCCCTGCTCCTTGATGCGGCCAAGCAGCAGGTCGTGATCGTCCTCGCGCTGTGAGCCGCCGATGATCTCGCCGTATCCCTCGGGCGCCAGGCAGTCGTTGTTGAGCACGGTCCGCGGGTCGTCGGGGTTCTCTTTCATGTAGAACGCCTTGACCTCCTTCGGATAGTTCATCACGAAGAGCGGCTTGTCATAGTGCTTCGCGAGCGCGGTCTCGTCGTCGGCGCCGAGGTCGCGTCCCCACTCGATGTCGCTCCCCTCCGCCTGCAGCCGGGCAATCGCGTCGGTGTAGGTGATCCGTGGGAACGGCCCGCTGATGCGCTCCAGCGGCGCGAGGTCGCGCTCGAGCTCCTTGAGCTCCTCGTGCCGCCGCTCGAGCGCCCGCTCGACGAGGTAGCAGATCAGCGCCTCCTGCACCGCCATGTTGCCGTCGGAGTCGACGAAGGCCATCTCCGGTTCGCACATCCAGAACTCGGTGAGGTGGCGACGCGTCTTGCTCTTCTCCGCCCGGAAGGTGGGCCCGAAGCAGTACACCTTGCCGTGCGCGGCGGCGGTCGCCTCGACGTAGAGCTGGCCGGTCTGCGCGAGGTAGGCCTGGCCGAGGTCGAAGTACTCGGTGGCGAACAGCTCACCCGCCTGCTCCCCGATCGACCCGGTGAGGATCGGCGTGTCGGTGCGGATGAAACCGCGGGCGTAGAAGAAGTCGTGGATCGCCTGTTCCACCTCGTGGCGGACGCGCGCGATGGCGACCTGCTTGCGCGAGCGGAGCCAGAGGTGGCGGTGCTCGAACAGGAACGAGGTGCCGTGTTCCTTGGGCGTGATCGGATAGTCCACGCTGGGCGCGGTCATCCGCACGTCGCTGGCGGTGAGCTCGAAGCCGCCGGGCGCGCGGTCGTCGGCGCGCACGGTGCCCGTCACCGCCACCGCCGCCTCCTGGGTCAGTTCCCCGAAGCGCTCCCAGGCCCCCTCGGCGACCTCCTTCTTGGGGAAGACGCACTGGACATGGCCGGTGCCGTCGCGCAGGACGAGGAAGGCGATCTTGCCGGACGAGCGGGTCGTGACCACCCAGCCCTGCAGGGTGACGGTCGCGCCCTCATGGTGGCGCAGGTCGGCGATGAGTGTCGTTGGCACGGCCGGAGGATAACCGATCCTGTGTAGCGGTGTGAAGCGGCAGGAGTCCCTCGAGTTCGAGCAGGCTCGCCACCGTCTCGGCCGCTTGGCGATGCCCGATCTCGTTCGGGTGCAGGTCGTTGGGATGCACCTGGAGCTCGTCCGGCCTATGACGCGCCAGCAGGGAGTCCCCGACATCGTGGAACGGGATGCCCGAACCCACGAGCCCGACCTCCATGCTGCGGACCAAGGTGCGCCAATCGTTCGCCTCGTGGCGCGGGCCGAACGGCCGGTTGCGGAACGCGAAGGTGAACAGCCTGGCCCCGTCGGCGCGCACCGCCCGGTCCAGCTGGATGACTTGCCAGATCGTGTCGTCGAAGTTCGGGGGCGGCCTGCCGATCGGGGCACCGGTGATCCGCTTCCACACATGCCACAGCCACCAGCTCCGCCCGGTCTGGTCGACGTAGCCCAGGGCCACGTCGTCCAGCCACGACCGGTCGTCGTTGTGGACCATGCCGAGCAGCACGATGTCGGGCCGGTACGCCCGCAGCCAGTGCTCGTAGTACAGCCTTTCCTCGCGTGTCGCGTAGCCGCTTACACCGCAGTTGATCACCTCGTACCGGGTGGCCTCGCCGCGGGCGGCCGCCCTCGCCTCGAGCACCTCGCGCAACCGGGTCGTGAACATGTCGGATGCGTGGACGCCGACGCCCATCATGAACGAGTCGCCGAGCCCGAGTATGCGGACCGTGTTCAGCTCCCGCACGTGGGAGTAGTCACGGTCGCGGCAGCCGAACTCGTTGAAGGCATAGTGCACCACGTAATCGGGCGTGCCCGATCGACCAAGGGTGTCCCCCGCGGTGACGTCGGCGCGCTCGAAGTACCCGCGCGGATCGCTCGGATAGTGAATACGCATGGTGGAGTGGGAGGCAAATCGTTGGCCGAGCAGCGAGTCCGTGACCCAATCGCCTTCCCACCGGATGCCGGGTTGGGCCTGGGGCGCGCGCCCGCCGAGCACCGCCTGCGCAACCAGCAGCGCGACGACCAGCGAGCCGGCCAGCAGCGGTGTCTCCGACGCAGGAGGCCAGGGCATCGGCCGTGCCAGCAGGATCAACAACACCGCGCCGTGCAGGAGCAGCACTGCGGCATACAGCAGGTGCGGCGCGCGCTCCGCGCCGGCGTGGCGGAAGAGGAGGCCGAAGAGCACGGCCGTCGCGCCCCATGCGACGAGGAGGGCCACGACGCGCTCCACGGGCTGCGTCCCCCGCAGCATCCGCCGTGCGATCATCATGGCCGCGAAGCACGCGACGAGGGTGGCGACACGCAGCCAGGCTGGCATCGGGACGACGAGCCAATGCACCAGCTGCAGCGCGCTTGCCACGAACACGAACGGACCGAGCCCGGGGATGCTGACCCCGCCTGCCGATGCGTGCACTGGCGTCGGGGGCACTCCGGCGGCATCGCGAGGGGTCACGCTTGGCTCCTCCAAGGGGGGGCACGATCGACCCGCAAAGTCCGGACCCGGAGGCTACCGGCGGGTGGACCACGAGATGACAGGACGGCTACCACGAATCTACGGTCCGTCTGGGGAGCCGGCCGATCGACTCCGCCAGCGAACCGTTCAGGCGGGAGCGCGCGCGGACGCACACTGCCGGGGGGGCATCGAGTGGGTCCCGCTAGCCGACGCCCTCGATCCCTCACCCTTCGAGCGCCAAGTCGTCGCTGATCTTCGCCAACCGCTCCGCCTCGCGCCATTCGCGCTCGAGCAGCTTGAGCTCGCCCTCGAGCCAGGTGCGCTCGATGTCCTCGTTCATCCACATCTCGACGGCGAGGCGTTCGGTCGGCGCCAACCTGCTCAGAACCAAGTAGGGTGCCTGATACCGACGCCAGTGCGGAACACCACTGAGACCGGGATAGCGCCAGCTCGCGTTCGCCCCACCAACGCGGCACTGACGGGTCGTGGCGTCACGGAGCCATGGGACAAGATCACCCGAATGCTGCGCGATGAGCTCGACCGCGTCGGCGAGTTCCCGACGGTGTCCGGCGAGAAGGTTCAGGCCGCCCACAACCTTCCTGCCCTGAGAGCGCAACTCCGTGCCTCGCCAGGAGATCGTCCTCAGGTCCTTCTCGCGCATCGCGAAGGGAGCCACGTCCAGGACGGGCTCCTGCTCCTCCCACGCGATCGTCGCCCGCTCGAACTGGTTGAAGCCCAGTGTGGTCGGACCGCGTCCGGAAGCGTCATCCACGCGGACGCTCGCCCGCTTCAGTGCCGCGGCACGGGCTGCCTTCTCCACGATTGTCCAACTACCGGCGATCGAAGCAAGCCCTAATCCAGCGACCCCGACACCCACTCCGACCACGGCACCGATGACCGCTGCACCGGCCGATGCGCCAAGAACAAGGCTCCTGCGGCGCCTGCGACTGAACGACTCCCCGTACCGCCATGCCGCGAACTCCGGCCGGAGCGCCTCGCCGATCCGGACCAGTTCGAGTCCCTCGCGCACCCGGGCCAGGCCGATGTTGTCGGTGCTGAAACGGGTGCGCGTGTCGCGGAACAGCCGTTCCGCGGCATCGATCGTCTCGAGCCGCGTGTCGAACGGGACGAGGTTCCACTTGGCACAGTGGGGACACACCACCCAAAGCCGGCCCTGTGCCGCGTCAAATGCGATCCGCCGCCCGATCGGCAGCGTCTCGAGCACCTCGTTGCGGCCGAGATCGCGCGTGCAGTGGAGGCAGGTCTGGTGCATGGAACCCTTCGCAGCTGCCGCCTCGCACGCGAGGCGGCTGATCGTGGTTACTCTCAAAGGTTCGATCTGAGTCTGGATCGACCGCCTCGCTCGCGCGGCGGCAGCGCTCCCCTCTCGGAGATCTACCTGACCCTGTA
>CALGOK010000203.1 GCA_937961295.1 uncultured Gemmatimonadota bacterium
AGCCGGGCTCCGCAAGCGGCGCAGAAGTTCCCCGATGCCGCGGCGCCGCAGCTGGGGCAGGGTGTGGACACGGGCTCGGACACGGCGTCTCCGGAGTGAAACGGCGGACGGCCAGGGGCCGTCCGGGGGGCAATATACCCGGGCCTCCGCTGGCGTCGGCTGGCGATAAGGGCTACCGTTGGACAACACCGACTCGGGTTCCGATGACCACTCCACCACCGGACACCATCGATCTCACCAATGCCGCGCACATGGGCGACCTCGCCCGTGGTGGCACCACGTGGTCGGTGTATCTCGAGGCGCGCCAGGACGGTCCGGTGACCGCCGGCCGCGTCCACTTCGTCGCCGGCGAGGTGCGCCGCTCCTCCGCCTGGATCTTCCGCGAGTGGACCGCCCAGGACGTGCGCGCCCGGTTCGCCGAATTCTCCGCCCTCGAGCTGTGGCGGTTGCTGGAATCCCTCTCCTAGGTCGAGTCCGGTGAGCCGCGATCCTGCCGCTGCCGCGCCACCCGCGGCGCGGCCGAGTTCCGCCCCGCTTCGACCCCGTCGTGGCGTTTCCCGAATCGGCCGCGGTGAGTCGATTCGAATCCGTCGGGGCATTGCCTGGATCGGCCGCGCCGCTCGCGGCGCGGCAGCGATCGCCCTCCTCGCCCCCGCCGCGCTCCTCGCGCAGGCGCCGTCCCGCGCCCCGACGATCGACTCCGTCGCGATCGTCCGGCACTCGGTCTTCGACCCCGACGAGACGTCGTTCTGGCTCCTCTCGCTGGTGAACAAGCTGCACGTGACCACCCGCGCGTACGTGGTGCGACGGGAACTGCTGTTCGAGGCCGGTGAACCGTACGATTCGGCCCGCGTGGCCGAGTCGGCGCGGAACCTCCGGCGGCTCCGAGTGTTCCGCTCGGTGCGCATCGACAGCGCCACCGTCGACGGCAGGCTGGTCATCACGGTGACCACCGACGACGGCTGGAGCACGCGCCCCGACTTCCGCTTCAAGTCCACCGGCGGCGAACTCGACTACACCATCGCGCTGATCGAGGACAACCTCCTTGGCACCGCGACGCAGGCGTCGGTGCTCTACCGCAACACCCCCGACCGCACCTCGACCACGTTCGGGTTCCGGCAGCCGCGGCTGATCGCCGGGCGCGTGGGACTCACCGCGCGCTGGGACGATCGCAGCGACGGCCAGCGCTACGGCGCGCTGCTGGCGCAGCCGTTCTTCACACTATCGTCGCGCAATTCGTGGAGCGTGTTCGGCGAGCGCCGCGACGAGCGGGTGCTGCTGTACCGCGATGGCCGGCGCCAGCCGGCCGACTCGGTGTTCCGCGACTACTCGATCGGGCGGCTCGACCTGGCCCATGCGCTCCGCGCTGGCAGCGACGGCTACCTGCGCGTGGGCATCGCGGCCCAGGTGCGGGAGGACCGCTTCGCCCCGGGGCCGGGGCTACCCGGCACCACGCGCAGCGCCTCGAGCGGGGCGGTGGGTGGCTGGCTGGAGCTGCGCCGCGCGCGGTTCCTCACCACCACCGGCTACAACGCGCTCAGCCGCGAGGAAGACGTCGACCTGAGCAGCGTGCTCCGCGTCGGCGCCTGGCTTGCGCCCGGCGCGTTCGGTTACGAGCGGGGCGGGATCGGACCGGAAGTGCTGGCGCACGTCGGCACCCGGATCCCGTCGGGATTCGCGGCGGCGTCGCTCGGGGCCCACGGGCTGTTCACCTCCGCCGGCCTCGACTCCGGGAGCGTGCACCTGGCCGGCACCGCGGCGTGGCTGCCCACGCCGCGGCACCTCGCGGTGCTGCACGTGTCGGCCGGCGCGATCGAGGATCCGCTCCCCGGCACCGAGTACGACCTCGGCCTCGGCGCCGGGCCGCGCGGCTTCCGCCAGCACGCCTTCACCGGCGACCGGATGTTCTTCGCCACGGCCGAGTATCGCTACGGACTCGCACCGGACTTCCTCAAGGTGGTCGACGTGGGGATCGCGGCGTTCGCCGACGTGGGTGGCGCGTGGTTCGACGGCTCGCCGTCGCGCAGCGGCTGGGATGCGGGGATCGGGCTGCGACTCGGCCCTTCGCGCGCGCCCGACCTCGAGGCCAACCGGATCGACCTGGTCTACCGCTCGGGGAACAGCCGGGAGCCGGCCGGCTGGGTGCTCGTGGTGGCCAAGGGATTCGCCTTCGCGAGCGGGCTCCGGGGCGAGCGGTAGGGAAGCCCGACGGGGGGATCTATCTTGCCTCCCGGCACCCCCTGATCGCCCGCACCTACGGAAGCTGGACGTGACACGGCTGGCCCGACACACCGCTCTCACCGCGTTCACCATCGCCCTCGCCTCCTGCGCTGGCGACGCGCCCCAACTCTCGCCGTCGGGGTTCATCGGTGCCGAGCTCGCCACGCCGGGCCCGGTGCCGGACGTGGTGCTCACCGCCACCGATGGCTCGCCGTGGCACCTCGCCGACTCGGCGCGTGGCCGGGTGACACTGGTGTTCTTCGGCTACACCAACTGTCCCGACATCTGTCCGGTGCATCTGGCCAACCTCGCCGCGGTGCTCGACAAGCTCCCCGACCAGGTCGGGCGCCAGGTGCAGGTGCTGTTCGTGACCACCGACCCGGCGCGCGACTCGCTGCCGCGGATCCGCGAATGGGTGCGCCAATTCGACCGCGACTTCACGGGACTGGGCGGGAGCGACTCGGCGATCGTCGCCGCGCAACGCGGCTTCGGCGTGCCGCCGGCAGTGCAGGACACCTCCGGCTCGGCGGCGAACTACCTGGTGGGGCACGCGGCGCAGGTGATCGCGGTCACGCGCGACGGGGTCGCGCGCGTCTGGTATCCGGCCGGCACGCGACAGCGCGACTGGGCGCATGACCTGCCGCGGCTGGTGGCGTTCGATGGGTGACGCAATCCAGTGGTGGTGCGCCGCCACCGGGCTGCCGTGGGACTGGGAGTGGCAGTGGTATCCCGGCGTGCACCTGTTCCTGCTGCTGGTGGCCGGGGGCTGGTACTGGCTCGGCACGCACCACGGCTGGTCGCGGCGACCGTGGGGATGGTTCGCGGTGGCGTGGATCGCGCTGGTCGCCACGCTCGACTGGCCGCTCGGCAAGCTCGGCGCCGGCTACCTCGCCACGGCGCACACCATCCAGTTCCTGCTGCTCACGCTGGTGGTCGGCTCGACACTGGTGAAGGCGATCCCGGCTGACGGCTGGCTCACGCTGCTGCCATCGGGAACCCGGCGCCACGCATTCGCACGGTTCCAGGCCAGGGCGCTGCCGGGACTGCTGCTGTACAACGTGATCGTGGTCAGCACCCACTTCCCGAACGTGGTCGATCCGCTGATGGCCACGCAGCTCGGCTCGGCGGCGATCGACATCGCCTGGATGCTCGGCGGGATGGTGCTCTGGTGGCCGCTGCTCGCGCCGGCGCCGTTCCGGCGCCTGGGGATGTTCCCCAAGATGGGCTACCTGTTCGGCGCCACGATCGTGCCGACCATCCCGGCGATGATGATGGTGTTCAGCGAGTGGCCGCTCTACGAGATCTACGAGCTGGCGCCTCGGGTGTGGGTGACGTTCAGTGCCAACGAGGACATCCAGCTCGCCGGTTTGGTGATGAAGGTGATCGGTGACATCCCGCTCTGGGTCGCGGCGGCGATCGTCTTCTTTGTCGAGTCGGGGCGCGCCGAGCACGACACGACGGCGCAGGCTGCCGCCCGCGGGGCCGCTCCGGCGCCGGCGCGCGACGGCGGACGCGAGTCCTGAACGTGGCCGACATCCGCCCGGTGACCGTCGAGCTCGCCGCCGGCGATGCCGTGACGCGCGCCTCGGGCGAGCTGCGGCGCTTCACTCCCGCCGAACGGCTCGGCCGCGCCCTGCTGGTGCTGCTGGTGGCGATCGTGGCGTCTGCCGCGATGATCCCGATCCCGATCGTGCACCTGATCGGTGTCCCGCTGGTGCTGCTCACCGGGATCGTGCTGGCGATCCGCCAGGCGATGGCGGTGGCGCGGCTGGCGCCGCTCCGGGTGGCATGCCCCCGCTGCGAGGCGATGAACACCATCGGTGGCGGATTGGGAATTCGCCGAGTGGACGCGCCGATGGCGCGGGCGTGCGAGAGCTGCCGGCGGCCACTGGAGGTGCGGCTGGTGTAGCGACAGGGCGAGGGGCGAGGGGCGTTGCCCGCAGCTCCCCTCGCCCCTCGCCCTGTCGCCTCACCGGGAACCCCGCCCGCACCGTTCCGGTAGCAGCCCCTCATGACCTCGAATCCACGCAAGGCATTGGTGCACCTCTCGGGCCGGTGGGCAACCATCGGCCTGTTCGTGCTGGCCCTGATCGCCGCGCTCCGCGTCGGCAGCTCGCTGGTGCTGCCGATCCTCATGGCGGGACTGCTGGCTCTCGTCCTCGCCCCGGCGGTGGCCTGGCTGGCGCGGCATCGGATTCCGCACGGGCTGGCCGCCGCGATGGTGCTCCTCGCGGTGGTGCTCCCCGCCGGCGCGGCAATCCGGGTGCTGGCCGGACCCGCGATCTCCTGGCTCGACCGGGCGCCGGAAACGCTCGAACAGGCCGAGCGCCGGCTGCGCCGCCTCACCAAGCCGATCGAGCAGCTGCAGGAGACGGCGCAGAAGGTCGAGGAGGTGGCCCAGGGCTCGAACGGTGCGCGGCGCGCGCCGCCCACCACGCAGCCGCCGGACACCGCGCAGGGCCCGGCAATGCC
>CALGOK010000204.1 GCA_937961295.1 uncultured Gemmatimonadota bacterium
CGGCGCGACGACCGCGACCAGGGCGACAAGGACATGGTCGAGAACGTGGTGGCGATCAACCGGGTCGCCAAGGTCGTCAAGGGCGGCCGCCGCTTCTCGTTCAACGCCCTGGTGGCCGTCGGCGACGGCAACGGCAAGGTGGGCATCGCCACCGGCAAGGCCAACGAGGTCGCCGAGGCGGTCCGCAAGGCGGTCGAGGCGGCGCGGCGGTCGATGCGCACCGTCCCGCGCACCGGCTCGACGATTCCCCACGAGGTGGTGGGCGAGCACGGCGCCGGCCGGGTACTGCTCAAGCCCGCGGCCAGCGGTACCGGCGTGATCGCCGGCGGCCCGGTGCGCGCGGTGCTCGAGTGCGCCGGGATCACCGACATCCTCACCAAGAGCCTCGGCTCGAACAACCCGCACAACATGGTGCGGGCCACCATGGCCGGGCTCGAGGAGCTGGTCTCGGTCGACCGGATCGCGCGCGAGCGCGGCATCGAGGTCGACCAGGTCGGCTACCGCGCCCGCCAGCAGGAGCGCTGACACGATGGGACGCAATCCAGCGGTCGGCCGGCAGGGTCCGGCCCACCACGCGGCCGTCATTCCGGCCGAGTCCGAGTCGAAGCGGCTGCGCGTGAAGCAGATCCGCTCCGGGATCGGCCACGCGGAGACGATGCGCCGGACGCTCAAGGCGATCGGCCTCAAGCACCACCAGGCCGTCGTCGAGGTGGACAACACCGCGACGATGCGCGGCATGCTGACCAAGGTCCGCCACCTCGTCGAGGTGTGGCCGGCCGGGGAGAACTGAGATGGCGAAGAAGAAGGCGGAGGAGACCGTGGAGCGGGTCACGCTGTCGACCCTGGCACCGGCCCCCGGCTCGCGCCAGGCGCGCAAGCGCGTCGGCCGCGTCCCCGGCAGCGGCCTCGGCAAGACCGCGGGCCGCGGCCACAAGGGCCACAAGGCGCGCTCGGGCGGCAGCACCAACCCGGGCTTCGAGGGCGGCCAGATGCCGCTCTACCGGCGGCTCCCCAAGCGCGGCTTCACCAACCCGTTCAAGGTGACCTACCGGCCGGTGAACCTCCGCGACCTCGACGCCGTCGAGGGGAACGAGGTCACCCCGGAGACGCTGGTCGCCGCGGGACTGCTGGGCAAGGCGACCGAGCCGGCCAAGGTGCTCGGCCATGGTGATGTCTCGCGCGCGGTGACCGTGCGCGGGCTCAAGGTGTCGGCGTCGGCCCGGGCCAAGATCGAGGCGGCGGGCGGCAAGGTCGAGGGCTGATGACCGCGCCGCGCATGCCGGGCTTCAGCATCGACGAGGAACTGAAGAAGAAGCTGCTCTTCGTCGTCTTCGCGATCTTCATCTACCGGGTCGGTGCGCACATCGTGTCGCCCACGGTGGATGTCGCCGTGCTCCAGGCCCAGATCGCCAACACGGCCGCGGGCACCCTGTTCCAGCTCTACGACGCCCTCGGCGGCGGCCTCTCGCGCGCGACCATCCTCGCGCTCGGGATCATGCCGTACATCTCGGCGTCGATCGTCTTCCAGCTGGCCGCCGGCGTGGTGCCGACGGTCGGCAAGATGCAGAAGGACGAGGACGGCCGGAAGAAGATCACCCAGTGGACCCGGTACCTCACCGTGTTCATCTCGCTGTCGCAGGCGTACACGTTCGCGCTCTACGTCGAGGGCCTCGGGGCGGTGATCAACCCCGGCTTCATCACCCGGATGCTGATGGTGGTGATCCTCACCACCGGCGCGATCTTCGTGATGTGGCTCGGCGAGCAGATCACCGAGCGCGGGATCGGGAACGGCATGTCGCTGCTGATCACGGTGTCGATCCTCGAGGGATTGCTGCCCGGGTCGCTGCAGATGATCGGCTTCGTGCTCGACGGGATCATGTCGTTCCCGGCGGCGGTGCTCTTCCTGGCCGTGGTCATCGCGATGATCACCGCGGTGGTGGCGATGACGCTGGCCGCGCGGCGGATCCCGATCCAGATCCCGCGCAAGGTCATGGGTCGCGGCCGGATCCGCGAGGGGCAGAAGACCTTCATCCCGGTCCGGCTGATCACCGCCGGCGTGATGCCGATCATCTTCGCGCAGACCGTGATCATCGTGCCGAGCACGCTGGCCTCGTTCACCCAGGCCGGGATGCTCACCGAGGTCTCGAACTTCCTGCTGCCGGGGACGACCGCGTACAACGTCCTGTTCGGCCTGCTGATCGTGGTGTTCAGCTACTTCTACACCTCGATCATCTTCAACTCGGTGGACCTCTCCGAGAACCTGAAGAAGCAGGGGGCGTTCATCCCCGGCGTGAAGCCGGGTGCGGCGACCGCCGACTACATCGACGGCGTGCTGGGCCGGATCACCCTGCCGGGGTCGCTGTTCCTGGCGATCGTGGCGGTGATCCCGATCATCGTGGCGCAGTGGCTCAACGTCCCGAGCTTCCAGTTCGCCGGCACCTCGATCCTGATCGTCGTCGGCGTGCTGCTCGACACGATCTCGCAGATCGAGCAGCACCGGACGCTGCGCAAGTACGACGGGTTCATGAAGTCGGGCCGCGTCAAGTTCCGGGGTCGGCAGAGCCGCTTCGGGATGTGACCGCGACAGGCGAGGGGCGAAGGGCGAGGGGCGGCGTCCGCACAGGGCGCCCCTCGCTCCTCGCCCTTCGCGCGTCGCGAACCAAGGAGTGCTGACGAGCATGGACATCCTCCTCCTCGGCCCGCCGGGCGCCGGCAAGGGCACCCAGGGCGCCATCCTCGCCGAAGCGCTCGGCCTGCCCAAGTTCGCCACCGGCGACCTGCTCCGCGACGCGGTGGCCCGCGGCACGCCGCTGGGCCGCCAGGCCAAGGCAGTGATGGAGGCCGGCCACCTGGTGAGCGACGAGATCATCCTTGGCGTCATCGCCGACGAGCTCGACAAGGACGCCGCCGGTGGCGGGGTGATCTTCGACGGCGTGGTGCGCACCATCCCGCAGGCGGAGGGGATGGCGGCGATGCTCGCCGCGCGCGGCCGGACCATGGATTACGTGCTGTTCTTCGACGTGGCCGACGAGGAGCTGCTGGCGCGGATCGACCGGCGCCGCGAGGTCGAGGGACGCGCCGACGACGATCCCGAGGCGGTCGCCCGCCGGCTGCGCGCCTACCGCGACCAGACCGCGCCGGTGCTCGACTGGTATCGCGCGCGCGGCGGCGTCACCCGCATCGATGCGGTGGGCAGCGTCGACGAGGTGGCCGCCCGGGTCCGCGAGGCGCTGGCGTGATCACGCTGAAGTCGCCGCGCGAGCTCGACACGATGCGGCGGGCCGGCCGGATCGTGCACGACACCCTCGCGCGGATGGCCGAGATCCTCGAGCCCGGGATGACCACCGAGGACCTCGATGCCGAGGCCGAGCGGTTCATCCGGAGCCACGAGGGGGCCACCCCGTCGTTCAAGGGGCTCTACGGCTTCCCCAAGTCGCTCTGCACCTCGGTGGACGTCGAGATCGTCCACGGCATCCCGTCGCCCAGGAAGGTGCTCCACGAGGGCTCGATCGTGTCGGTGGACTGCGGCGTCTTCCTCGACGGCCTGCACGCCGACTCGGCGGTGACGCTCGCCGTCGGCGCCATCAGCGACGACATCCAGCGCCTGCTCGACGTCACCCGCGCCTCGCTCGAGGCGGGCATCGCCGCGGCGGTGGTGGGCAACCACGTGGGCGACATCGGCCACGCGGTGCAGACGGTGGCGGAAGCCGCGGGGTTCGGGGTGGTGCGGGAACTGGTGGGCCACGGCATCGGGTCGCGGTTCCACGAGGAGCCGCAGGTGCCCAACTTCGGCGCCCCGCGCCGCGGCGCCGCGCTCAAGCCCGGAATGACGCTGGCGATCGAGCCGATGATCACCATGGGCAATCCGGCCACGAAGACGCTGCGCGACAAGTGGACCGTGGTCACCCAGGACGGCTCGCTCTCGGCGCACTTCGAGCACACGGTGGCGGTGACGACGGAGGGGCCGGTCATCCTGACGACCGCCTGACGGCGGTGCGACAACGCGAGGGGCGAGGTGCGAAGGGCGCTGACGGTCTACGCCCCTCGCCCCTCGCCCTTCGCCGTGTCGCCCAGCTCTTCCAGCAGCCACCCCACCATCTCGGCATTCCCCGCCACCACCGCCGCGTGCTCGATGCCGAGCGGCGCGCCGTCGAGCCGCAGCACCGCGCCGCCGGCCTCGCGGACCAGCACGATCCCCGCCGCGGTGTCCCAGGGCGCCAGCCGCAGTTCCCAGAAGCCGTCGAGCCGGCCGGACGCGACGTCGACGAGGTCGGTGGCCGCCGAGCCGCCGCGGCGCACGCCGCTGGTGGTGCGGAGGATCCGCTCGAGCTGCGGGAGGTAGCCAGGCAGCAGCTCCGGATGCTTGAACGGGAAGCCGGTGCCGATCAGGGCGCGGCCGGGGTCGGCGATGGTCGACACCGCGAGCCGCGCACCGGCACACCACGCCCCGCCGCCACGCCATGCGGTGGCGCGTCGGAGCGCCGGGACTTGGAACACGGTGCCGGCCACCAGCTCGCCGTCGACCGCCACGCCGATCGAGACGCCCCACGCCGGGTAGCCGTGCAGGAAGTTGATGGTGCCGTCAAGCGGATCGACCACCCAGACCAGGCCGCGACTGCCGTCGAGCTCGGGCGAGCCTTCCTCGCCCATCACGGCGCCATCGGGCTCGGCTGCCATCACGGTGTCGACGATCAGCGCCTCCGCCGTGCGGTCGATCTCGGTGACGAAGTCCTGGTGCCCCTTGGCCTGCCACGCCGCCGGGTCAGGAGGCGCAGCACGGCGGAGGTAGTCCGCCGCCCGCGCGGCCGCCCGCTCGGCCAGCAGCGCCAGCCTTCGCGCCTCCGCGCTCATGTTGCCGCCCTCCCGGGCTGCGGGTAGCTTGCCGCCATGGCCAAGGTCTTCTCCGGCATCCAGCCCTCCGGTGAAATGCACATCGGCAACTGGCTCGGCGCGATCCGCAACTGGATCGCGCTGCAGGACGAGCACGACTGCATCTACTGCATCGTCGACCAGCACGCGATCACCGGGAGCTACGACGCGGGGACCCTGGCGAGTCGCACCCGCGACATGGCCATTTCGCTGCTGGCGGCTGGGCTCGACCCCGACCGCGCGGTGCTCTACGTGCAGGGTCACGTCCCCGAGCACACCACGCTGTCCTGGCTGCTCACCACCATCGCACCGCTCGGTGAGCTGGAGCGGATGACGCAGTACAAGGATAAGGCCCAGCGGTTCGAGTCGGTCCCGGCGGGGCTGCTCTGCTATCCCGTGCTGATGGCGGCGGACATCCTGGTGCACCGCGCCGAGCAGGTGCCGGTGGGCGAGGACCAGACCCAGCACCTCGAGCTGGCCCGCGAGATCGCCCGGCGCTGGAACGCGGCGTTCGGCGGCGGGGAGGCGTTCTTCCCCGAGCCGCAGCCGATCCTCTCCCCGGCGAAGCGGATCATCGGGCTCGATGGCCAGGCCAAGATGTCGAAGTCGCTCGGCAACACCATCGGAGTGACCGAGGAGCCCGAGGCGGTCTGGCAGAAGCTGCGGCCGGCGATGACCGATCCCGCGCGCAAGACCCGCAAGGACCCGGGCACGCCGGAGGTGTGCAACATCTACGCGTTGCACCGCCACTTCTCGCCCCCGGCCGTGGTCGAGGAGGTCGCGGTCAACTGCCGCACGGCAGGGTGGGGCTGCCTCGACTGCAAGCGGGTGCTCGCCGACCACATGACGGCCACGCTGGCCCCGATTCGCGAGAAGTCGCTGGAGCTTTCGGCAGACCCCGGCACCGTGACGGCGATCCTGCACGATGGGGCGGCGACGGCCCGGGGCCGCGTCGCGGGGACGATGCGCGAGGTGCGTGACCGGATGGGCTTCCTCCCGGAGGGATGATGGCCGAATCGTCGATGCTCACGCGGGTGCTCAAGTCGGCCGTGCAGCGCGGCGCCTCCGACGTCCATGCCAAGGCGGGCGACGTGTTCCGCGCGCGGGTCGACGGCACCCTGGTGGGACTCACCAAGCAGCGCCTCACCCCGGACCAGACGCGCGCGCTGGCGGCGACGTTCGCCGGGCTCACGCTCGATGACCCTCGCCTCGATTCGCTGCGCGATTTCGACTGCTCGTGGGGGATCCCCGGCGTGGGACGATTCCGCGTCAACGTGCTGCGGCAGCGCTCGTCGTTCATGGTGGTGCTGCGGGTCATCCCGTTCTCGGTGCCGACGCCCGAGGGACTCAACCTCCCCGAGTCGGTGCTGCGCTTCGCCGAGGCGGAGCGGGGACTGGTGCTGGTGGCCGGGCCGAGCGGGGCGGGGAAGACCTCGACCATCGCGGCGATGGTGCACCACATCAATCGCAGCACCGCGCGGCACGTGATCACGCTCGAGGACCCGATCGAGTACCTGCACCGCGACCTCACCGGGTCGATCACCCAGCGCGAGGTGGGGACCGACACCGAGGACACCGCGGCCGGGATCCAGGCGGCGCTCCGGCAGGACGCCGACGTGCGGGCGGTCGGCGACCTGCGCGACCGGGTGGGGAAAGAGCGGACCATGGGGGCGGCGGAATCGTAGCTGCGGGCGCTGGCGGCACTGCCGGCCCCGGACGCGGCGGGGGCCCTGCTGCAGGCGGTGGCCTCCCTGCCGCCGGACGAGCGCGACGTCGGCCGGATGCGCCTCGCGGGGGTGCTCCACGCGGTGGTCGCCCAGCGGCTGGTCCCCCGTGAGGACGGGGAGGGCCGGCTCCCGGTGGTCGAGTGGCTCGAGGCGACTGACCAGGTCCGGGCCGCGATCAGCGGCGGGGCCGAACCGGGCCAGCTCAAGAAGGCGATCGATCGGGCGGTCAAGGACGGCCACGCGGAGACCTTCACCCAGGCGGGCATGAATTGACCGGGGTCGGCTCGCCTCGGTAGATTCCGGGGGAGTCGACCGAACGGCCCCGTGAGGGGCCTTTTGCTTGTCCGGGATCCGGCGCGGGAGTGCCACGTGTTCGATCGCAAACACACCTGCGTGGTGGTGGTTGGCGCGCAGTGGGGCGATGAGGGGAAGGGGAAGCTGGTCGACGTGCTCGCCGAGCGCGCCGACCTGGTGGTGCGCTACCAGGGTGGCGCCAACGCGGGCCACACCGTGGTGGTGGGCGACCGCCAGTTCGTGCTGCACCAGATCCCGTCGGGGATCCTCCACCCCGGTGCCAGCTGCGTGGTGGGCAACGGCGTGGTGCTCGATCCCGAGACGTTCTTCGCCGAGGTGGACCAGCTCGCCGAGCAGGGGATCGACATCGGCGGGCGACTGTTCGTGTCGGAGCGCGCCCACCTCGTGCTCCCCTACCACAAGCTGCTCGACCAGGCGCGCGAGAAGCAGCAGCAGATCGGCACCACCGGTCGCGGCATCGGCCCCACGTACGAGGACAAGATCGGCCGGCGCGGCCTGCGGGTGGCCGACCTCTGCCGCGACGACGCCGGCGCGGACCTGCTGGCGCCTCGCATCGCCCGCGCCAATGACCTGCTGGCCCTTCTCGGCTCCGAGGAGCGGGCCGACCTCGCCGAGCACGTGGAGCTGGCCCGGCGCCTGGGTGCGCGACTGCGGCCGCTGGCCACCGACACGGGGCTGCTGGCATGGCGCGCGATCCGCGATGGCAAGCGGGTGCTGCTCGAGGGCGCCCAGGGGGCGATGCTCGACGTCGACCACGGCACCTACCCGTTCGTGACGTCGTCGACCACCACCGCCGGCGGGGCGGCGGTCGGGGCGGGCATCGGTCCCACCGAGATCGACGGCGTGCTCGGCGTGGTGAAGGCGTACACCACGCGGGTCGGCAACGGCCCGCTCCCCACGGCGGCGGGCGCCGGGGCGGAGGAGCAACTGCGCGAACTCGGTGGCGAGTTCGGCGCGACCACCGGGCGGCCGCGCCGCTGCGGCTGGTTCGACGCGCCGGTGGTGCGCTACAGCGTGCGCGTCAACGGCCTCACCGGACTGGCGGTCACCAAGCTCGACGTGCTCGACACCTTCGCGGCGATCCCGGTGGCGGTTGGCTACCGGCTCGACGGCGAACCCTGCGACGCGA
>CALGOK010000205.1 GCA_937961295.1 uncultured Gemmatimonadota bacterium
GGCGCAGGCGACCGTGCACGTGCTGCCGCGGGGCCAGGGTCCGGACGCGGCGATCACCGATGTCCGCATGCCGGGGCGCCTCGCAGCCGGTGACACGCTCCAGGTCGAGGTCGAGCTTCGCGCCGCGAATGGCTGGCGGGACAGCGTCCGCGTCGAGGTGCGCGACCCCGGTCGCGCGTTGCCGGCGGGGCGGGCCGCGCTTGCCGGGGATCGCGCGCTGCTGCGCCTCGCCGGGCCGTTGCCGGAAGACCTCGCCGGCGAGCGGTGGCTCGAGGTGGCGATCGCCGGGGCGGCCGACAGCGAGCCGGGCACCGACATCCGCTGGCGTCGACTGGTGGTCACCCCGTCACCGGGCATCGTGGTTCTCGCCGACCGGCCGGATTGGGACGCGCGGTTCCTGCACGCGACGCTTGCGTCGGTGGTGGATGCCCCGGTACGCGGCTATGTGCAGTTGCGCCGCGGCGCGTGGCACCGCATGGACAACCTCGAGCCGGTGGCGGCCGCCGAGGTGGCGGCGGCCGCCCGCCGTGCCGACCTGCTGGCCGTGCGCGGCGACACCGTCGCCTGGCGCGACGCCGGGCGCGCCCGGCTGTTGTGGCCACCGGTCGCGGCGGAGGGCGACTGGTACCTCGCGCTGGCTGGGGTGTCGCCAGTGAGTGGTGCCATCGCCGGACTCGCCATCGACTCGCTGCCGCCAGTCTCGGCGGCCGCCGCCATCTCCGGCGCGGATTGGGTGGCGCTCGAGGCCCGCCGGGCCCGCCGGGGCGCCCCGATCCCGGTGGTGGGGGGGCGGAGTGCCGGAGGGCGCACGGTCCTGATCGGCGTCGACGGCCTGCACCGGTGGGCGTTCCGGGGCGCCGAGGCGGAGCAGGCGTGGCGATCGCTGATCGGCGAGGTCGCGGGATGGCTGCTGGCCTCCCCGCCGCCGGACCGCGCGCCGGCGGTTCCGGTGGAGCCGGTGGTGCAGCGGGGCCGCCCGCTGCGATTCCGGCATGCCGCCGAGGGAGCGCCGGTGGCGGTTCCGGTGACGTTCGCGTCGGGCGACGGCGAGGTCACCGACACGCTGCGCTTTGACGCGGAGGGGATCGCCGCGGTGGTGCTGCCCCCCGGTCGATATCGCTACCGGATCGCAGACGGCCCGTCGGCAGCGACCTCGGTCGCCGTGGAGCCGTACTCCGACGAACTCCTTGCGCGCGACCCCTCGCTCACCGAGCAGGCGGCGGCTGCCGAGCCGGTGCCGGCGCGGCGCTCGCTGCGCGACCTGCTCCCGCTCTTCGCGGTCGCCGTGCTCGGCTTCAGCACCGAGTGGGTGATCCGGCGGCGACTGGGGATGCGATAGCAGCGACATCGCGAAGGGCGAGGGGCGAGGGGCGCCGAAGTGCCACTATCTTCCCGCGATGCGACACCCCCGGCCGACTCGCCGTCCTTCGCCCCACGCCCTTCGCCCGTCGCCATGAACGATTCCCTTCGCGGCAAGTC
Organism: uncultured Gemmatimonadota bacterium; assembly: GCA_937961295.1. GTDB lineage: Bacteria > Gemmatimonadota > Gemmatimonadetes > Gemmatimonadales > GWC2-71-9 > Palsa-1233. Next base: position 1,480 of record CALGOK010000205.1, read on the forward strand.
CTCCCTCTGGTCGCGCATCAAGCGGCTCGCGCTCACCGACGTGGGCGCGCTGGTGCGGGGCCTCAAGGGCGACGAACTCGAGCAACTCGAGCGGACGCTGATCGAGGCCGACTTCGGAGTGGCCGCTTCCCTGGAGCTCGTCGAGTTTCTCGAGGGCGAGATCCGCCGCGGCAAGCTCAAGACCGATATCGATCTCCGCGCGGCGTTTGCGGAGCGCCTGGCATCAGTGCTGGCCGGTCCCGCCGATCCGGGCGCCATCGCGTCCGGCGTGTCGGCGCCGGCGATCGTGCTGGTGATGGGTGTCAACGGCGCCGGAAAGACCACCAGCGTGGCCAAGCTGGCCCACCGGTTGAAGCGGGAGCATCGCACGGTGCTGCTCGCGGCGGCGGACACCTGGCGGGCCGGCGCGATCCAGCAGCTGGAGACGTGGGCGGAGCGACTCGGCGTGGAGTGCGTGAGCGGCGCCCCCGGCGGCGATCCGGCGGCGGTGGCGTTCGACGCGGCCGAAGCCGGACTCCGGCGCGCGGCCGACGTGGTAATCGTCGACACCGCCGGACGACTGCACACCCAGGATGACCTGATGGCCGAGCTTGAAAAGGTGGTCCGGGTGGTGGGTCACAAGGTCGAGGGGGCGCCGCACGAGGTGCTGCTGGTGCTCGACGGCACCGTCGGCCAGAACGCGGTGCAGCAGGGGAAGCGTTTCGCCGCGGTGGTGAAGCCGACCGGGCTGATCGTGACCAAGCTCGACGGCAGTGCGCGTGGCGGGGCGGTGGTCGCTCTCCGGCGCGAGCTTGACGTGCCGATCCGCTTCGTCGGTACCGGGGAGGGGCTCGACGACCTGGAGCCGTTCGATGCGCGGCGCTGGGCGGAGACGCTGCTGGGCAGCTCATGACCAGCGGGATTGCTCGGGTGGCCTGGACCGGCGTGCTGGCGGGAATCCTCGCCCAGGCGAGCGCCATGGGGCTTGCCCTCGCGGGACTTCCCGAGGCCCCACTCACCAACTGGCTGGCCGTGGGCGGGATCACGGCCACCATGGCCGGCGTGCTGGTCCTCGGCGCCCTGCGCCACGGCCGCCTGTCATGCTGGGGAGCAGTGGCTGCCGGCACGGTGGTCTGCGCACTCCTCGTCGGATTCTCGGCGGCGCTGCTCCTGCCGCCGGAGACGGCCGCTGGCCCGCTCTGGCTCGGGCTGCCGCGCCGTGCGGCGATCATCCTCCTTGGCGTGGGGTTGCTGCCGGTGTTCGTGCTCCCGGCCTGCTATGCACTGGACGTCCGCGTGCGCGCGCGGGACGACGAGCGGCCATGACCGCGTCGCCGGTGATCGTTGGCGTCGGCGCGGCCTACTTCGCGATCTGTGCGGCGATCGCCATCTGGGCCGCACGGCGTACCCGCACCGCGGGCGACTTCTTCGTTGCGGGGCGGGGGATCGGGATCTGGACCCTGTCGATCGCGGCGATGGCCTCGACGCTTTCGGGATTCGCCTTCGTCGGTGGACCGGGCCTGGTGTATGCGCGCGGGATCGGGGCGGTGTACATCGTCCTCACCGCCGGCATCACCGGATCGCTGACGGCCTGGGTGCTCGCCGGCCGCCTGCGTCGGCTCGCCGAGTTGCGCGGCATCTACACCGTGGCGGAGGCGGCCGGGGCGCGCTACCGCTCGCCTGCCGTGCGCCGACTCGCGGCCGTGGCGATTCTCGTCGCCACGGTGGGGTACACGGCGACGAACCTGCTCGCGCTCGGGCTCATTGTCGACGCGATCTTCGGGATCGGACGGATGCCGGCGCTCTGGCTCGGCGCATTGGTGGTCGTGGGCTACTCGGTGGCCGGCGGCATGCTGGCGGGGGTGTACACCGACCTCTTCCAGGGCGCGCTGATGGCGATCGCATCCACCGCGGTGTTCGTGGCGGTGCTGGCGAGCGGCGGCGGGGTCGCGGGGATCTCGCGCGACATCCTCGCGAGTGACCCGGGCTGGTTCGGGCCGTGGGGGCACTTCACCCCGCTGGCGGCCCTGTCGTTCTTCTTCGTGTTCGGCCTCGGCACGCTGGGGCAACCGCACGTGCTGCACAAGTTCTTCATGCTCCGCGATCCCCGGCGCCTGCAGTGGTATCCGCTCCTGATGACGGGGTCGCTGGTGATCACGCTGCTGCTCTTTGTCGGCGTGGGGATGGCGGTCAAGGCGCGCGTCGCCGCCGGCGATCTCGCGCCGCTCGGTCATCCCGACGAGGCGACGCCGACGTTCCTGCTGCGCTACACGCCGGCACTGCTCGCGGGCGTGGTGTTCAGCGGGGTGGCAGCGGCGATCATGAGCACCGTCAACGCGTTCCTCAACCTCGCCGCGGCATCGATCACCCGCGACCTCCGGATCCGGCCAATGGAGGATGCCCGCGAGTTGCGGATCGGGCGACTGGCGACCCTGGGCGTGGCACTGCTGGCGGTGCTCCTGGCGAGCCGCAGCGAGGCGCTCGTGGCATTGCTCGGGGTGTTCGGATGGGGCCTCTTCGCCTCGACGCTCGTTCCGGCGCTCGCCTTCGGCCTGATCTGGCCCGGCGCGACCCGGGCCGGTGCCCTCGCGTCGATCGCCACCGGGCTCGGGCTCACGCTGGTGCTGGAATCGCTGGTCTGGTTCCGGATCGCGTCGCTCCCCGCAGGCGTGAGTGCGGCCGGGATCGCGATCGTGGCGTCCCTGCTGGTGTTCTTCGCGGTCTCGTGGCTCACGCGGGCCCGCGCCGCCGAGGAGCTCGATTCCGACGTGCGACTGGTGATGGAGGGGTGATGCGATTCGAGGAGCTGCAGGTCGGACAGCGCGCGTCGATCGACCGCGTGGTGACCGACGCCGACATCGAGGCGTTCGGCGTGCTGACGGGCGACCGCAACCCGGTGCACTTCGACGAGGCATTCGCCGAGTCCACCCGCTTCCAGGGACGGATCGGGCACGGGTTGCTCACGGCGAGCTTCATCTCCACGGTGCTGGGGATGCACCTGCCGGGCACCGGCGCGATCTACGTCTCGCAGTCGCTGCGGTTCCTGCTCCCCGTGCGGCCGGGCGACGCGATCTCCGTCGCGGCTGAAGTGATCGACCTGATGCCCGAGCGTCGTCGGGTGCGACTGCGCACCACGGTCACCAATCAGGACGGCGCGCTGGTGCTGGACGGCGAGGCGGAGATGGTGGTGCTGCGAGAACGCTGAGAGAAGAGAGCAGAGCGAAGCGACCGAGCCGTGATGTTGCCGCTCGGTCGCTTCGCTCTGCTCTCTTCTCTCTTCTCTCAGCCTTGTCAGTCGTTGGCGACGACGGTGAACGGCTGCGACCGGGTGGTGACGATGCTGCGTCCCGGGCCGCTGCCGGTCCACGCCTCGACCACCAGCCGCCAGATCCCGTTCGACTCCGGGGCGATGGTCTGGTAGCCGCGCAGGCTCCCCGGGGGATGCAGCTCGGCGATTGCGACGCACATGCGCAGCGAATGGTGCAGCACCCACCGGGCCCCCTCCCGCCGCTCGTATCCCACCACGCAGTCGAGCGCGCCGGTGACCACCTCGGTTTCCGATTGATTGGCGAACGTGAACGGGATCTTTCCGCCGACCACCGCCGATTCGAGCTTCACGTCGACCACCAGCGAGTCCGCATCGGGGAGCGCCGTGCCGCAGCCGGTTAGCAGGAGGGTGACGGCCAGGAGTCGGTGGCCCATGGTATGCCTCATTCCACCAGGAAGGTTGGCGACCGGATCGCGAATGACCCGTCCGCATTGCTGCCGTGAATGATCGCCCGGAACCGGCCGGACCGGTCGGGCATGGTCGGGAACCCGAATGCGTGGCTCGCCCCGACGGCCAGCGAGACCTCCACCCCCACGCAGCTCGGATTGGGGAACGGCACCTCGAACCACTGGTTGGCGCTGAACTGCTCCAGCCGGGTGGCACAGACCGGTGGCGGGAGGACGACCTCCGACGCGGTGCTGTTGGTCACCACGAGCTGGACCAGCGCGCCGCGCGAGACGGTCGGCGTCGCGACTTCCACTTCCGGGATGTCGATCAGCGGGGTGCCGGTGCTCGACGCACAAGCCAGCACTGCCGTCACTCCGATCCCGTGCCACCACCGCATGTCGCGGCCCTCCGGTTTGTGGTCTCCCTGCGACCCGGTATCGTTCCGTGATGCCCGCCCTCCGCCTCGACACACCGGTCCAGTTCCTCAAGGGCGTCGGCGAGAAGCGCGCCGAGGCGCTGGCTCGCCTGGGGATCGAGCGGGTGGGCGACCTGCTGCTCCACCTGCCGCACCGCTACATCGATGCCTCCAGCGTCACCCCGCTGGCCAAGGCCCGGGTCGGCGACGACGTGGCGTGTGTCGGCCGGGTGACCTCCAAGGGGGTCCTGCCCACCCGCAAGGGCCTCCGGATCTTCCACGCCGTGCTCCAGGACCACAGCGGGGTGCTCGAGTGCGCCTGGCCCGGGCAGGCGTTCCTTGATCGTACCATCAAGGTCGGCCAGCTGCTCCTGGTGGCCGGGCCCATCCGCTTCTACCACGGCCGCCAGATGGCCCCGCGCGAGATGGTGATCCTCGGTGACGCCGACGACCCCGAGGCGGCCGGCCGGGTCCTGCCGGTGTACCCCGCCACTGAAGGACTGACCCACAAGCAGATCCGTCACCTGATCGACCAGCACCTCGAGGCGCTGATCCCGCTGGCAGCCGATATCCTGCCTGCCGACCTGCGTGAGCGCTTCACCCTGCCGGCCCTTGCCGAGGCGCTGCGCGCGGTGCACCGCCCGGCGACCCTCGCCGAGGCGGAACGCGGCCGTCGGCGGCTGGCGGTGGACGAGCTGCTCGACCTGCAGCTCATGCTCGCCCGGGCCCGGCACGTCGCCCGCCACGGCCAGCGCGGCACCCGGTTCACGGTCCACAAGACCCACACCTCGGCGCTCCGCGAGGCGCTGCCATGGGAGCTCACCGCCGATCAGAAGCAGGCGATCCGCGAGATCTTCGACGACATGACCGCCGAGGAACGGATGCATCGCCTGCTCATGGGCGACGTCGGCACCGGCAAGACGGTCGTGGCGCTCTTCGCCATGCTGCTCGCCCTGGAGAACGGCTATCAGGCGGCGATGATGGCCCCCACCGAGCTCCTCGCCGAGCAGCACCACGCCACGCTCGCCCGGCTGCTGGCACCGCTCGGCATCGTGCCGGAGCTGCTGGTGGGTCGCCTGAGCCCCAAGGAGAAGACCGCGGTGCGGCAGCGGCTCACCAGCGGCGAGGCGCCGCTGGTGGTCGGCACCCACGCGCTGGTGCAGGAGCAAGTCGCCTTCGCCCACCTCGGCCTGGTGGTGATCGACGAGCAGCACCGATTCGGGGTGGAGCAGCGCGCGGCGCTGATGGGCAAGGGCGAGGCGCCCGACACCCTGCTGCTCACCGCGACGCCAATCCCGCGGTCGCTGGCGCTCACCCGCTACGGTGACCTCGATGTCTCCACGCTCCGGCAGCGGCCGCCGGGGCGCGGCGAGATCCGCACGGCGGTGCGCACGCCCAAGGGACGGGCGCGGGTGATCGACTTCGTGCGCAAGACGGCGCTCGGTGGCGGCCAGGCCTACATCGTCCTCCCGGTGATCGAGGAGAGCGAGCGCGCCGACCTGCGCGCCGCGGAGACGATGGCGACGACGCTCCAGGCAAAGTGGGATGACGTCACGGTGGGGCTCGTGCATGGCCGCGTGAAGGCGACCGAGCGCGACACGGTGATGCGCGCGTTTCGCGACGGCGAGATCGGCGTGCTGGTGGCCACCACGGTGATCGAGGTCGGGATCGATGTCCCCAATGCCACCGTGATGGTGGTCGAGCATCCGGAGCGGTTCGGGCTCGCACAGCTGCACCAGTTGCGCGGCCGGATCGGGCGCGGGGCGGGGGAGTCGCACTGCATCCTGCTCGCCGCCACCGAGTCGGTGCCCGAGCGGTTGCGCGCCTTCGCCGGCACCACCGACGGCTTCCGGATCGCCGAGCTCGATCTCGAGGAGCGGCGCCAGGGCGACCTGCTGGGCGCACGGCAGTCGGGCGGGATGGAATTCAAGGTGGCGCGGTTCCCGGACGACACCGACCTCCTGGGCGAGGCGCGCGGGCTCGCGCGCGCGCTGCTCGACGACGACCCCACGCTCGAGCGCCGGCAGAACCGCGCCCTGCGCGAGCGGGTGCTGGCGCGATATCCGCGCGGTGAGGCGCTGTTTAGGGTCGGGTAGATCTCCGAGAGGGGATCG
>CALGOK010000206.1 GCA_937961295.1 uncultured Gemmatimonadota bacterium
GACGACCTCCTTGCTGGCAGAGGTGATGCTCCCTCAGCGAGAATGGTGGGGTCTCGTCCGTCGCTCGATGCGGCGGGCGTCCTGGCGCCCCCGACCGATCCGGTGATACTACTAGGCGTTCCCAGCCGCGCATGGGCAGGAGTTGCCCACCGTGGAACCCTGAAGGAGCGCCGGGGTGGTGATGGCTGGGCGCCACGGCACGCGGCGCAACAGGCCATGGAGAACCAGGAGCGGGAGTCCGCGGGACACCACGAGCCCGCTGGTGGCGAAGTCGGAGCCACCAGCGGCGAGGAAGTGCTCGTTCCCTATATCCGCGCCGATGACCCACCGGCGGTCAACGGCGATCAGTACCGCCTCACCGCCCGCCAGCGCGAGGTGGCGCTGCTGCTGACCCGGCGCCTCACCAATGAGGAGATTGCAAACGCGCTCGGTCTCAGCGTCCACACGGTGCGCCACCACGTGGAGGCCGTGCTGCGCAAGCTGGCGGTGCACTCGCGACGCGACGTGGCGGGCAAGATCCTGCCCGCACCTTGATCATTGCGGCTGATCGTCCGCCCCGCGTCCCCGCGCCAGGCTCGACGTGTGCCCGCTCAGGAACTGCCAGCGCCCCTCGCGATGGACCATCACCGCGGTGATCGCCCCGGCGAAGCCGCCGGTCTCGCCGGCGGGATTGGTGAACCGCTGCGCGAAACCGGTGACCAGTGACGCCACCCCGGGCGCCAGCGGCGTGACCACGGTGCCGTCGTAGAGCAGCACCACGTTGCGCATGAATGGCGCGGCCTCGCGGAGTGCGGTCGCGATGTCGTCGCGGCTCCGGTAGCGCACGCTGCCGTCCTCGATCCAGCGGAACGCCGAGTCGGCGGCGTAGAAGGCGGCAATGCTGTCGGCGTCCATCGTCGCGACCGCGGCGCTGAACGCGTCGAGCGTCGCCTCGACCGAGTCGACGATCGCGGCACGATGCGACGCAGTGAACTCGGGTTCGGCTGCGGTGCAGCCGGCCAGCATCAGCAACAACAGTCCGCGTCGCATCAGGCGATCCCCTCGCGCAGGGTCACGTTGTCGAGCACTTCCACCGCGGGCCCGCCGCGCAGCACCGCGGCCACCAGCTCCGCCGCCACCCGCTTCGCGTGCACCGGCCTGTAGCGCGCCGGCAGCAGCGCACCCAACCATATCCCCAGCTTCTCGGCGAAGCGGAACTCGCGACGATCGCCCTTGAGCACCGAGGGGCGGGCGATCACCAGCCGCTTCCACCCCATCGACTCGAGCTGCCGTTCCAGCTCGCCCTTCTGGCGCAGGTACGTTGTGCGCGAACCGGCGTCGGCGCCGACCGATGACACCAGGCCGAGCCGGGTGGCACCGGCGGCATGCGCGCGTCGTGCGACCGCGAGCGGGATCTCGACCTCGATCTGGCGGTACCGGTCCGGGTCGGGCGTGGCACGCGCCGTGGTGCCCATCGCGCAGATCACCGCATCGACCGCGAATGCGTCGTCAAGGTTGTCGAGCTGGTGGAAATCGACCACCCGATAGGAAACCTTCACCGATTCGCGCGCCGCGGGCGCGCGCCGCACCAGCGCCACCACCTCGGTGACACCCTGGCGCTCGGCGAGCTCGCGCAGCACCTCACGGCCGACCAGGCCAGTCGCACCGATGACGAGGACACGCATGGGGTTGAAAGGTACGCCCCTCGCCCCTCGCCCCTCGCGGTGTCGCCCCTGATGGCGCAAGCTGGTTTCCGGCGCAATGCTCTAGGAACCCCCCTCCGTCCCGGAGCCCGGCCATGACCCGCCGCCTGATCCTCCTTGCCCTCCTCATTGCCCCGGCCCTGCCGGCCCAGAAACCAGAGCCGGTGCGGCTCAGCACCGTCCTCGGCGCGTTCCTGGTCGATTCGGGGGTGCGCACCCGGGCGCTGCCGTGGACCACGGGGAGCGCGCTGCCGGTCACCTGGGAGAGCGCCGGTCCGGTGCCCACCACCGACCAGTGGGCCCGGAACCAGGGGATCACCCACACCCGGATCGGCCGGTTCACCGCCCTGGTGGGCGACACGGTGGCGCTGCCGGCGACCATCACGCTGAGCGGCACCCAGGCCGGCCTCTCGGGGATGGGCGTGCTGCTCACGTCGATGCTGGTGGAGCAGGGCGAGGGTGGCTACTTCGTGACCCGCCAGATGATCGAGAAGGCGCTGGTGGACGAGGGCGCCCAGCTGCAGCCGCTCAAGTGCTCCCGCGACACCGAGGGCGCGTCGTACGGCAACCTGGTGGACGCCTTCCGGATGCCCGGAAAGACCGCCTCGGGACTCTGGTGGATGTGGCAGTCGCCGATGCAGGAGATGCAGGTGTCGCTGCAGCTGCTGTATCGTCGCGCGGACATGGCGCAGGTGGAGTGCTTCTCAGGATGATGGAGGATGGAGGATGGAGGATGGAGGGTGGAAATGAACGACCCCTCCGCCCTCCGTCCCCCATCCTCCATCCTCCACCCTCCATCATCACGCTCGATCGTACGCCTGCCTCAACCACCCGACCAACTCCTTGTCCACGTCCTTCGCACTGGACAGGCGCACCCGGTGGGTCACCATCGAGTTCCAGCTTCCCGCTGCCTCGAGCCGGTCGGTGGGCGGAGTGCCCTTGAGCGTGATCCCCACATCCATCCGCGTGGCGGTGCTCGGCTGGATCAGCCCGAACTGCTTGCTGCGCCGGAGCGACACGTAGGCCTTCTTGGGCGCCAGCTCCACGTCCTTGCCGAATTTCGTCACGGCGGCGACCAGCGCATCGTAGATCGGCTTGAGCGGTGCCTTGGCGCCGGCATACTGCGCGGCCACCAGCGCGTCGTCGCCCTGACCGCCGGTGGCTGCGGCGCTTCCCTTGGCGGTGTGCGCCACCAGGTTGGCGTAGCCGTGCGTCAGCCCGTGCTCACCCTTGAGCCATGCCACGATCTCGCCGTGCTTCGCCCTGCCCGACTTGCCCACGCGCTTCACCCACTCGGCCATCGACGTCCCGGTCTTGGCCTCGAGATTCGCGATCATCGTCCTGGTGGCGTCGTCCATGAAAGCTCCGAAGTAGTGTCCAGGTGGGTATTACGCAGGCGGGGGTCGCGCCTTGAACAGAGATTGGTGATTGGAGACTCGAGACTTGAGGAATCCCTCCAATCTCGAATCTCCAATCGCGAGTCGCTACCTATGGACCACATACCTCCCCCTGAACCCCGCCACTATCTCGCCCGACTCGTCGCGCACGGCGACTTCGAGCGGCAGCCGTGCGCGGCCGCGGCGGGCGAAGGTGTCGAGCATCAGGTCGTGCTCGTCGCGGCCCGGGAACGTCACGTGCGCGGTCGCGTCGGTGCGCACCGGTCGCAGATAGCGGATGCTGGCGTCCTGGATCACGATGTGCGATTCGCGGTCGGCGTCGCGCATCAGCAGCCAGAGCGTGCTCCATCCCGCGAGCGTCGCGAGCGCGGAGAGCGACCCGGCGAACATCGTCCCCTTGTGGTTGCGGTTGGGCGCCAGCGGCAGCCGGAGCAGCAGCTCCCGGTCGGTGGCGGCCAGCGCCTCGATACCGAGCGCACCGGTGATCGGCATCCGGCTCGCCCAGATGGCGCGGAGCGCCTCGAGTCGGTCGCTCACAGCCACCGTCGCACGCGCTGCCGGTAGCGCCGGTACGACTCGCCGAACTTGGCGGCGAGGTAGCGCTCCTCCCGGGCGATCACCAGGTACTGCAGCGCCGCGATCGTCGGCAGCAGGGCAATCAGCGGTCCGGTGCGGCCGAGCAGCATCGCCGTCCCCACATGCACCGTCGCGAGGCCGAGGTACATCGGGTTGCGGGTGAAGCGATAGGGACCCGTGGTCACCACCGTCACGGCGGCCTGGTGCGGCAGGATCCCCGTTCGGTGGCGACGGAAGGTGGCGGCGCCCCAGAGCCCCGTCGCGGCGCCCGCAAGCATCAGTGTCGGCCCCACGAACCCTGGAAGGGTGAAGCGCTGCAGGTCGAGCACGGCGTCGAGTCCCATTCCCGCCAGGAAGCCGAGCAGGAAGACGATCGGCGGCGGGACGACGATGCCGGGGGCGTCGGTGGGGGGCGGCATGAGGAAGGATACCCCGAGATTCGAGATTGGAGATTGGAGATTCGAGGACGCACCCTCGAATCTCCAGTCTCGAGTCTCCAATCTCCATCCTTGCCCCCGGCCGGACGCTGTCCGATCATTGAGCGCATGTCTGCTGCCTCCGCACGCGGCTTCACGGTCCTCGATCATCCGCTGATCCGCCACAAGCTCTCCATGCTGCGCGACGCCCGCACCACGTCGCGCGACTTCCGGGAGCTGGTGGGCGAGATTGCCGCGCTGATGACGTTCGAGGCGACCCGCGACCTCCCCACGGAGTCGGTCGAGGTGACGACGCCGCTGGAGACGATGCGCGGCGAGGAGGTGGCCGTGCGCATCGCGCTGGTGCCGATCCTGCGCGCCGGCCTCGGCATGGTGGAGGGCATCCTGCGGTTGATCCCGTCCGCGCGGGTGGGGCACATCGGACTCTACCGTGACCACGACACGCTGCAGCCGGTCTCCTATTACTTCAAGGTGCCGACACCTGCCGCCGATCACCGCTTCCTGATCCTTGATCCGATGCTCGCCACCGGCGGTTCCGCCGCGGAGGCCGCGCGCCGGCTCAAGGAGGCGGGCGCGCGCGACATGGCACTGCTCTGCCTCGTCGCGGCACCCGAGGGTGTCGAGACGTTCACCGGCCAGCATCCGGACGTGCCGGTGTACGCCGCGGCGCTCGACCGCGAGCTCAATGCGCAAGGCTACATCCTTCCCGGTCTCGGCGACGCCGGCGACCGGATCTTCGGGACACGATGACCGCACGCACCCTGACCTTCTTCGGCGGCGCCGCGACCGCCACCGGCTCGATGATCCTGCTCGAGGCCGCCGGCGCGCGGGTGCTGCTCGACGCGGGACTGTTCGAGGGCCCCCGCGCGCGGATCGCGGCCAAGAACCGCGAGATGCCGCTCGATCCCGCCAAGGTCGACGCGATCCTGCTGTCGCACGCGGGGCTCAGCTACGCCGGCCGGGTGCCACAGCTGGTGCGCCATGGCTTCCGCGGCACGGTGCACGCCACCCAGGGCACCCGCGACCTCGCCGCCGTGCTGCACACCGAGGTTGCGCTGGCGCCCGAGGGTGACGAGGCGCCGCCGTACATGCTGGCCGACGTGGTCGCCGCCCAGGCGCAGGTGGTCGGACAGCCGTACCGGCGCCCGGTCCACCTCCGCCGCAACCTCGTGTTCGAGTTTGCCGATGCCGGCCACATCCTCGGCTCGGCCTCGATCGAGCTCCGGACGGGCGAGGGAGGCTCCCACCGGATCGTGTATTCCGGGTGCCTCGGTCGTCCGGGCTCTCCCCTGTTGCACGATCCCGAGCCGCTGCCGGGCCCGGTGGACACGCTGATCATCGGCGGGCCGTTCGCGCACGCGCGCCACCCGATGTTCGCCGACGCGCAGCAGCACCTCGCCACCGTGATCACCGAAACCGTCGCGCGCGGCGGCCAGCTCATCGTGCCGGCGGCGAGCGTCGGCCCGGTGCACGAGTTCGTGCGCACGGTGCAGGAACTCTGGCGTCGCGATGCGATCCCGGAGATCCCGGTCTGGCTCGACACGCCGGCGCCGGTGTCGTTCTCGACCCTGCTGCGGCTCCACCCCGAGGCGATCCCGCGCGGCGAGCAGGCGTACCGCACCTTCGGCGGCCCGTTCGACCAGGCGCTGGTGCAGCAGGGCGGCGGCGAGGGCGGTCGCGAGCGGCTCGATGCGCTCGACACGCCGGCGATCATCATCGCGCCGAGCGAGATGGGCGACACCGGCCGCGCGGCGCACCACCTGCGCCGCTGCCTCGGCGACGCCCGGCACACCATCGTCCTCACCGCATTCCAGGAGGAGGGGTCGGTGGGTCGCCAGCTGCTCGACGGCGCGACGTCGGTGGCGATCAACGGCGACACCGCCACGGTGGCGGCGCGGATCGAGGCGATGCCGGCGTTCAGCGGCCACGCCGACGGCGAGGAGCTGCGCGGCTGGATCCGCGGGCTCGGCGGGCCGGTGCGGCGCGCCTTCGTGGTGCACGGCGACGACCTCGCCGTCGCGATGATGGTGACGATCCTCCGCGAAGAGGGCGTGCGCGACGTGATCGTGCCGCGCGAGGGGGAAGCGTTCCCCTTCTGAGCCGCGCCGGGCGCCGCTGGGCCGCGGTGATCGCGTTCGCCACGGCCGCCGTGTACCTCCTCTCCTTCGTGACCGTGGTGGCGGTGTCCCGGCTCGACCAGCGCTTCAGCGCCGACGCCATCGTGGTGCTCGGCGCCGCGCAATACGATGGCCGCCCGTCGCCGGTGTTCGAGGCCCGGCTCGATCACGCCGCGGAGCTCTATCGCGAGGGATGGGCCGACCTCATCGTCGTCACCGGCGGGATCGTGCCGGGCGACCGGATGAGCGAGGCCACCGCGGGGCGCCGCTACCTCCTCGGCCTTGCCATTCCGCCCGACTCGATCGTGGTGCAGGCCGAGGGGCGCAGCACCGCGGGCTCGATGGACGCGGTGGCTGGCTGGCTGCGCGGGCAGGGGCACGATCGCGTGCTGCTGGTGAGCGATCCGTTCCACCTCGCGCGGCTGCGGCTCGAGGCGCGCCGACTCGGGCTCGAGGCGTGGACCTCGCCCACCGCCACCTCGCCGATCTCGTCGCGGTTCGGCACCGAGCTGCGCTACCTCCTCGGCGAGGCGCTCAAGCTGCCGATCCTCGCCGCCCGGAGCCTCTGGCCATGAGCGATCGCCGGATCACGTTCTGGGGCGCCGCCGGCCAGGTGACCGGCTCGTGCCACCTGGTGGAGATGCACGGGCGGCGCGTGCTGCTCGACATGGGCCTCTTCCAGGGTCGTCGCGAGGCGTCGCGCCGGCTCAACGAGGAGCTGCCGTTCGACCCGCGCCAGCTCGACGCGGTGGTCCTCTCGCACGCGCACATCGATCACTCGGGGCGCCTGCCGCTGCTCGCCGCGCGCGGCTACGACAACGCGATCCACGCCACCCCCGCCACCCGCGACCTCTGCGCGGTGATGCTCGCGGACGCCGCCGGGATCCAGGAGTCGGACTTCGCGTGGCTGCAGAAGAAGGGGCGTGCCGGCCCTAACGCCGCCCCGCTCTACACCGTCCCCGACGCCACGCGGGTGCAGGAGCTGATGCACGGCCATCCGTACGGCAGGCCGTTCCGGGTGGACCACACCGGACTCACCGCCACCTTCCACGATGCCGGGCACATCCTCGGCAGCGCCAGCGTGGCGGTCACCGGCGACCGCGACGGCGACCCGCGGATCGTCTTCTCGGGTGACATCGGGCGCTGGGGCCAGCCGATCATCCGCGACCCATCGCCGCCCACCGGAGCCGTCGATGCGCTGATCATCGAGAGCACCTACGCGCTCCGCACCCATGGCGTGATGCGGAATGCGCGCGACGCGCTCGGCGCGCTGGTGCGCCGCGTCGCCGGCCGCGGCGGCAAGCTGCTGATCCCGGCGTTCGCGCTCGGCCGCACCCAGGAGATCGTCTATGCGCTGCACGAGCTGCTGCGCGACGGCGAGATCCCCGAGGTGCCGATCTTCATCGACTCGCCGCTGGCGCTCGAGGCGACCGACGTCTTCCGGATGCATCCGGAGGTGTTCGACCGCACGGAATCGCTGGTGCAGGACACCGCGCGGATCCTCGACCACCGCCTGGTGCGCTACATCCGCAGCGTCGACGAGTCGAAGCAGCTCAACCGGCGCAGCGGACCCGCCGTGATCATCGCCGCGAGCGGCATGGTCGAGTCGGGACGGATCCTGCATCACCTGCTCAACCACGGCGACGATCCGGCCAACGCCATCGTGTTCGTCGCGTTCCAGGCCGAGCACACCCTCGGGAGGCGGCTCCGCGACGGCAAGCGGCCGATCCGGATCTTCGGCGAGGAGCGGGAGATCCGCGCCGAGATCGTCAGCATCGAGGGGTACTCGGCCCACGCCGACCGCGACGACCTGCGCCGCTGGGTCCGCGGCCTCGGTGGCCCGGTGCGCCGCGCCTTCTGCGTTCACGGCGAACCCGAGGCGCTCGAGGGCATGCGCAAGCTGCTGCTCGAGGAGGGGGTGGAGCAGGTCGAGGTGCCGGGACATGGGGAGACGTTCGACCTCTGACGCGACAGCGCGAGGGGCGAGGGGCGAAGCGCGCAGCTGAAACGATCTCCCGGCGTGGTTGCGTAGATTACCGCGGCGCGAGGTGGATCGCCTCCTGCACCACCCCTCGCCCCTCGCCCCTCGCGTTGTCGCCATTCAAGGAATCCCGCATGCCACGAAGTTCCCGCACCCTCTCCGCCCTCCTGCTCCTCCTCGGTGCCGGCACCGCCGGAGCCCAGTCGGTCTCGGTTCCCGCCTCCGTCGACACGCTGGCCAACGGCCTCACCGTGATCGTGCACGAGGACCACTCGGCGCCGATCGCGATGGTGGACATCTGGTACCATGTCGGCTCCGGTGACGAGAAGCCGGGCCGAACCGGCTTCGCGCACCTCTTCGAGCACCTGATGTTCATGGGGTCGCAGCACGCGCCCTATCCGACGTTCGACCGGGCACTCGAGGCGGCAGGAGCGAACAACAACGGATCCACCACCGAGGACCGCACCAACTACTACGAGATCGGTCCGCGCTCCGCGGTGGAGCTGATGCTCTGGCTCGAGGCAGACCGGATGGGGTGGATGCTCCCCACCATAGACCAGGAAAAGCTCGACGCCCAGCGCGACATCGTGAAGAACGAGCGGCGGCAGAGCTACGAGAACCAGCCCTACGGCAAGGTGGGTGATGTCCTTCCCCCGTTGCTGTATCCGGCCGGGCATCCCTATTCGTGGCCGGTGATCGGCTCGATGGCCGACCTTTCCGCCGCGTCGCTCGATGACGTCAAGGACTTCTTCCGCACCTGGTACGCGCCCAACAACGCCGCGCTGGTGGTGGCGGGCGACGTGCGGCGCGACGAGGTGCTTGCGCTGGCGCGGAAATACTTCGGCGACATCCCGCGCGGCCCGGCGATCGAGCGGCCCGCCGCGGTCCAGCCCCGGATGACGCGAGACACGCCGGCGCTGCTCGAGGACCGGGTGCAGCTGCCGCGCCTCTACTACGTGTTCCACACGACCCGCGCCTGGACCGCGGATGATGCGGCGCTGCGGGTCGCGGCACAGGTCCTCGCCGGCTCGAAGAATTCGCGCCTCACCAAGCGACTGGAGTATGACGACCAGTCGGTGACCCGGGTGTTCGCGTTCCCCGACCACAAGCGGCTGGCCGGCGATTTCCAGGTCATCGCCACCGCCAAGCCCGGCGTCGCGCTGCCGGCGCTGCAGCAGGCGATCGACGAGGAGCTGCGCCGACTCGCCGCCGAGGGGCCCACCGCGCGCGAGATGGAGCAGGCGCGCAACGTGATCGAGTCGGGCTTCCTCTCCAGCATCCAGACGGTGTTCGGCAAGGCCGACCAGCTCAACGAGTACTACTACGAGACCGGGACGCCCGACGCGTTCCAGCGCGACCTCGACCGGCTCAAGGCCGTCACCGCCGCCGACGTGCAGCGGGTGGTGGCAGAGTACCTGGTCGGCCCGCGCGCCATCGTGTCGGTGGTGCCCGAGGGCCGCGCCGAGTTGGCCGCGACGAACCGGGAGGTGACGCCATGATCGGAATCCTGAGGACGCGCGCAGAAACCGGTTCGCTGTCGCGCCGCGCGCGGCGCGACGGGTCCCGGATCACCCCGACGTCGATCGTTCCCGTCGATCAC
>CALGOK010000207.1 GCA_937961295.1 uncultured Gemmatimonadota bacterium
GATTGCGCGAGGGCGCGTGCGAGCGACAGCCCGACGCGCCCCCCGCCCACCACCGCGACCGGCGGCGCGTTCACCGCGTCGCGATCTTCTGCATCAGGTCGCGGGGCGTGGCAGCGCCGCGCAGCAGCTCCGTGGCAGCACGGACCTGCGCATCGTCCAGCCCGCGTCGGCGCAGCTCGGCCTGGCGCCCGAAGACGTAGCGCGCCACCTCGTAGCCGAGCTGGTCGTCGATCAGGTCGGTGGCGCCCGACGCCACGGCCTCGGACACCCGCACGCCGCTGCGTGCGAGCCGGTCGAGCACCAGCTGCCGCATCGCGGGCGTGACCGTGAACGCCTCGGCTGTCACCATCCGCCGTTCCTTGATCTCGAGCGCCGAGCCGACCAGCGCATCGCGGTATGCCGCGACGTTGCCGCCCAGCGCGCGCACGAAATCGCGCTCGCCGTTGGTGAGGGTGTCGCCGCGGACCAGGCGGTCGGGCACGATCCCGCCACCGCCGCGCACGATCCGGCCGCTGACGGTGCGGTGCGTCGGCAGCGAATCGACGTCGAGGGAATCGAGCGCGTCGGTCAGCGCCTGCGCGCCGCGCACCTGCTCCTCTTCGCTCCCCAGCTCCCGCTGGATGCTGCGACCGCTCGGCGTGTACCACCGCGCCGTGGTGAGCTTGAGCGCGCGGCCGTTGCCGAGGTTGAACAGCGACTGCACCAGCCCCTTGCCGAACGTGGGCAGCCCGACCACCGCCGCGCGGTCGTTGTCCTGCAGCGCGCCCGCGATGATCTCTGCCGCCGAGGCGGTCCACTGGTTCACCAGCACCACCACCGGCAACTCGGGCCAGGGCTGATCGCGCTCGGCGGCGAAGATCCGCGACATCCCCTCGGCGCGCCCGCGCGTCGAGACGATCTGCTGCCCCGGGTCGAGGAAGAGGTCCGACACCGCGGCACCCTGGTCGAGCAGCCCGCCCGGATTGGCCCGCAGGTCGAGCACCAGCGCCCGCATCCCCTTCGTCCGCAGCGCGTCGATCTCCTCGCGCAGCTCATCCGCCGAGGTCTCGCTCACCGGGTTGAGCTGCACCATCCCGATGCCGTCGCCCAGCATCGTGCCGGGCTGCACCGAGCGGTTGTGGATCGTCTCGCGGGTGATGGTGAACGCGAGCAGCGCCGAGAGCCCCGGCCGCCGCACCTGGATCTCCACCGACGTGCCGGGCTTGCCGCGAAGCGCCTTGATCGCCTCGTCCTGGTTGAGCCCCTGGGTCGACTTCCCGTCGACGGTCACGATCTGGTCGCCCGCTTCCATCCCGGCCCGCTCGGCCGGGGTCTGCGGCAGCGGCGCGACCACGGTGATCCATCCCTCGCGCACGTCGATCTGGATGCCGAGTCCGCCGTAGTTGCCGGTGGTCTGCTCGGTGAGCTGCCGGTAGTCCTCGCCCTCGAGCAGCGTGGAGTACGGATCGCCGAGCTGGTGGAGCATCCCCTGCGCCGCCTTGCGCATCAGCGAATCGGCCGGCAGCGAGTCGACATAGTACCGCGTCACGGCGCCAAGCACCCGGTCGAACAGTTCGTCGCCGTTGAGCGCGGGCGACTGCGCCGAGCCGTGCAGCAGCCAGCCACCGCTGGCAAACGAGACGGTGCCGATCATCAGCACCAGCCACCAGCGGGCGCGCGTCGTGCGAGTCGAAATCGAGGTCATCACTCTCCCGGGTGCCGGCGTGCCGGCCTCGTGGGGTCAGGCCGGTTCGGCCACCGGCTGGAACAGGTCGGGGCGCGACGCGGCCAGTGCCTGCCATGCCCCGCGCAGCACTGCCTCGGGGGACGCGCCGCCATCGAGATGGTGCACCCCCGGCCCCGAGGTTGAACGGTAGTGGCGGGCCACCCGCTCGTGGAACGCCAGGTCCTCGCGTTCGAGGCGGTCGGCGCCCTTCCCGGCGAGGCCCTGCCGGGTGCGCCCGGTGCCGGGATCGATGTCCAGCACCAGGGTGATGTCAGGATGGCGACCTCCCGTGGCCGCCTCGAGCACCCAGCGAATCCGGTCCTCCGGCACGCCGCGCCCTGCCCCCTGATACGCATAGGTCGACAGATCGTGTCGGTCACAGAGCACCACCCGGCCGCCCTGCAGCGCGGGCACGACCACGTGGGCCATCAGGTCGGCGCGCGCGGTGGCGACATAGAGCAGCTCCTGCTCGGCGGTCCACTGCCGGTCCGCGTCGAGCAGCTCATGCCGAAGCGCCTCGGCAACGCGGGTCCCGCCGGGCTGGCGCACCAGCACCGGCTCCGCCCCCGCGTCGCGCATCCGATCGGCGAGCGCGGCCACGAGGGTGCTCTTCCCCGCGCCCTCGGGCCCCTCGACCACCACGAAGCAGCCGCGCGACATCAGAGCGTGATGATCCCGCTGGTGGCGCCGCGCTCGATCCCCTCGCCGATCGCCTGGTTCACGCGCTGCATCAGCTTGTCGACATTGGCCCGCGCCACGAGGTAGCCCTGCCCGGCGGGCGACACCTCGAACTCGCGCAGCGTGGTCTCGTACTCCTTGGCCTGCTCCTCGCTCGGCGACTGGCCCTGCGCCATCATCCCGTCGAATTCGCGAGTGAGCCGCGAGATCGTCTCGAGCTTCTGCTGCGCCTCCTTGTCGTCGCGCAGCGCCTGCTCGGCACGTCGCAGCGCCTGGTATTCCGGGGACTGGCCCAGCAGCCGGCCGAGGTCCTGCGCCTTTTCATCGATCATCGTCAGGTCTCCCGCCGCGCCACCAGATAGCGCGCGCGGCCGAACAGGTCGTCAAGGATGGCCACGTCCCGCCACGCGGGACCGGCCAGGTCGGCCGTCTCCCGGGCGCGCCGGGCATCGACCTCGAGCACCAGCCAGCCGCCGGGCACCACCACCTCGGGCGCCCCGGCGAACAGCCGGCGATAGGCGGCGAGGCCATCGGCCCCGCCAAGGAGCGCCAACGCGGGCTCCCAATTGCGCACCGAGCGGTCGAGCTCGGCATGCTCCGCCTCCGTAAGGTAGGGCGGATTCGACACCAGCAGGTCCACCGATCGCCCCGCGAGCGGGGCCAGCAGGTCACCCTCCAGCCACGTCACTGCCAGGCCGGTGCGCGCGGCATTCTCACGGGCCAGCGCCAGCGCGTCAGGCGAGAGGTCGGTGCCGATCACCTCGGTGAACGCACCCTCGTGCGCCAGCGAGAGCGCGATCGCCCCCGTACCGGTGCCGATGTCCGCGGCGACGCCGGTGCGGCAGCGCGCCAGCGCCAGCTCCACCAGCCCCTCGGTCTCGGGACGCGGGATCAGCGCGCGGCGATCGCTGGCAAGCGTCAGGTGCCGGAACCCCGTCCACCCGGTGACATGCGCCAGCGGCTCACCGGCGGCGCGACGCCGCACCGCGGCGAGGTAGCGCGCCGCGAAGACCGGATCGACCATCGCGCGCGGATCGATCGCCGCGGTGCCGGGCTCGAGCTCGCGGCCGATGCGCACCGCCTCGCGGCGGGGCTCGGGGAGCCCGGTGGGTGCCAGGATCGCCGCCCCGGCCTCCCAGAGCGCGTCGCGCGTCAGCGTGCGCACCTCAGCCACGCTCGACCTCCTCGCGCGAGGCGCGCCGCAGCGCCGTCACCAGCTCATCGATGTGCCCGTCGAGCACGTCGTCGAGGTTGTGCACCGAGAGCCCGATGCGATGATCGGTGACGCGGCTCTGCGGGAAGTTGTAGGTGCGGATCTTCCCCGACCGATCGCCGGTGCCCACCATCGCCTTCCGCTCCGCCGAGCGCGCCGCCTCCTGTTCGGCCAGCATCCGGTCGAGCAGTCGCGCGCGCAGCACCTCCATCGCCTTGATCTTGTTCTGCAGCTGCGACTTCTGGTCCTGCTGCGACACCACGATCCCCGAGGGGAGGTGGGTGATCCGCACCGCGGAGTCGGTGGTGTTGACGCTCTGGCCGCCGGGCCCCGACGAGCGGAAGACGTCGATCTTGAGGTCCTGCGGGTCGATCGCGACGTCGACCTCCTCGGCCTCGGGGAGCACGGCCACCGTCGCGGCCGACGTGTGGATGCGGCCCTGCTGCTCGGTGGCCGGCACCCGCTGCACCCGATGTACCCCCGACTCGCGGCGGAAGAGCCCGAACGCGTCCTGACCGCGCACCGCCACGACCGCCTCGCGAATGCCTCCGACGCTCCCCTCGGTGCTGGAGATCATCTCGACCTTGAGGCCGTGCCGTTCAGCGAAGCGGGAGTACATGCGCAGCAAGTCGGCGGCGAAGAGTCCCGCCTCGTCGCCACCGGTGCCGGCGCGAATCTCGAGGATCGCGTCGCGATCATCGTGCGGGTCGCGCGGGGCGAGCAGCTCGGCGAGCTCCTCACGGAGCCGCGTCACCTCCGCATCGAGGCGGTCGACGTCGTCGGCCGCCATCGCGGCCAGCTCGGCGTCGCCGTCGGCCTGGAGCTCGCGGGCCCCGGCGAGTTCGCGCTCGGCACGCCGCAACGCATCGGCCGCGCGCACGACCGGGTGCAACCGGGCGTGTTCGCGGCCGAGGGAGGTCAGCTTGGCGGGATCGGCGGCGGTCGCCGGTTCAGCCAGCTGCCGGGCGACCTCCTCCGCCCGCGCGAGCGCCTGGCGGAGTCGGACGTCCACGGATCAGGACTTGGGCGTCGCGGTGTCCGCGTACTTCCGGCGGAAGCGGTCGATGCGGCCGGCGGTGTCCACCAGGCGCTGCTTGCCGGTGAAGTACGGATGGCACTGGGCGCAGACTTCCACCGAGATGCTGTTCGCGGTGCTGCGGGTCTCGAAGGTGTTGCCGCACTGGCAGTGCGCCGTCACGGTCTGGTAGACGGGGTGGAGATTCGGCTTCACGACAGGTCCCTCGGGTTGCGGGCGCCGTAGTCCCCTTGCGGAACCACGATAGCCTGAAAATATACCCAGCGTCAGCACTTGCGTACAACGGGGGGTCCCCGGATCGTCCCCTCCTCTGAATCCCCCTGCCGCCCAACCCGGAGCGACCATGGCCCCGAGATCGCAACTCCTTCTCGCCCTTGCACTTGCGACCCCAATCCCGGCCCTGGCGGCCCAGGATGGCGTCTCGGTGGGCGGGTTCGAGACCCACGGTTCGGTGGGGCTCGACCGGGGCGATTACGACGCCCTGGGCCGGGCAATGGCGGCACTCCTCTCCAGCCGGCTGGGGGAACGGGCCGCCGCCCGGGTGGTGGCGATCGCCCCCGCCGACACCCGGCGACCGGGCCGGGTCAACATAGCCGCCGCTCGCGACGCCGCCAGCCGGGCCGGCGCCAAGCTGCTGGTGGTGGGGTCGCTGCTCGACCAGTACGGTGACATCCAGCTCGAGGCCCGGCTGATCGACGCCGCGACGGGCGAGCCGCTTGCGGTGGTGCGTGGCGACCCGGCCTACCTCAAGCGCGAGCAGCTCGCCCTCGCCGTCGCGGCGCTGGCCGACCAGCTCACCGCCCAACCGGGCGTGGGCGGCCGACCGGGGAGCGGCGGCGCCGGCATCCCGCTCGACGCGCTGCTGGCCTTCGGTCGCGGGCTCGCCGCCGAGGCCGACGGCAATCGCGCCGCGGCCGCCACGGCCTATCGCGCCGCGGTGCAGGCGGCGCCGGGATTCAGCGAGGCACAGGCGGCGCTGCGGCGCGTCGGCGGCTGACGGCAACCGCCACCACGACTGCGGCGAGCGACGGGAGCAGGGCGAGCGCCACGACTTCCCGATTGTCCTGGGGGTGCAGCGTCAGGGTGACGATCGCGCCCAGCATCGCGATCGCCCCGTAGGCCTTCGCGGCAGTCACCAGCCACGGCCGATCGCGACGCACGAACAGCAGGGCGATGATCACCGCGGCAAGCGGGGAAAGCAGCGTGAGGTTGAGGTTCCACGCCGTCATCACGTGGTCGGTGAAGCCGCCGAGGAACACCAGCAGCACCCCCGCGAGCGTCGCAACGACGCTCCACGCTCCGGCCGCCACGCGACCCGCGACGCCGACCCCTCCGGCGATCACGCCGCTGGCCATCACTGCCGCGATCAGCGCGCCGATCCCCAACAGCGGCCAGGTCCAGTCCGGCGGTGCCGGCAGCACCGCGAACTCGTCGAACTCGAGCAGCGTCGCCTCGCGCGCGACCAGCGGCACCTCGCGGCCCGCCTCGTCGCGCACCCGCAGCTCGCGCACCCGGTCCTGCACCTTCTCCGGCAGAAACATCTCCTCCCACTGGTCGCGCGGCGCGTCGGCGCGCGGACCCATCGCGGCGAGGATGCCGAGGTACATCCAGGGGTCGTTGGTGGTGGAGCGCTGGGTGTGGAACCGGAACGATCCCTCGCCGGGAACGCCCTCGGTCGCGCGCCGGAGCGCGCCGCCGAGCACCTGGTCGAGCGCGTCTCGCACGCGGGTGCTGCAGTTGTCGAGGTAGTAGTCGTACGTGTAGGTGCGATTCTCGGGATTGGCGTTGAAGGCGAGCGAGGCCGCCAGATCCGCCTTCTGCGCCGCGGTGAGTGCGAGCTCCTGCACCTCCACCGTGCGGCGGGTGGCGCTGTACACCCGCATCGTCCCTTCGAGACTCCAGGTGTCCAACCAGTACCGCGGACGGCCCTTGGCGAAATTCCAGTAGAAGTTTTCCTGCTGGAAGTCGAACATCCCGAAGTTGTAGATCCGGTCGGTACCGGCCACGGTGTCGCGCACCCAGATGGCGTTGTGGCCGAACCGCTCGTAGATCGCCTCGCCCGGCCCCATGGTCATGAGATAGACGACGAGGGGGTCGGCGGGAGCCGATGACGGACCCTGCTGCCGCGCCGCGAGCGGTGTGGCAGCGAGCAGGATCCCGATGCTGGCGGCGAGCGTCCCGATCAAGGAACCACGTCTTTCCCGGTCTCGGCCGCCCCGTAGCTCGCCGCCAGACCCTTGAGCACCAGGCCGTGCCGCTCGAGGCCGGGCACCACGGCGCCGGTACCGTGCAAGTAGGCGTCGCTGCCG
>CALGOK010000208.1 GCA_937961295.1 uncultured Gemmatimonadota bacterium
CGCGATTTCGGGTACGGTGACCTTCTTCGACGGCGCCTCGAAGGTGATGCGCGGGCTGGCGTCGGCGGCCCAGTCGGTGGTCGACGAGGCGGCGCGGGTCGCCAAGGGCCCCGAGGGGGGTGCCGCCCCCCCACCCGAGCGGCCCGATGCCACCCCGGGCACCCCGGACACCAGTGCCAAGGATCCCGCGGGTTGATGGACGGGGTCTGCGGGAAGTAGGATTGGTGATGTATCCGACGCGACTTCGATGCGGACCGGCGGGGCGGCCGGCATGAGCCGGGTCCGGCCCGACCACGGGCTGACGTTTGACGACGTCCTGCTCCTCCCGCGCCACTCGACCGTTCACCCCCGCAACGTCTCCACTGCGACGCGCTTCACGCGCGCGATCCCGCTCAACATTCCGCTGATCTCCGCGGCGATGGACACCGTCACCGAGGCCGACATGGCGATCGCCATGGCGCGCGCGGGCGGCATCGGCGTGATCCACAAGAACATGTCGGTTGACCGCCAGGCGGCGGAGGTGGACCGGGTCAAGCGCAGCGAGAGCGGGATGATCCTCAACCCGATCACCCTCGGGCCCGATCGCCCGGTCCGCGAGGCGCATGCGCTGATGGGCCGGTTCCGGATCTCGGGCGTGCCGATCGTCGACGGCGCCGGGCGCCTGATCGGCATCATCACCAATCGCGACCTCCAGTTCGAGACGGCGCTCGACCGTCCGATCGCCGATGCGATGACGCGCGAGAAGCTGGTCACCGCGCCGGTCGGGACCACCCTCGACGAGGCCGAGGCGATCCTGGCGCGGCACCGGATCGAGAAGCTGCCGGTGGTCGACGCCGACGGGTTGCTCAAGGGGCTGATCACCGTCAAGGACATCTTCAAGCGGCGCGAGCATCCCGATGCCAACAAGGACCAGCACGGCCGGCTCCGGGTGGCCGCGGCGGTGGGCGCCGGCGCCGACGCGCGGACCCGCGCCAAGGCGCTGGTCGGCGCCGGGGTGGACGTGATCGTGATCGACTCCGCGCACGGCCACTCGGCCGGCGTGCTCGACACCGTGGCCGCGCTGCGCGAGGCGTTTCCCGACGTCCAGCTGGTGGCCGGCAACGTGGCCACCGAGAGCGGCGCCCGGGCGCTGGTGGAGCGCGGCGTCGACGCGGTGAAGGTGGGAATCGGGCCGGGTTCGATCTGCACCACGCGGGTGGTCACCGGCGTGGGCGTGCCGCAGGTGACGGCGATCTTCGACGCGGTCCGCGGCGCGGGCGACGTCCCGGTGATCGCCGACGGCGGGATCAAGTACAGCGGCGACGTGGTCAAGGCGCTCGCCGCTGGCGCCGAGAGCGTGATGATGGGCTCGATGCTGGCGGGCACCGAGGAGTCGCCGGGCGAGAGCATCCTGGCCGAGGGGCGGCGGTTCAAGCTGATCCGGGGGATGGGCTCGATGTCGGCGATGCAGGACGGCAGCGCCGACCGCTACTTCCAGGACGGCGAGGTGTCGCCGACCAAGCTGGTGCCGGAGGGGATCGAGGGGCGGGTGCCGTACAAGGGCCCCGTGGCCGACGTCCTCTTCCAGATGACCGGCGGGCTGCGGAGCGGCATGGGCTACTGCGGCGTGGCGTCGCTGGCCGAGCTCCGCGAGGAGACCGAGTTCGTCCGGATCACCACCGCCGGATTGCGCGAGTCGCACCCCCACGACGTGACCATCACCCGCGAAGCACCGAACTACAGCGTCTGACATCCCGGGGGGCCCGCAACCTTGCGCGTCGGCCCTTCGTACTGCATCTCATCAATATCCCAACCTCCCTCCAGGACGTGACATGACGCGTCGATCCCCGCTCGTGCGCCCGTTCGCCGCGGCCCTCGCGCTGCTTTCCCTCGCTGCCACGTCGCTTGCCGCCCAGGCGGCCGACTCGGTGGCCGCCCCCGTTGCGGCGGGACAGGGCATCATGGACGCCATCGATGGCGTCTTCGGGACCTTCATCGTCACGCCGTTCTCGGCGGTGTTCTTCTTCGACGTGATGTTCTGGGACAACGCCAGCGAGACCAACCTCCAGCTGCCGATCGTCGTGCTCTGGTTGGTGCTGGGGTCGGTGTACCTGACGCTGCGGATGGGCTTCATCAACCTCCGCGGATTCAAGCACGCCATCAACGTCACCCGGGGGAAGTACAGCAATCCCGACGACATGGGCGAGGTGTCGCACTTCCAGGCGCTCACCACCGCGCTCTCCGCCACGGTGGGCCTGGGCAACATCGCCGGCGTGGCGATCGCGGTGTCGATCGGCGGCCCGGGTGCCACGTTCTGGATGATCGTCGCCGGCCTGATCGGCATGTCGGCCAAGTTCACCGAGTGCACCCTGGGCCAGAAGTACCGCCAGGTCCGCTCCGACGGCCACGTGATGGGCGGCGCGATGTACTACCTGTCCAACGGCCTGGGCGAGTTGGGCTGGGCGAAGACCGGCAGGGTGCTCGCGGTGCTGTTCGCGATCCTCTGCATCGGCGGCTCGCTGGGCGGCGGCAACACCTTCCAGGTCAACCAGTCGATGGGCGCGCTGCAGGAGTCGATGCCGTTCCGGGTGGCGTACCCGTGGATCTACGGCCTCGCGATGTCGCTGCTGGTGGGCGTGGTGATCATCGGCGGGATCCGCCGGATCGCCGAGGTGGCCGACAAGATCGTGCCGTCGATGGTGGCGATCTACGTGGCCGCCGCGCTGTTCATCCTGTTCGACAATTTCAGCGTGATTCCCAACGCGTTCGGCGCGATCCTCGACGGGGCGTTCACCCCCGAGGCGGGCTACGGCGGGTTCATCGGCGTGCTGGTGCAGGGCTTCCGGCGCGCGGCCTTCTCCAACGAGGCCGGTGCCGGCTCGGCGGCGATCGCCCACTCCGCGGCGCGGACCCCCTACCCGGTGCGCGAGGGGATCGTGGCGCTGCTCGAGCCGTTCATCGACACGGTGGTGGTGTGCACCATGACGGCGCTGGTGATCGTGATCACCGGGTCGTACGCCAATCCCGACAACGCGGCGCTGATCGCCGGCAACAACGGCGCGGCGCTCACCTCGCGCGCGTTCGGCCAGCACATCAGCTGGTTCCCGTACGTCCTCGGCGTGTGCGTGCTGCTGTTCGCGTTCTCGACGATGATCTCGTGGAGCTACTACGGCGAGCGGTGCTGGACCTACCTGGTGGGCGACGGCAAGAGCCGGATCTTCCAGTTCGTGTTCGTGATCTTCACGTTCCTCGGGTCGGTGGTCACCGCCACCAACATCCTCAACTTCGGCGACCTGATGATCCTGGGGATGGCGTTCCCGAACCTGTTCGGGGTGCTGCTGCTCAGCAACAAGGTCCGGGTCGACCTCGACGCCTACTGGGCCAAGTACAAGAACAACGAGTTCGCCGTCTACAAGTGACCCGGCCCGGGCCGGCCGGGGCGGGGCGTGGG
>CALGOK010000209.1 GCA_937961295.1 uncultured Gemmatimonadota bacterium
CCGCTTCACCGACTTGACCTCGAGGTCGGCGAGCGACTTCGACTGACGCACCAGCGCGCACGCCACCACGAACCCCGCCAGCTCGTCCACCGCGAAGAGCACTCGCGCCATGTCGGTGGTTCGCGGGGTGTGGGTGAACTCGGCGTGACCCAGGATCGCCTGGCAGCCGTCCTCCGGAAAGCCGAGCGACCGGAGGTGATTGACGCCCTCGGTGGGGTGCTCGCGATCGGCGGCGCGCTCGGCGTTGGGGAAGCGCTCGTAGTCGAAGTCGTGCACCAGGCCGACGACACCCCAGTAGTCGGGGTCACCGCCGTAACGCGGCGCGAAGTGCCGCATCGCCAGCTCGACCGCGCGCATGTGGGCGCGCAGCGCCGGCGACGCAGTCCATTCGCACATCAGGGTCCAGGCGGCATCGCGGGAGAGGGGGGGCATGCGGGAAGTCTACTGCGACAAGGCGAGGGGCGAAGGGCGAAGGGCGGCCCGCCCTTCATGCTTCGCCCCTCGCCCCTCGCCGCTCGCGGTGTCGCCCTAGTGCAGGCTCCCGCCCACCTGCCTCGGGGTCTGCGACGCCGTGAACGCGATGCGGGCCGCCTCGTGCCCGTCGATCGCCACCACGATGGCGTGGCGGCCGGGGCGCTCGAGCGGCAGGTCGAGCACCACGATCCCGGGCGCCTCCACCTCGGTCACCCCGGCGGGGGGCTCCATCATCTGCAGCCCGCCGTTGTGCTCGAGCACCACCTGGTCGTCCGGATCGCGCAGTGTCAGCGACACCCGGTGATCGCCCACCTCGTCGCGGCGGCCGGTGAGCAACAGCACCAGGTGGGCGCGCGGATGCACCCCGGGAAACTCGCCGAGCGTGACGTGGCGCCAGACGCCGATCACCGAGAGCTTGCCGTGCTGGTCGACCAGCGCGTGGTCGGCGAGGACGGCCAGGTCGATGCGGATGGTCAGCCCACCCGCACGGTGTTGACCACGTCGCCCTGCCGGATCGCGAGCACCACGTCCATCCCCTCGGTCACCTTGCCGAACACGGTGTGCACGCCGTCGAGGTGCGGCTGCGGTGAGTGGGCGATGAAGAACTGCGAGCCGCCGGTGTCCTTGCCCGCGTGCGCCATCGACAGCGAGCCCGCCTGGTGCTTGTGGGGATTCCCCTTGGTCTCGCACTTGATGGTCCATCCCGGCCCGCCGGTGCCGACCCGCGGATTGGAGGGATCCTTGGACAGCGGGTCGCCGCCCTGGATCACGAAGTCCTTGATCACGCGGTGAAACCGGGTGCCGTCGTAGAACTCGCTGTTGGCGAGTTTCTCGAAGTTGGCCACCGTGCCCGGCGCGGCGTCGTCATAGAGCTCCGCGGTGATGGTGCCGCGGGCGGTGTCGAAGGTTGCGGTCTTGCTCATGGAATCCTTCCGGTGGCGACAATGCGAAGGGCGAGGGGCGAAGGGCGTGGCGTCCGCGGGAATCTAGTCGCCTCGCCACCCCTCGCCCCTCGCCCCTCGCTCCTCGCTCTTCGCTCTTCGCCCCTCGCCCTTCGCGATGTCGCCCCTAAACCTGGGAACTCGGACACAGCTCACGCAGCTGGCACTCGCCGCACTTTGGCCTGTTGGCGATGCACACCCGCCGCCCGTGCCAGATCAGCAAGTGGGAGAGCAGCGCCCAGTCGTCCCGGGGGAAGAGCGCCATCAGGTCGCGCTCCACCTTCTCCGGATCGGTCTCGCGGGTGAGCCGGAGCAGCCCCGCGATCCGCTTGACGTGGGTGTCCACCGTGACCCCCTCGTTGATCCCGAACGCATTGCCGAGAATCACGTTGGCGGTCTTGCGCCCGACTCCTGGAAGCGGGCGCAGCTCCTCCATGGTGGCGGGAATGCTCCCCTCGTGCCCGGCCACGACGGCCTGCGCCATCCCGATCAGCGACTTCGCCTTGTTGCGAAAGAAACCAGTCGACCGGATCAGCTCCTCGACCTCCTCCTGCTTCGCGGCCGCGAGCGACTCGGGGTCGGGATAGCGCCGGAACAGCGCCGGCGTGACCATGTTGACCCGGGCATCGGTGCACTGGGCCGACAGGATCGTCGCCACGAGGAGCTGGTACGGATCCTCGTGATCCAGTTCGCAGTGCGCGTCGGGGTATTCGGCCTTGAGCCGGGCGAGGATCTCGAGCGCGCGTTCCTGTCGTGCCGCCTTCGACTCGCGCGGCATCAGGGCCGGCGCTTGCAGGCGAAGGCGGTGAATGCGTCGGCGTCGAGGCAGTTGAGGATGTCGTCGGGTCCGAGGCCGCCCTTGCGGGCGATTCCCACGCCAAACTCGACGTTGGCCAGCCCCGCGATGTTGTGCGCGTCGGCGCCGATGGAGATCATCACCCCGGCCTCGCGGGCGCGGCGGAGCACGCGCCAGTCGAGGTCGAGCCGGTGCGGATCGGCGTTGATCTCGATCGCGATCCCGGCGGCGCCGGCCGCCTCGAAGATCGCATCGAGGTCGACCTCGTACGGCTCGCGCGACAGCAGCAACCGCCCGGTGGGGTGGCCCAGGATGCTGAGGTACGGCGACGCGATCGCCCGCAGGAACCGCGCGGTCATCTCGTCGCGGCCCAGCGTGAAGCGCGAGTGCACGCTGGCGATGATGAAGTCGAATCCCGCGAGCAGGTCGTCAGGGTAGTCGAGTGCCCCGTCGATCAGGATGTCGCTCTCGATCCCCTTGAGCACCCGGATCCCCGGATCGGTGGCGTTGTAGGCATCGATCTCGTCCCATTGCCGGCGCAGGTCGTCGGGCTGCATCCCGCCGGCGTACGCCGCGGCACGGGAATGGTCGGTGATCCCGCACCACGCGTAGCCTGCCTCGCGGCACGCCGTGGCGAGCTGAGCCACGCTGTTGGTGCCGTCGGAGTAGGTGGTGTGGCAGTGCAGGAAACCCTTGAGGTCGCCGCGCTCGAGCAGCGGCGGCACCGGGCGGCCCACCTCGTCGCCGCGCTCGCGCAGCTCGGGCGGGATCCACGGCAGCTCGAGCGCGCGGTAGAGCGTTGCCTCGTCGGGCGTCGCGACGAACTGGCTCCCCTTCCAGAGCGCGGCGCCGGCCAGGTTGAATCCCTTCGCCTGGGCATGTGCGGTGAGCTGCTCGAGGTGTGCCTCGCTCCCGGTGGACTGGGCGAGCACCGCGCCGAGGTTCTGCGGCGGGGTGACGATCACCTGCACCGGGCCGCCGTCGGCGAAGCGCAGGGTGGCGCGGCGCTCGTCCTCGCCGGCCACCTCGCTCACCCCGGCGATCCCCGAGATCGAGCGGAAGAGCTCGGCGGGCGGCACGTCGGCCACCACCACCATCACCAGGTCGCGCACCACCTCGCTCCGCCGACGGACCTCGCCCGCGGGGTGCACGGCGACCACGTGCGGCAGGCCGGCAAGGGCATCGGCCACGGCAGTGGCCTCGTCGAGGGCGTGGTGGGCGAGCCGCATCTGGCTCGACTGCCGGAGGAAGGCGATCCCCTTGAGCACGCTTTCGGCGCTGCGGGCGCCGAAGCGCGGCAGCGCCGCGAGCCGCCCGTCGCGCGCCGCCTCCTCGAGCTCCGGGAGCGTCTCGATGCCGAGCGAGGCGTGGATCTGGCGGATCTTGGCCACGCCCAGGCCGGAGATGCCAAGCATCTCCACGAGGCCCGGTGGCACCGACTCGCGCAGCTCCTCGAGCATCTCCGAGCGACCGGTCTCCACCAGCTCGGTGATCACCTGCAGGATCGCCGGGCCGATCCCCTTGGCCTGCGCCAGTGAACCGTCGGCGATCGCCTCCGGCAGTTCGCCAGGAAACCCCTCGACCGTCTTCGCTGCGGTGCGGAAGGCGCGCACCCGGAACGGATTCTCGCCCTGGAGCTCCAGGTACGAGGCGAGTCGCTCCAGCGTCGCGGCGACGGCTGGCTTGTCCATCACGGTCACGCTCCCTCCCTCGACGCGACGGTCCATCCCAGCGCCAACAGTTCCTCCGCGGTGGCCGCACTCGCCAGCCCTGCGGTGTCGCCGCCCTCCATCACCGGCGCGAAGGTCGGCGAGCCGTCGGCGCGCACCAGCGATTCCGGTGGCGGCCCCTCGACGGTGAGCACCGAGAGTCCCGGCCGGGCATGGTGCACGCCGAGACAGGCGACCATGCGCAATCGGTCGCCGCCCGGAATCGCGAACCAGCCGTCGAGCGGCTCGTGGCGGTCGTGTTCCTCGAGGCGGCACCACACCAGCCTCGGCGCGAGTTGAATGTACTGCGCCGCGTGCGGCGCGGGCGCGGTGACGGCACCGGCCGCGGAGCCCAGCAGCTCGCGCGTCGCGTCGGCCCCCAGGGTGAGGGTCCGGGCGCCGGCGGCCCAGAAGCAGTAGCTCGCGTGCACGAATGACACGAAGTCGTCCACCGCGTCACCCAGGCCGCCGTCGGGCCTGAGGTCGCGCAACAGCTCCACCACCGGACCCGCCATCACGAACTGCTCGACCGACGGGGCGTCGCCCACCTGCTCGGCCAGTGCCGGGAAACGCTCGTCGGCGAGCTCACCGAACACCAGGGCGAACGGATGCGGGCGCGGCGAGGTCATGCGCGTGGCAGGAAGGCATCGAGCGCGGCGGTGAACTCCCCGGGCGCCTCGACGTAGGGCACGTGACCGGCACGGGAGAGCAGCACGAACTCGGCGCCGAGCGCCTCGGCGGTCGCACGGGCCGTCGCGACGGGAATCGGGTCGTCGTCGCCGTGCAGCACGATCGGGGGGATGTCCAGCGCCGCGAGGCGAGGCTGCAGGGGGAGGGGCGGGCAAAGCGAATCCCAGACCGCCTGCTGGGTGCGGCCCGTCACGCGGAAGGGCGTCAGGTCGCGCACCTTGTCGGTGTCGTGGAAGTACCCCGCCACCGCCAGCTCGAAGAGGCGCTGGTTGTAGGCCGCGGGATCGACCTGCCGGAGGTCGCTCGCCATCAGCTCGGCGCGCGCTGCCTTGAGTTCGGGTGTCGCGTTGCGCTCCGCGAGCACTCGCTCGTAGTGGTCCCGCTCGGCCCGCGCGGCCGGGGCCGGCGAGACCAGCGCGAGCGACGCCACCCGCTCCGGATGCGCAATGGCGTAGAGCATCGCGAGCAGCGCGCCCCACGAGTAGCCGCAGAGGTGCATCCGCTCGAGTCCCCACACGTCGCGCAGCGCCTCGAGATCGTGCACCTGCTCGTCGGCGTCCACCGGGACATCGCGGCTCACCGCCGAGCGCCCGCCGCCGCGCTGGTCGTAGTAGATCAGGGTGCGGCCGGTGGCCAGCCGGTCGAATCCCGGCAGCAGGTAGTCGTGATGCGCGCCGGGACCGCCATGCAGCACCACCACCTCGGGACCCTCGCCGACGCGGCGCTCGAACAGGTCGACGCCGCGCACGTGGCGGGTGAGCGTTTCCTCAGGCAGCGTAGGCATGGCGCAGCTCGCGAACCGATTGCACGTGGATGGTGACGAGGTCGCGCAGATCGCTGGCGTACCCGCCGGCCAGCACCATCACGATCGGCAGCGCGCGTCGCGCGGTGGCGGCGAACACCATGGCGTCGCGGCGACGCAGGCCGTCGACCGTGAGGCCGAGCCGCCCGAGCCGGTCACCGTGGTACGGGTCGGCACCGGCCAGGTAGAACACCAGGTCGGGGCGCGCCTCCTCGAGCACCCGGTCCAGGTGCGCCTCCAGCACTGCCAGGTACGCCGAGTCCTCGGTGCCGTCATCGAGCTCCACGTCGAGCGTCCCGGCCACCTTGCGCCACGGGAAGTTGCGCGCGCCGTGCATCGAGAAGGTGTGCACGTCGACATCGCCCGCGAAGATCGCCGCCGTGCCATTGCCCTGGTGCACGTCGAGGTCGATCACCGCCACGCGCCCGAGCCGCCCCTCGTGCTGGAGCGTCCGGATCGCGACCGCCACGTCGTTGAACACGCAGAACCCCTCGCCGGTGTCGGCCGCGGCGTGATGGGTGCCGCCCGCGAGGTTGAGCCCGGCGCCGAACTCGAGTGCGTCGCGGGCTGCCTCCACGGTTCCCTGCGTGGTTCGCAGCGAGCGCTCCGCCAGCTCGGGCACCTGCGGAAAGCCGATCCGCCGCACCTCCCGCTCGGCGAGCGTGCCGTCGACCACCCGCGCGACGTAGTCGCGGTCGTGCGCCAGCTCGAGCGACCAGCGCGGGCAACGGTCGGGCTCCTCGACCTCGCGCCGGGCCACGACTCCCGCCGCGAGGACGCCCTCGCGGATCATGGCGTACTTGGCCATCGGGAACCGATGGCCCTCGGGGACGGGAATGGTCCACCGCGCCGACACCCAGCAGCGCAATGTCACAGCAGCACGGCGAGCGCCTCGGCCACCTGCCGTGCCGCGCGTTCCTCGTCGGGCGTGAAGGGATCGAGTTCGTCGCTGTCCACGTCGATCTGCCCCAGGATCTGGCCGGCCCGGCGTATCAGCACCACCAGCTCGGAACGGGTGAAGAGGTTGCACGCGATGTAGTTCTCGCGGCCACGCACGTCGCCCACGTTCTGGTCCTCGCCGGTGGCCACCGCGGTGCCGCAGACGCCCTTGCCAACCGGAATCCGGTCGTGCTCGGTCTCGCGCCCGCTCCAGGCCTCGAGCACCAGCTCGTCGCCGTGCAGCATGTAGAGGTAGACCGAGGTGTACGGTGCCCCGGCCTCGCGCACCAGGTCGGCGGCGAGCTGCAGGAGGGCCTGGCGGTCGGCGCCGTGATTGAAGGCGCTGCGGAGCCGGGTCACGACCCGGTCGGCGTCGAGCACCGCCACGATCAGCTCCCCGGCCGGACGCCGAGGATCACCTTCACCGTATCGGTGATCGGTCCCCGGCGGTACACCACGGCGATCTCCTTGCCGGGCTCGTGCCGGCGGAGCACGGCGACCATGTCGCCCAGGGTGCGCACGGTGTCACCCGCCATCATGGTGAGGAGGTCGCCCTTGCGCAGCCCCGCCTTGGCGGCAGGGGAGCCGGGAGTCGTGCCCTCGAGCCGGATCCCCATCTCGGCGTCGGCGAGGTCGGGAATCGATCCGAACCACGCGCCGTAGCCGCGGTCGGTGGCAGGTGGATTGGCCTGCGCGGCGGCCGGGGCGACGCCGAGCGTCAGGGCGAGGGTGAGCAGGCTGGCAGTCCGCATCATGGTCTCAAGGGTCGTGGTGTCGGGTGGCCGGTCGCAGGC
Organism: uncultured Gemmatimonadota bacterium; assembly: GCA_937961295.1. GTDB lineage: Bacteria > Gemmatimonadota > Gemmatimonadetes > Gemmatimonadales > GWC2-71-9 > Palsa-1233. The sequence continues at coordinate 7,146 of CALGOK010000209.1, forward strand.
CCGGCGTGCCGCCGATGCGGGTGCCGGGCCGAAGTCTTGCATCGTAAGTTAGGGCAATGCCGACCACGCTGACTGCCCTCTTCGCCAGCGCCCTCCACGAGGCCCGGTCCGCTCCGAGTGAACCGATCGGGATCCAGCGGGCCGCTGGCCTGCTGGTCACCGCGGCGGGGGCGCGCCGGGTGGAGTTCCGGGTCGACGCCGGGCGACTGGTGGTGAACGGATTCCCGCTCCGGCGCGGCGCCCCCGGTGCGCCCCTGATCACCGAATGCCTCGAGCAGCACCTGACCCGGCGGCTCGCGCTGCCGGCGGGGCTCAACGCGACACAGTGGACCGAGCTCGCCCAGCTCTACGCCTCCGCCCCGGGGATCTATCCGACCGCGGAGCACATGCGGGCCGCGATCACCGGGATCGTCGCCGGCGCGACGTTCGAGCACTCGGCCGACCGGGTGCCCGACGACCCCGGCGTGAGCGAGTCCGGTCGCGGTTCGATGCGGCTGCTGGCGCTCGCCGACGAGACGCCACCGGGCGATCCTGCGCTCGTCTCGCGCGAGACCGACCTCTCCGAGCTCTCCGCGCAGATCGATCCGCTGATCGAGGAGGCGCACAAGGCGGTCGACCGCGCCGACTGGTTGCGGGTGGCCGAATTGCTGATCGACATGGAGAAGGTCGCGGTCGAGGGCGGCCCGGCCACCGAGCAGATCGTGACCCGGGAGCGCCGGCGCCTGCTGCCGGTGTCGGCGATCGAGCACCTGGTCGGCGAGTTGCCCACGTCGGGGGCCAGCACCCTCGTCATGGAGGCGCTGTCGACGCTCGGCCGCGACGGCGCCGACGCGCTGTTCGAGCTGCTCGCCGAGCAACCGTCCCGCGAGCGGCAGCGGCTCTACCTGCAGGCACTCGAGTCGCTGCACGGCGCCGACGACGCGATCATCGCCGCGCTTGCTTCCGACCAGGACGACATGGCCCGCTCGGCCGCGATCGTGGCCGGCCGCCGCCGGATGGAGCGCGCGATCCCGGTGCTCGGCGCGCTGCTCAAGCACCACGACGAGCAGGTCCGCACCGCCGCGTGGCGCGCACTCGAGGACATCGGCACGGCCGAGGCGATGCGGATGCTGGGGTAATTTGCAGGCACGCCGCTCGCGGCGTGCGATGCTGGCACCGCGCGGCGCGAGCGCCGCGCCTGCAGATCACCCCGGCACGAACTCCTCCCCGTCCTCCACGCCCCGCGCAAACGCCGCCAGCAGCTTCGCCGCGTTGGTGATGTCGGCGAGTGCGGCCATCTCGCTCGGCGAGTGCATGTAGCGCAGCGGCACCGACACCAGGCCGGTGGCGACGCCGCGATGCGCGGTGAAGATCGCGTCGGCATCGGTGCCGGTGAAGCGCGGTGCCGCCTGCAGCTGGACGGGGATGCCCTCGCTGCGGGCCGCGGCCAGCAGGCGGTCGAAGACCACCGGGTTGACCGCCGCGCCGCGCGAGAGCACCGGGCCGGCCCCCAGCTTCACGTCGCCGTGCCGCTTCTTCTCCACGCTGGGCGAGTCGGTGGCGTGGGTGACGTCGACCACCACCGCGGCGATCGCCTCCAGCGCCGTGGCCGAGGTGCGCGCGCCGCCACCGGTGTAGGCGATCTCCTCCTGCGTGGTGGCCACCGCGGTGACCGCCACCTGCGGCCGCTGCTCCGCCAGCAGTCGCAGCGCCTCGAGCACCACGTACGCCCCGATGCGGTTGTCGAGCGACCGCGAGACGATCCGGTCGTTGGGGAGCCGCTCCAGCATGCCGCCGATCACCCCGGCGGTGCCGACCTCCACGCGCTCGAGCGCCTGGTCGCGCGAGGTGGCGCCGATGTCGATCCACAGGTCGTGCACCTTGCTGAGCTTGTCGCGCGCGGACTGGTCCATCAGGTGGATCGCCTGCTTGCCGATCACGCCCGACACCGGCCCGTCCGTGCCGAGGAGCGTCACCCGCTGGCCCACGAACACCTGGGAATCCCAGCCGCCGATCACGTCGAACCAGCAGAAGCCCTCGTCGTCGACGTGCACGACCATCACGCCGATCTCGTCGATGTGCCCGGCGAACATCACCCGGGTCGGTGCGCCGTCCGCGGGCCGGACCGTCGCGTGCGAGTTGCCGTGGACGTCCACCGACACCTCGTCGGCGAAGGCGGCGGCATCGCGCCAGATGCGCGCCGGCGCGCGCTCGAAACCGGAGGGGCCCGGCGCGTCGAGCAGCCGGGCCAGCAGGTCGAACGGATCGGTGGCCATGCACCCAAGGTAGCGCGGCGCCCTTCACCTTGCCGCGCGGCCTCCGATAAGTTGGGCCCATGCTCTCGCGGTCGCGCACCACGCTCGCCTCGATCGTCACCTGGGGGACCCTGGGCCTCGGCGTGGCGGTGCTGTTCCCGGTGGTCCTGCTGTGGCGGGTCGCCGGCTGGCCGGTCGATCGCTGGAACTACTTCGGCGGCCGGCTCTTCCGCGGCATCGCGTTCGCCATGCGGATGGTCACCCCGCGCTGGCGCTTCGAGGTCCGCGGTCCGCGGCCCGCCGACCCGCGCCGGCCCTATGTGGTGGTCGCCAACCACGAGTCGTTCGCCGACATCATCCTCCTCTCGCTGCTGCCGTGGGAGATGAAGTGGCTCAGCAAGGCCAGCATCATGAAGATCCCGGTCTTCGGCTGGACGATGTGGGCAGTGCGCGACGTGCCGATCCACCGCGGCCAGTCCATCAGCGCGCGCGAGGCGATGGACGCCTGCCGCACCCGACTCGCGGGCCGGGTGTCGGTGATGATCTTTCCCGAGGGAACCCGCTCGCCGCGCGCGGAGATGCTGCCGTTCAAGGACGGCGCCTTCCGGCTGGCACTCGAGGCCGGCGTGCCGATCCTGCCGCTCGCCCTCTACGGCACCCGGCAGGCGATCGCCAAGCACGACTGGCGCATCAGCCCGGCCCACGCCGTGGTGGAGATCCTCGATCCCGAACCCACGGCGGGCCTCACGCTCGACGACCTGGATGCGCTGAAGGCGAGGGTGCGCGAGCGGATCGGCGCCGCGCGGGATCGGTTGAAGGCGGAGCTGGCGGCGGAGTCCTAGCAGGCGCGCCGCTTGCGGCGCGCGATGCCGGCATCGCGCGTCCCGAGGGACGCGCCTGCCCTAGCGTTCCGCGTACGCCGTCGCCTTCCCCTGCGCGTCGAACGTGTAGAGCGTGTACCGATCCTTGATCGGCCCCTCCATCCCCGGCGACCCGCGCGGCATCCCCGGCGCGCTGATGCCCTTCACGCCCTTGGGCTTGTCGCGGAGCAGCTGCTTCACCAGGTCGGCGGGGACGTGTCCCTCGACCACCAGCCCCTCGACGATCGCGGTGTGGCACGACTCGAGCTCCGGAGTGACGCCGTGGGCGCGCTTCACCGGCGCGAGGTCGGCCCGATTCTCGGTGGTGACCGTGAACCCCTGCGCCTTCATGTAGTCGGCCCACGCCTGGCAGCAGCTGCAGGTGGGCGTCTTGATCACGTGCAGCGCCGGACCGGCCGGCGGAGTCGTGCCGCGCCACGCGGCAGCCACCGCGACGGCGATGAGTGGCAGGGCAAACAGCGAGGAACGGAGCTTCACGGACACCTCATGGGAGTGCGGACGCGGTGGTGCTGGTGAAGGGTAAAGGGTGAAGGGTGAAGGGGAAACCGGCTCCACCTGGGAACCGCATTCCCCTTCACCCTTCACCCTTCACGCTTCACCTGCCTGCCGTCAGTCCCTGACGAGGATCAGGAACTTCCCGCCCGCCCAGAACTGCTGCGACGAGACGTGCAGGTCGCCCTTCACCTTGCCGTTCTTCATCACGGTCGAGGCGAGGTACTGCGGGTCCTGGCGGGTGATGATCTTGTACTCCCGCGTCGGCTCCGGCACCGCGAGGACCGTGTCGGTGCGCTTGTCGAGCCGCTGGAACTGGCTCGGGTCGAGCTGGCGCGCCGGCTGGACGGTCTTGCTGCCGAACACCAGGAACTTGCTGCCTTCCTTCACGATGATTCCGCGCTCGACCAGCTCGTCCTCGGTGCCGACCGCGTAGTACACCGTGTTGGCCTCGTCCACCACCTGGGTGAGCGTGTCGGTGAGCGCGGCGCGCTCGACGGTGAGTCGGGTGGTCTCCTGCGACAGCGTGTCGACGCGCGAGGTGAGGGTGCGAATCTCCTCGCGCTGCTCGGTGATCAGCGACTCCTGCTGGAGCGCCGTCGCCTTGAGCTCCTCGATGGTGTTCTGGAACGCCTCCAGCTGCGCCTGGAGTCGGCGCCGCTCGGCCGTCAGCCCGCCGATCCGCCGGCGCTGCTCCTCGACCGACTGCTCCGCCGCCTCGAGCCGCGAGATCACCTCGCGAATCTTGCCGAGGAGCACCTGGCGGTCCTCCGCCGCACCGCTCACCGGCTGCTCGCCAGCCGACGCCGGCGACACGCCGAGGCCCCGGACCCGTGCGAGATCGGCGTTGATCTCGGTGACCATCTGCGTGGCGGTCAGCACGTCCGCCACCAGCGAGTCCTTCTGCTCGTTGATCCGCTGCTGCTCAAGAACCAGCTCGTCGTAGCGCTTCTTGCTGACGCAACCGGTCAGGGCGCCGACGACGACGACAGTCATCATTGCGATCCGCATCTATGTCTTCCTGGTGGAGTGAACGGCCGTGGTGACGTTTCCTCCCTGAAACGTTGCACCGCGGGCCACCGCATGCCACCCCGGCGGCCCTCCCGACCGTTGGGGGAGACTCCGGTGCCCGGGAAAGGCGCACAGGGTGGCGACAGCGCGAGGGGCGAGGGGCGAGGGGTGAAATACCCCAGGGCCCTATCCGCCCTTCGCCCCTCGCGCTGTCGGCACTAGCCGCGCCGCTGCCAGAGCTCGATCCGGTTCCCCTCGGGATCGTCGAGCCAGGCGTAGTCGCCGTCGGGCGTCTCCTGCCGTTCGTCGACCGTGGCGCCGATCTCGGCCAGGTGCTCGAGAAAGGCGTCGAGGTCATCGATCATCCAGGTGATCTCGCAGTGCCGCCGCTCGTGGCCGAGCGGATGCTTCGCCTGGTGGATCGCGAACGACGTCCCGCCGGGGAGGTCGCACCACCACTGGTGCGAGTCGGGCTCGCGCGTGAAGAACAGGCCCAGGTGGCGCTCGTACCAGTGCGCCAGGCTGTCGGCGTGATCGGCAAAGAGGATGACGCCACCAAGTCCGGCGACCGACGGTCGATCCATCGTCTGCTCCTGGGTGTGGGAACGGGCAGGGAGGGCCGGGCTACCACCCCTCGCGGGCGCGCAGCCGGGTGATGTGCGCCACGTGGTGGCGCGAATGCCAGTCGTACATGGCGAGCATCCACCACAGTGCGACCGGGTCCGGGAGTTCGGGGTGGTGCAACTCGCGCTGCCACTGCTCGTCGTCGAGCGACTCCAGCAGCGTCACCCAGCGACGGTGCAACCCCTCGAGCAGCTGCAGTGACGCGTCCACGGGCAGCGTGCGCACGTCCACCAGGCGCGCCCACGCCTTCTCGTCGTAGGTCTTGATGGTGGGCAGGTCCTCGGTGAGCGTCAACCGAAAGCGCATCACCGCGTTCATGTGCGAGTCGCCCACGTGGTGCACCACCTGGCGCACCGTCCAGCCGCCGTCGCGGTACGGCGTGTCCAGCTGGCCGTCGTCGAGGCCCCGCACCGCGGCACCGATGCGCTCGGGAAGCTCGGCAATGACGGCGATCGAGGCGCGGCGGGCTGCCGCGCTGGTGCCGGTGGGCGGCGTGAACTCGCCGATCGGGTAGCGCAGGTCTTCGGTCATCGGGATGTGGGAAGGAGTCGGAACTTCACGGCGGCCCAGTCGGCGTCGATCGCGATCATCGCCACGGGCTTGAGGTCGTCGCGACGGGTCGGCTCCCAGCCGAGGTCGCGGGTGAGCGTGGTGGCGCGACCCGACGACTGCTTGAGGTACGCCACCCACAGCACGCCGGCCGAACCGCAGGCGGCGAGTGCCGCGGGAAGTCGGCGCGCGAGTGCCGCAGCGGTGGGCGCGTAGAGCACCACCACGTCGTGGCCGCCGCGACCCTTGCGGCGCTCGAGCCGAGCATCGCCCGGCAGCTCGCGCCAGGTCTCCATCGCCGCGTCATCGGCGTCGAGCACCAGCACCCGGTTCCCGGGCTTGATCCCCATCTTGGCCACCGTCGGTCGGGTCGACGGCGGGTTGCTCCGGCCGGGGCGCGCCGAGACCAGCTTCTCGACCATCTGGCGGATGCGCCGCTCGCGAGTCTCGTCCCGCTTCGCCCCGGTGATCCACTCGACGTACTCGCGACGGTGCGTGTACGAGAGTCCCTGGTACACGGCCCGCGCCTCCGGAGCCTTGGCGAGCGCCGCCCTGGCGTCGGCGGGGAGCACCACCGGCGGCCGGGTGTCGCGGGCCGCCGTGCGGCGGCGCTTGCCTGGGGTCGTGTCGGAAGTCCGGGCCATCGGGAGTCCGATGCGAGAGGGGTGCTTGGACGCTACGCCGGAACCGGGCGCCCGACAACCTCGGCCCAGTGCGCCGGGTCGGTGGCGCCCTCGGTGGACCACACCAGCGCCCGGGTCTCGCGGTGGATGCCGAGGTGCTCGCGCACCGGGGCGAGCTCGCCGTGGCCGTGCAGCGCCATCAGCCCCGCGACCGCCGCGGCGCCGGACTCGCCGGCGATCACCACCGGGTCGTGGCCCATCGGGGCGGCCAGGCGCTGCATCGCCTCGAGCGTCCAGGCATCGTCGATCACGAAGAACGCATCGACCGACTCGCGCAGCATCGGCACGGCGCTGCGGCTCGCAAGCGCGCAGTCGAGGCCGGCCATCACCGTGCGCCGGCTGCCGTCGATCGGCGTCGCCTCGCCCGCTTCGACCCCGGCGAGGACGCACGGCGCACGCGCCGGCTCGACGATCGCGATCCGCGGACGGCGAGGGCCGTAGCGGTGCCAGTAGTACGCCGTGATCGCCGACGCCCACGTGCCCACGCCGGCCTGCAGCACCACCAGGTCCACCTCGGGACGGTCCGTGCCGTGCGGCGCGGGCTCCAGCTCGCGCGCGTGAGTCCAGTACCCGGCGGCGATCCACCGCGGGATGACCTCGTAGCCCGGCGTGGCCGTGTCCTGGATCTCGACCCACCCCTCCGCGACCACGGCTTCGTGCGCGCGGCGCACCGCCGCGTCGTAGCCGTCCGGCACCGGGATCACCTCGGCGCCCTCGGCCCGGATCGCCTCGATGCGCGACGGCGCGGCATGCGAGGGAACGAAGATGACGGCCCGGTGACCCGCCCGGCGGGCGGCCCACGCCACGCCGCGACCGTGATTCCCCGCGGTCGCCGTGGTGAAGGTCACGAGGTCGCGCTCGGGATGCTCCGCCAGCCAGCGGTGCATCGCGTAGCTCGCCCCGAGCGACTTGAAGGCGTTGAGCCCGAAGCGATGCGACTCGTCCTTGAGCAGCAGCGAGCCCAGCCCGATGGAATGCGCCAGCTCGTCGAGGCGATGGAGCGGCGTGGGCGCGTACTCGGGCATCGCCTGGTGCACGGTGAGCGCCTCGTCGGCCAGCGCGGCCAGCTCCGCCGTGCCCGGCGGCGGTCGCGTGGCGTCGACGAGGCGGTGCATCACAGCGACACCTGGATCCCCGAAGTGAACAGCCGGTCGGTGGTGCCGAATCCGTCCTCGGGCAGGCCGTCGTATCGGATGACGTACGAAAGCTTCACCGCCACGCGCGACGTGATCGGCGCCACCAGTGCGCTCTCGGTGTTCACCCGCAGGTCCTCCGACTCGCGGAAGTTGGGCAGCACCTCGAGCGACTGCGAGACCGAGGCCTTGGGGCCGAACTGGTGGGTGTACGTCGAGGCGGCACGGCCGCCGAGGAAATCGACGTCGCGCCCCCGGACGCCGGTGCCGCGCTGGCGGGTGAGCGAGAGGCCGCCCTCGACCACCAGCTTGTTGCGGCCGCCGTTGAGCAGCTGCGCCGCCAGCCCGGTCACCCCGGAGACGCGCGACGCCAGGCCGGCGAAGGTGTTGCGCTCATAGTTGAGCAGCGTGTAGGCCGAGAAGCAGCACTCGGTGCGCAGTCCCTTGTCGATCCGCAACGAGCCGCGGTAGATGGACGTGACCGTCTCGCCCTTGCTCTCGCCGTACACCAGCGTGAACGCCTGGGAAAGCGTCACATCACCGAGCTTGGCACTGAACTTGTCGCCCACGTTGAGGGTCTCGACCGACGAGTTCCCCGACGTGGCGACGTACCCGATGTCGCCGGTGAACCGCACTTCGGCGGGCTTGCGCGCGACGGTGTCGGCCTGGGCGGTGAGCAGCAGGAGGGGAAGGGTGGCAGCGACGAACACGGCAGGACTCGGTCGGTGGTGAAGGCCGGCGGCCGGCCCGTGCGGCCGGCCCCGCGTCCCAAGCTAACCTTGCCGCGCCGCGGAATCAGAACGTGACCTGGATCCCCGTGGTGAGGATGCGGTCGGTGGTCTCGAAGCCGGGCTGGGGAAGCCCGTCGTAGCGGATCACGTAGCTCGCCTTCATCGCGATCCCGGTGGTGATCGGCGCGCTCAGCGACGTCTCCGAGTTGACCCGGCGATCGTCGCCCTCCTTGAAGTTGGGGAGGAACTCCACCACCTGGACGAACTCCGCCTTCTCACCCAGCGCCCGCCGGTAGCGCGCCGCGGCACGGCCGACCGAGAACTCGCGGTCAGGGGCGGGGCCGACCGCGTTCTGCCAGGTGTAGCCCGCACCGACCTCGAGGTCGAGCTGGTCGCGGTCGCCGGCGACCACCGCCACGGCCACGCCAGCCGACTGGGCGTACCGCGACGAGATGCCGGCGAAGGTGTTGCGATCGAACTCGGTGAGGAGGAACAGCTCCACGCGCGGCGCGATCCCCCGCTCGCCGCGGAGCGACGCGCGGTACTGCGACGTGGACGTCTCGCCGTCGGTCCGGCCGTAGATCATCCCGAACGCCTGCGTGACCCCCCACGCGCCGCCGGTCAGTTCCACCCGGTTCCCGGCGTTCACGCTCGTGACCTCGGAGTTGCCGCTGGTGTTGACGAAGCCGAGGTCGGCCTTGGCGGTGATGGTGTCGGCGGGGAGGACGGCGAGCGCGGCGAGCAGGGACAGCATGGACACTCCGAGATTGGCGATTCGAGACTCGAGACTCGAGCAGGCGCGCTCGAGTCTCGCATCACGAGTCTCGATCCTCAGCCCCTTGGAGTCTCCCGGAGATAGAATACCAGATCGGTCGCCCGTGGTTCCCCGCCTGCGCGCCGGACGTCGAGCGCGACCTGGCCGCGATGATACATCCCGTGCGTCGCGACATGGGTGAGAATCTCGGCGACCGTGTTGCGGAACTCGTCGCCCCGGGAGGTCCGGTAGCGCACCTCGCGGGCGAGCTCGGCGGGCGCGGCGGCGGCGAAGTGCGCGAAGGCCCCGTGGTTGCGCTCCATCAGCGTGCGGCACTCCACGAGCGTGAGCTCGGGCCAGACCGCCACGTCGGGCGCCCGCCCCTCGATCCGGACCAGCCAGGTCGCCTCCGCCGCCAGCAGGTGCGCCCACACCCGCACCAGTTCGGGCGCGGCAGCATCGAGCGTGTCGATCGAGTCGGCGGTGCGCCGGTCGGCCCAGACGAGATGGCGAAGGAGGGTGGGGAGCATGGATGGAGACTAGCGATTCGAGACTCGAGTGTGGAGCCGGCACAGGCACCCCGTCCCCAGATACCCGTCACCCGTCACCCTACTACGGCTTCGGCACCCCATGAATGAGCTGTGCCTGCGGCGGCACCTCGAGCGCGCGGGCCAGGCCGATGCGGTCCACGCAGCGGGTGCCGACGGGGAAGGCGCGGAGGCACACCGCCCCCTCGCCGCCGCCGGGGAGCACGTCCGCGAACACGTACCCGGAGAGCACACTCGCCGGCCGCTCGGTGAACGACGTGCCAGTCAGGCCGCCCCACACCACCAGGCCGCGGTCGACGGTCACGGCAAGGAAACAGTTGCTCGTGGCACTGATCGACGTGAAGAAGTCGGTCCCTTCGATGAGCACCGGGGTCGGCGAGGATCCCACTCCGCCGCGCCCGCGCCCGCCGTTGCGGCCGGATCCCCAGCAGGAGACCTGGAGCACGGCGTCGAATCCGCACACCGAGCCGCTGCCGTCGGCGGCGATCTGCACCATCAACCGCGTTGTCGGCCCCGGCACCGGCACCGGCACCGGCGAGTCCGCCGCCGCATCCACCACGCCGTCGGCCACCGACCCCCAGCACCAGGCGCGGCTGTCGAGATCCACCGCGCACGCCGCGCCGGGCGTGACGGCGATCGACAGCGCACGGAGCGGTCCCACCACCTCCACCGGTGCGTTGCGCACCCCGCCAATGGTGCCGTCGCCCAGTTGTCCCGACCGGTTGTCGCCCCAGCAGAGCACCTTGCTGTCGATCGCGATGCCGCACCATGCGCGCGGTTCCTCGATCCGGCCGGTGCCCACCAGCTTGAGCAGCAGCGGCACGCCGGTGGCCACCACCCGCACCGGGGCGGCGTCGGGGCGGAAGTTCCCGCCTGGCGTGAGGTCGGCATCGTCGAAGCACGCGATGGCGCCGTCGCGCGTGCCGCCGCACCACGCCCCCGCCGCGTAGGCGATGGTGCTGAAGCGGAGGTCGGTGTCGAGCGCCACCGCGGCGGCGGGGCCACCGTCCGGCGAGCGCCAGCAGCGCACCACGTCATCGAGGAACCTGCCGCACTGATGGTTCGTCGAGCCCCCGGCCTCGAGCACGTCGCCGGTGCGCGAGTTGGCGGTGAAGCGCACCCCGGGAAGGTTGCTGAACGTCGCGCGCACGCGCTGCTCGCCATCGTCGCGCCCGAGACGCCATGCGGCGCGCGCGATCCCGTCGGGTCCGGTCACCGACGTTGCCGGAGAGATCGCCGCATCACGGTTCTCCGCGATCCAGGTGATCAGCGCTCCCGGCACGGGGGCGCCGCTTCCATCGATCACGCGAACCGCCACCGAGTCGCCAAGGACGTACCCGGGGACGCCGAACTGGAAATCGCCTGCGACGATCTCCACCCGCGCCACCGGCGCGGGCGCGGTGGCCGGACTGCTGCAGCCGCAGGCCGCGACCGTCGCGACGACGACCAGGAGGCGGCTCATGGGAACGGCACCCCGAATCCGGCGAGCGCGGGGGCGGCACCGCGCGGGGGGTACCCGCTCAGTGCCGACAGTCGGCCGCAGAGATGGTGATCGGCGGACCCCTCCATCGGGCCGCACACCACGCCGCGGCTCGCCGCCATGGCCAGGCCGCTCCAGCGGATCGACTTGACGAACGGGCGCGGGGCGATCGCCTTCACCTGCTCCGAGACGGCCGAGAGGTCGCCCCACCACGCGCCGCGACCCGGCGGTCCGACGGCCACGGTGGCCTCGTCGACGCGGCCGAGCGCCCACGGCGACGGGAGGTCCGACACGAAGATCGCGTGCGGCGTGCTCGGCCCCTCGATCAACGCCAGCACGATCGGGCCGATGCCGAGGTCGGTCTTGCGCCCCCAGCACCAGGCACCACCGCCGCCGATGCCGATGCCGCACGTCGCGTGATCGCTTGCCATTGCCACGTCGGAGAAGGTGATCAGCACGATGATCCGTCGCGGCGTGGTGACCGGCGAGTTGCTGGCGGCGAGTCCGACCTGCGCCGTGATGTTGCTTCCCCAGCACCAGATCGAGCCGGTCGCCGTGACGCCGCACGCGTGGTGCGATGCCACCGCAAGCTTCGTGAACCGGGTCGCCGTGGCCACCGGCGCCGGCGCCGCGCGCGCGGCGGTGGTTCCGTCACCCAGCACCCCGCTGGGGTTGCTGCCCCAGCACCACGCCGCACCATCGGGAGCGAGCGCGCAGAACGGCGGGTCATCGTCGAGTCCGCCACCGCCCGTGGCGATGCCGGTGAGCGACGGGTACGCGCCCGCCAGTTCGCCGAGCTCGGTGATCACCCCATCGGACATGCCGAAGCACCACAACCGACCCGCGGTCGACACGGCGCAGCCGCGATGGCCGCCGGAACGAAGCGGATACATCGCCATCGCACGGAATCGTTCGGTGGTGGGATGCGGCACCAGGCGCGGAGGCCGATCCGCGTGGTCGAGTGGTGACCAGCAGGCGAGCTGCACGGGGAGATCGATGACGAACAACGCGCTGTCGCTGCCGCCGAGTGCGCGCACCGGATGACTGGTGCCCGTGGCGGTCACGACCAGCGGCTCGACCGTCGCGGCGGCGCTGCTGGTGACGCGGAGCGTCTGCGCACCGAGTGCCAACCCCAGCCGCCAGGTGAATCGCGCCGTGCCGTCGGCACGGGTGCGCGCGTCGATCGAGGTCACCGTGGCAAACGGCGCCTCGTCGGTGGCGTCGAGCGCCGCATCGACAATGGCAAACGGGATCGGCGCACCATCCGCGTCCACCACGCGCACCACGATCGTGTCCGTGAGCAGGTAGCCAGCGACCTGGGACTGGCCGGCGCCGGCGTGCAGCTCGACGCGGGCCGCGCCCGCGCCCGCTCCGGTGGGGGCGGAGCCCGTGCACGCCCCCACGGCGGCGACCATCGCCAACCAGCTGCCGTTGGGTTTCTGCATGCACGCCCTCGGATGCGGGAGGCGGGGGGAGGTGCGGCTCAGCTCGGTGGCGTCAGCGCCGCCACCACCGCGTCGAGTGCCGCCGGGTCGGGGACGCTCCCCTGCGCCAGCGTCGCGGAGCCGCCGCCGCGCCCACCGACCGCCTGGAGCGCCGCCTTGAGGGCGGGACCGGCATCGACACCGCTCCCCTCCCCGGTGGCGAGCACCACCGTGGCGGGATCGGTGCTGGTGGCGAGGAACACCGCGGCGGGCTCCGCCGTTGCAGCCTGCGCCATGTATCGGAGTGCGGCAACCGATTGGTTCGAGGGGTGGAGCACCACCCACCGCACCCCGCCGGGTCCTGGCCGAGCATCGCGGAAGAACTCGCGGACCCGGAATCCTGCCAGCTCTCGCTCGAGAGCGTCGATTCGGCGATCGGCGTCCCGCAGGGCGGCGAGCCGCCTCGGAACGAGCTCGGGGAGTTCATCCGGCGCGGCCCCCACCTCGCGGGCGAGCGATTCCAGCATCGCCGCCTCGCGCCGCGCCAGACCCAGGGCACGAGGCCCTGCGAGGAATCCCACCCGGATCCGGCCACGGATCCGCTCGGCGCCCCTCACCATGACCGACCCCAGCTGGGCGGTGCTGGTCACGTGGGTCCCGCCGCAGGCGCTGCGATCGAGCCCCTCAATGGTGACCACCCGGATCGTCCCGGTCCGTTCCGTCGGCTTGCGAAGTCCCGACGCCACCCCGGCGTCCTCGTAGCCCACCGTCACCGCCCGCGCCTCGGCCACCGCCACGTTGGCCAGCCGCTCCAGCTCCTCGAGCTGCTCGTCAGGCGCACTCTCGACGCCGAACTCGATCGTCGCACGTTCCTCGCCGAAGTGCACACTCTCGGTGACCCAGCCGAACCGGTCGCCCGCGATCGCCGACAGGAGGTGCTGCGCGGTGTGCTGCACGGTGAAATCACGACGACGCGCAGCGTCGACCTCACCGTGAATCGGACCAAGGGGCAACGGGTGACTGGTGACGTGGACGATCTCGTCGCCGACCTCGATCACGTCGAGGACGTGGGCGGGGCCGAGGCGGCCCGTGTCGTGCGGTTGGCCGCCACTGGTGGGGTAGAACGCGGTGCGGTCGAGGATCACCCGCGTCGCCTCGCCGTCGTGGCCGACCACCGTGGCGTCGAAGGTGAGGGTATCGGAGTTCCAATAGAGGCGCGTCGTCATGGGTCGGCGTTCAACGCGGTCGCGGGACGTGGGCGGCGTCATGCTCCGCCACCACCCCGACCCGGTCGCCCGTCGCGATTGTCCCCGTCGCGCGCGGCACCACGTTCTGCCCGAAGATCGCGCCGAAGCGCGGGATGGTGCGGAGCCGGGCCAGCGTGCGGAGCGGTTCCTGCCGGGGATCGCGCTCGCCGGTGGCCTGGTCGGTGGTGGTCACCACGCAACGGGCGCATGGCTTCACCGCATCGAGAAGGAGCTCGCCGATGCGGATCGCACTCCACGCATCCTCGGACCACGGCGCACCACCGATCACCACCACGTTGGGACGGAAGCGGCTCATCGGGATCGGCTGCTCGAGCCGCTCGTTGAGGTCGGCCAGCGATTCCTCCACCACCACCAGCAGCGGGTAGCCGTCGGTGAACGTCGTCTCCGCCTCGGCACGCGGCGAGAACTCGGCGTCGATCGGGCGGCGTGCGTGGCGGCCGAACTGCACCAGCCGCACCGAGGCGCCGAGCAGCGCGGTGAACCACTGCGCCGCGCGATCGCCCTGGTCGGTGGCGGTGACGGTGTCGCGCCAGATGCGCACGTCGCGCGGCGGCCCGTCGGTGTCGAGTTCCAGCTCGAGCGGCGCCGTGGAGGCGTGACGCACGATCAGCGTGGGGCCATCGACCTCGGGTTCGATGGTGGCCAGCCGAGGCTCCTCCCGCTGCGACAGGAAGCGCCCGCCCTCGTCGACCAGCATCAGCCGCCGGTCCCCGACGACCCCGTAGGCATCGAGCGTCGCCGACGTCAGCACCCGCCCGCGACAGCCCTTGATCGGATAGCAGTGGAGGGAGGAGACGTGCATGGAGAAGAAAATAGTCGTTGGTCGTTGGCCGTTGGTCTTTGGTCTTTGGTGGTTGGAGGTGTGCGCCACTGCCGAACGTTGATGGTTGATCCTGAGCGGCTCATCCCCAACGACCAATGACCTACGGCTAACGACCAATAACCAACCGCTATTCCGCCCCCTCATCCTCCTGCATCACCCCGAACAGGTTCCCCTCCGGGTCCTTGCCGTACGCCAGCCAGCCGACACCGGGGATCGCCATCTTCGGCACCGCGACCGTGCCGCCGTGGTCGGTGACGGCCTGCATCGTCTCGTCCACCGACTCGACGTTCACCGTCACCACCCACGAGCTCACCGGCTGGCCGTCGGCCGGCGGCGGGCCGCGGCGCTCGAGCAGCCCGCCGTCGATTCCCTCGCCCTCGCCGGTGTCGATGATCCAGTACTTCATCGGACCGTCCCACTTGATGAACTGCCAGCCGAACACCACGGAGTAGAAGCCAGCGCAGCGGGTCGGGTTCTGGGCGTGGATCTCGAAGTGCACGGGACGGTTGGGCACGGGACGATCCTGGTCGGTGGGTGCCCTAAGGGTACGGCCGGTCGCGGCGCCGCGTAACCATGGCGCGGCGCCCTGAAACCTCGCCCGGAGGAGCGTCGTCCGGGCCGCACATCCCAGCCTCCGGAGACCCGAATGCCACGCCCTTCATACGTGACCTTGATCTGCCTCGCCACCGTCGGCATCGGCGCGGCCGTGGCCCAGGCCGGCGACGAGGCCGATGCCCGCGTTCCCCTCGAGGCCTACATGCTCGGCCATCGCACCGGTGACGCCTCACACATGGAGCGCGCCTTCCATCCCACGGCGCGAATGACCTACATGACCGACACCGGCATGGCCACCGTGCCGATCACCGACTACATCGGGCGGATGCGCTCCGGCGGTCCCAAGGCGCAGCCCGACACCTTCCCGCGCCGGATCGCCTCGCTCGACGTGAGCGGCACCGCCGGCGTGGCCCGGATCGAGATGCAGTTCGCCAACGCGACGTTCGTGGACTACATGACGCTGCTCAAGTTCCAGGACGGCTGGCGGATCGTGAACAAGACGTTCCACCGGGAAGCGCGGTAGCGCGCGACATCGTGAGGCATGCCCCGAGCGAAGCGAGGGGAGCGAGGGGCGAAGGGCGGCAACCAGTCCGCCTTCCACTCCTCGCCCCTCGCCCTTCGCGCTTCGCGATGTCGCCCTTCCGTCAGCCCTCCTCCCGCCGTACCCTTCCCCGGTCCGTCCCACCACGACAATCCGACATGCCGAGGCCCCTGCCATGCCCCGACGCGCCCTCCGCGTCGCTGCCCTCGGTGCCGCCGCGCTGGCCCTCGCCTGCGCGTCGTCGCCGCCCAGCGTCGATCCCGCCCCGATGGGCCCCAATACCCTGACCGCGCGGGAGATCCGCGACGGGTGGCAGCTGCTCTTCGACGGGCGGACCACCTCGGGATGGCACACCTACCGATCGCAGGGCACCGTGACCGGTTGGGAGGCGATCGACGGCATGCTGGTGCGCACAGGCACCGGCGGCGACCTGGTCACCGACCGGCAATTCGATTCGTTCGAGCTGGAGCTGGAGTGGCGGCTCGGGCCGCGCGGCAACAGCGGCATCTTCTACTGGGCGCACGAGGCGTCGGAGCGCATCTACCACAACGCGCCGGAGTACCAGGTCCTCGACAACGTCGGGCACCGCGACGGCCTCTCTCCGCTCACCGCGGCGGGGGCGCTGTACGCCCTCTATCCGAGCGACCCGCAGCTGGTGAAGCCGGTGGGCGAGTGGAACACCTCCCGGATCATCACGCGACGGGGACGGGTGGAGCACTGGCTCAATGGCGTGCGGGTGGTCGAGGCGGACTTCGACAGCGAGGAGATGCGGCAGAAGATCGCCGACAGCAAGTTCAACGAGTGGCCCACCTTCGGGAAGACGCGCCGCGGCTACATCGGGCTGCAGGACCACGGTGACAGCGTCTGGTTCCGCAACATCAAGATCCGGGAGCGTCGATGAGCGTCCGCGTCCGGCTCCAGGCGATGATGTTCCTCCAGTACTTCATCTGGGGGAGCTGGGCGGTCACCCTCGGCACCTACCTCGGCCAGACCCTCGCGTTCGAGGGCGCCCAGATCGGCCTGATCTACGGCACCACGGCGGTCGCGGCGATCATCTCGCCGTTCTTCATGGGGATGGTGGCCGATCGCTTCTTCCCCACCGAGCGGATCCTCGCCCTGCTGCACCTCGTGGGCGCGGCACTCCTCTACTACGTCTCGACGCTCACCACCTTCGAGACGATGTACGCCGGGATGCTGGCCTACTCGCTCTGCTACATGCCGACACTGGCGCTCACCAACGCGATCTCGATGAGCAACCTCGACGACCCGGCCGGCCAGTTCGGCTCGGTGCGGGTGCTGGGGACCATCGGCTGGATCGTGGTGGGGCTGTTCATCGGCGCCTACGTCAACGAAGCCTCCGCCACCCCGCTGCAGATCGCGGCGCTCGCCTCGTTGGTGCTGGGACTCTACTCGTTCGCGCTGCCGCACACCCCGCCGCCAGCGCGCGGCAAGCCGTTCTCGACCCGCGACGCCCTGGGACTCGACGCGCTGGCGCTCCTCAAGGAACCGTCGTTCGTCGTGTTCATCATCGGCTCATTCCTGCTCTGCATCCCGCTGCAGTTCTACTACGCCTTCGCCAACCCCTTCCTCAACGAGATCGGGGTGGCCAACGCGGCGGCGAAGATGACCATGGGGCAGATGAGCGAAGTGTTCTTCATGCTGT
The DNA here is from genome assembly GCA_937961295.1 of uncultured Gemmatimonadota bacterium. Lineage (GTDB taxonomy): Bacteria > Gemmatimonadota > Gemmatimonadetes > Gemmatimonadales > GWC2-71-9 > Palsa-1233. The sequence continues at coordinate 24,540 of CALGOK010000209.1, forward strand.
TCATCGGCGTGCTGCTCCGGAAGTTCGGCATCAAGGTGATCCTGCTGGTGGCGATGCTCGCCTGGGCGGCGCGCTACTTCGCCTTCGGCGCCGGCAACGCCACCGACGGCATCTGGCTGATCTACCTCGGCCTGCTGCTGCACGGCGTATGCTACGACTTCTTCTTCGTGAGCGGGCAGATCTACGTCGACCAGCAGGCCGGCCCGAAGATCCGCGCCGCCGCCCAGGGGTTCATCGCGCTGGTGACCCTCGGCGTCGGCAACTTCGTGGGGTCGTGGGCCAGCGGCCGGATCGTCGACGCCTACGCGCTTCCCGACGGCACCCACGACTGGACCGCGATCTGGCGGATCCCCGCCATCGGCGCGCTGGTGATCTTCGCCCTGTTCGCGGTGCTGTTCCGGCCGCGGCAGTCCAGGCCGTCGGGCCCGATCGACGCGTCACGCACCGATTCGACCATCATGGGGGAGAGTCCGGCATGAGCAACCGCCGCCACTTCGTGAAGTCCCTCGCCGCCACCGGGGCGGCCTTCCACATCGTCCCGCGCCACGTCCTCGGTCGCGGCTACACGGCGCCGAGCGACACGATCCGCCTCGCGGCGATCGGCGCGGGCGGCAAGGGCGAGAGCGACATCACCGGCATCGTGAAGGCCGGGGCGTCGGTGGCCGCGCTCTGCGACGTCGACTGGCGCCAGGCGCGCAAGTCGTTCGGCCGCTACCCCGACGCCGCGCGGTACAAGGACTTCCGTGAGATGCTCGACGTGATGGGCGACCAGATCGACGCCGTGAGCGTCTCGACGCCCGATCACACCCACACCGCGGCGACGCTGATGGCGCTGCGCGCCGGCAAGCCGGTCTTCACCCAGAAGCCGCTCACCCGAACCCTCGGCGAGGTGCGCACCGTGATGGCGGAGGCGCGCCGGAGCGGCCTCGCCACCCAGATGGGCAACCAGGGCCACGCCGGCGACGGGACCCGGATCATCCGCGAGTGGTACGAGGCCGGCGCGATCGGCGAGATTCGCGAGATCCACTACTGGAGCAACCGGCCGATCTGGCCGCAGGGAATGGATCGTCCCACCGAGGCGCACAATCCGCTCCCCACCTTCGACTGGGACCTCTGGCTCGGCCCCGCACCGGCGCGGCCGTATTCGCCGGTGTACGCCCCGTTCCGCTGGCGCGGCTGGTGGGACTACGGCACCGGCGCGCTCGGCGACATCGCCTGCCACGCCATGGACGCGGCCTTCTGGGCGTTCGACCTGCGCAACCCGACCCGGATCGAGCCCGAGAGCAGCACCACCTACGAGGAGACCGCTCCCAAGCAGTCGCGGGTGGAGTACCACTTCCCGGCACGCGGCAACCGCCCGGCGGTCAAGGTGGTCTGGCGTGACGGGTCGCTCTGGCCCGCCAAGCCGCCGGAGCTCGGGGAGTACGACGATTGGCCTGTGGGCGAGGTGGGTGGCCAGATGTGGGTGGGCACCGAGGGATCGATGATCGCCGACGCCTACGGCGACAGCACCCGGATCCTCAACCCGGCGCGACACGAGCAGTTCACCAAGAACCCGCCCAAGCCGAAGTACGCCCGCTCGCCCGGCGTGTACGTGGAATGGATCAACGCCATCACCGGCAAGGGTCCGGCGCCGCTGAGCAACTTCCCCGAGCACGCGGGACGGCCCACCGAGATGGTGCTCTACGGCTGCCTCGCCGTGCGCAGCGGCAAGGTGATCGACCTCTCGCCGAGCGGCGAGGTGCTGACCCCGGTGCCCGACGAATGGGTGAATCCGGTGTACCGGGAGGGGTGGACGATGTGACGCGACACGCGAGGGGCGAGGAGCGAAGGGCGGACGCACGACACGTCAGCGCCCCTCGCCCCTCGCCCCTCGCGCTGTCGCACACCGCAAGGAGGTGCGATGCTCATTGAAGCCTGCATCGACGACCCCACCTCCGCCCGCAACGCCATCGCGGGTGGGGCGGGGCGTCTCGAGCTCTGCGACAACCTCGCCGACGGCGGCACCACGCCCTCGCACGGGATGCTCGAGTACCTGCTCGAGACGGTGTCGGTCCCGGTCTTCCCGATCATCCGGCCGCGCGGCGGCGGGTTCGTCTACGACGCGGCCGAGCGGGACGTGATGTTCCGCAACCTGGCGCACGTGCGCGCGCTGGGCGCGCCGGGTGCCGTGATCGGCGCCCTCACCCCCGGCGCGCGGATCGACCACGAGCTGGTCGCCCGACTCCGCGACGCCGCGGGCGACCTCTCGCTCACCTTCCACCGCGCCTTCGACCGCTGTCGCGACCCCTTCGAGGCGCTGGAGCAACTGATCACCATCGGGATCGACCGCATCCTCACCTCCGGCCAGCGCGCCCGCGCCATCGAGGGTCGCGACCTGATCGGCGAGCTGGTGCAGCGCGCCGATGGCAGGATCGGGATCATGGCGGGCGGCGGCGTGAGCGAGGCCGACGTGGGCGAGCTGGTGCGCGCCACGGGCGTGCGCGAGGTGCACGTGCGCGCGTCGATGATCGTGCGCGACGATCCGGGCTGGGAGAGCTGGGCGATCGTGCCGTTCCGCAAGGCGCTCCCCGGCGACGAGGCGGCCCGGCTGGTGACCGATCCGCAGCGGATCGCCGCGATTCGGGAGGCGGCGGAAGGAAGTGAGTCCTGAGTCCTGAGACGTGGGGGGAATGGCGCCTTTCCTCACTTCTCAGGACTCACTTCTTGAAGCTGCACTCCATGTACACATCCCCCCGCTCATACTCCGCATCACCCGGCATCGGGGCATGGCGGAAGCCGAGGCGTTCGTAGAGCCGGATCGCCCCGGCGAGCGACGAGTTGGTGAACAGGAACACGGTGGTCGCACCCACGCGCGCCGCGTGCTCCAGCACCGCGCGACCGAGCGCCTCGCCGATGCCGCGGCCGCGCCACGCCGGGGCGACCGCCATCTTGGTGAGCTCCCAGCCGTCGCCCACGCGCATCAGCGCGCAGCAGCCGATCGGCACCTCTCCGTCCACCGCAAAGAAGATCTCGCCACCCGGCCGGATCACGGCCCGATCGGGGTTCTCGA
>CALGOK010000210.1 GCA_937961295.1 uncultured Gemmatimonadota bacterium
CCAGCTGGCGGCCGACCTGGTGCCGCGCGCCTGGATCTTCGCGCTGGCGGGACTCGCGGTCCTCGCGATCCAGGCCATCACGCGTCGCACGGCCGCACTGGTGGGCCTGGCACTCTGCACCCTCGCCGGGAGCGCCGCCGCCCAGCGACCGTCGAGCGGCTGGCGATGGCTCGACCGCGGCGATACCACGCGGGCACTGGAGGCATTCGTTGCCGAGGCCGGACGCACGGCCAATGACACGGCATGGTTCAACGCGGGCACGGCGGCGCTCATCGCCGGCGACTTCCCCGGGGCGGCGGCGGCGCTCGAGCGCGCGAGCCTCTCCCTCGATCCGGGCCTCCGCCGGCAGGCGCTCTACAATCTCGGCACGGCGCAGCTGGTCCAGGCGCGCCGCGACTCGACCGGTCGCGACTCGCTGCTGGTGGGTGCCGCGCGCAACCTGCGACAGGCGCTCCAGCTCGACCCGGGTGATGCCGCGGCCAAGTTCAATTACGAACTCGCGCGCGCCCTGCAGCCGCCATCCCCTCCGCCGCAGCAGGGCGGGGGCGGGGGCGGCACCCCGGATGACCCGCCCCAACCCCCGAGCGATGGCCGCAGTGGGATGACGCAGGCGGAGGCCGAACAGGTGCTGAGCGCGATGGAGCGGGCAGAGCGGGAGTCGCGCCGCGAGCTCGCGCGCCGCCAGCGACGCACGCCGGTCCGGCAGGGCCCCGACTGGTGATTGCGGCGCTCGGGCTGCTCGCCGCGCTCGCGCTCCAGCAGGACACGATGGGGCTCTCGCCGCGTGCGCGCGCCATGCTCGACCGGTTCGTGCCGCCGGTCAATGGCGAGGTGACGGTGGCCACTCGGTTCTCGGACGACACCGTGTGGATCGGCGAGCAGGTCGAGCTGGTGACAGCCATCTGGTTCCCGCGCGACCTGCGCCAGCGGCTGCGGCGCCAGCCGTCCCTCCGCTCGCCGACGCTGGCGGGGATGTGGAGCGCCCCGACCTCGGTGCTCCCGGAGCTGGCAGAGACGCGGCGGGTGAGCGGCATCGTGCTCGACCTCTACGTCTCGCATCAGACGCTCTTCCCGCTGGCCGCCGGCCCGGCCGAGGCGACCCCCGCGGTCCTGTCGTTCGCGGTGCCGTCGTCCACGTCGTTCTTCGCCCCCGAGGAACGGCGGGAGGTGACCTCCCGATCGGCGCGGCTGGTGGTTCCGCCGATCCCCGCGGCGCTGGCGGCCCGGCTCGGCCCGGGTCCCACGGCGCGTGACATGCGGCTCCGCTGGGAGGCACCGCGCGCGGCCGCCATGGGCACGCCGATGACGGTGGAACTGGTGCTCTCGGGACGGGGGAACGTGGCCCTCTGGCCGGTGCCCGACGTCGCCTGGCCGGTCGGGGTCCGCGTCTATGCCGAACCGACCGAGGAACGCGTGTCACGCCCCGGCGGGGCGGTGAGCGGCGAGAAGCGCTTCCGCTACACGCTGGTGGCCGACAGCCTCGGCGTGGTGACGCTGCCGCGCGTCCGGTATCCGCACTTCGATCCTGCCCGCGTCCAGGTGGCGGTGGCCACCGCCGCGCCCGTCGGCGTCGCCGTGCGCCCCGCGGGAGCGAGCGTCGAGCGCGCGGCGGTGCCGGCGAGCACGGAGCTGCACGTGCCGATCGCCGCGACACTGGTCCGCCGGTGGTGGCCGGCGCTGGTGCTCCTGGGCGTGCTCCCGGTGTTCCTCCGGCTCTCGCGTCGGCGCCGGCCGCAGCCGGGCGCGCAAGCTCCCGATGCACCGGAGGCACGCCTGCGCGCGCTCCTTGGTCACTCGGCGTTCGCGCTGCCGGGCGGTGTCGCTCGAGCGCTGCGTCGTCAGGGTGCGACCCGGGAGGAGGCGCAGGCGATCCGCGAATGGCTCGAGGCGCTCGAGCGGCATCGCTGGTCGGCTGCCCGGCCGGAGCGCCCGGACGATTCAGTGGTGCTGCGCGTGCTCGAGCGGATCCGCGATGCCCGCGTGCGGGCCGCATTGCTGTTGGCCGTGGTGCTCGGTGCCGCACCCGCCGGGGCGCAGTGGCAGGATGCACTCGATCGCTATCGGGCCAACGACCCGGTCGCCGCCGCACACCTCTTCGAGCAGGTCGTCGCACAGCATCCGGCCTCGCCCGATGCATGGCTCGATCTCGGCGCGGCACGCTGGCTCGGCGGTGACGACGTGGGCAGCACCGCGGCGTGGCTCCAGGGACTGCAGGTGGCACCGCGCGATGGGCGACTGCACGCCGCGCTGGCGGTGGTGCCGGACCTGCCGGCAGCGGTGCGCGCGAGGGTGCCGCTGGTGCCGCTCAGTCGCGATGAGCTGGTGCTGCTGGCACTGGTCGCGTGGCTGGCGGCCTGGGCCACGTGGCGCCGCGCGCGTCGCGTCGCCCTGGCAGGGGTCGCCGTGGTGGCGCTCGCCGGTGGACTTGCCGCGATGCGCACCGTCGGTGCATCGAGGCCGGCGGCGCTCACGCGCCCAGGTCACGCCCTGCGCGTCTCGCCGGTGATCACCGCGCCCGAGCTCGCGCCGGTGGCCGGGTGGTCTGTGGCGTCGCTCGAGCGCCATGAGGCCGGCTGGTGGCTGGTGCAGCTCGATGATGGGCGTCGCGGGTGGCTCGCCGAGGCGGGGCTGGCCCCGTTGTCTCGGCTAGATTGAACGGATGGCCACCGACACCGCCCGCCGGATCGCGATCCTTCCCGACGCCGTCGCGAACCAGATCGCGGCGGGCGAGGTGGTCGAGCGCCCCGCGTCGGTGGTCAAGGAACTGGTCGAGAATGCCATCGACGCCGGAGCGACGTCGGTCCGGGTGGCGGTGGAGAACGGCGGCAAGACGCTGATCGAGGTGGCCGACGACGGCAGCGGCATGTCGCGCGACGATGCCATCCTCTCGCTCGACCGCCATGCCACGAGCAAGATTCACCGCGCCGAGGACCTCGTCGGCGTGGCGACCTTCGGGTTCCGGGGCGAGGCGCTGCCGGCGATCGCATCGGTATCCCGGTTCACGCTCGCCACCGCCACCGCCGACGGCGAAGGCACCGAGATCGTCGCCACCGGCGGCCGGATCGATGCGGTCCGCGATGTGGCCCGCCGCCGCGGCACGACGATCACCGTGCGCGGGTTGTTCTTCAACACGCCCGCCCGCCGCAAGTTTCTCCGCTCGGCCGGCAGCGAGACGCGTGCGGTGACCGACGTCATCGCCACCCTGGCGCTTGCGCATCCCGCCATCGGGTTCGAGCTGCTGCTCGACGGCCGCACGCGACTGCAGGTTGCCGCCGGCGAGAGTCGCGATGCGCGACTGGCCGGCGGGTGGGGCGAGGAGCTCGCGCGCACGCTGCTCGCGGTCGATCATGCGGTCGGGCCGGCACGGGTCGAGGGGTTCGCGCAGCGGCCTGCCGATGCCCGGCCCACCGGTCGGCGCACGCAGCTGTTCGTCAATGGCCGTCCATTCCGCGACGCCTTCCTGCTTCGCGCCGCCGAGGCGGGCTACCGGTCGGCGATCGCGCCCGGTGACCGCCCGTCGTTGTTCCTCGACATCCGCGTCGATCCTGCGCAGGTGGACGTGAACGTCCACCCGGCCAAGCTCGAGGTGCGCTTCCGCGAGCGGTTCGCCATCGAGCGCGCCGTCGAGGAGGCGATTCGCGCCGCGCTCGGCACGCTGGCGGCGAGTGCCTCGCTGGGTCCGGGCGCGATGCCGATGCGACCGGCGCCTCCGCCGGTCGCCCGCGACGAGGAACCGCCGCCCGAGCTGTTCGCGCCGTTCGACGGCCCCGAGGGCGAGGCCAGAGACGTCGTCGAATCCTCGCCGCCGGCGAGTGGCTGGCTGGTGCCGCTGCTGCAGTTCGCCGACACCTACATCTGCTACGAGTCCCCCGAGGGACTCGTGATCGTCGACCAGCATGCCGCGCACGAGCGGGTGCTGTACGAGGAGGCGATGCAGCGGATCGAGCAGGGAGGCTTTCCCTCGCAGCGCCTGCTGATGCCCGAGACGGTGGAGCTCACCGACGAGGCGGTCGAGGCCGCCCTCGCGCAGCGCGAGCTGCTGTCACGCCTCGGTTACGAGGTGGAACCGTTCGGCGGCCGGGCGATGGTGATCCACGCCGTGCCGGATCCGCACCGGCGCTTCGACCCGATCGCCACCTTCCGCGACGTGGTGGCCGACCTGGCCCGTGGTCGTTTCGGCGGATGGGCCAACCGGGTGGAGCGGCTGGTGCAGACCTGGGCCTGCCGGGCGGCTGTCAAGGCAGGCCAGCGGCTCGACGAGGCCAGCATGCGCGAGTTGCTGCAGCGACTCTTCGCGTGCACGCTGCCGCCACACGATGTGCACGGCCGGGCCACCATCGTGCAGCTCCCCCTCGGGGAACTGGAGCGCCGCTTTGGGCGCAGCTAGGACGCCCATCGTCGTCGGCCCGACCGGCATCGGCAAGACGGCGGTCACCCTGGCGCTTGCCGAGCTGATGCCGCTCGAAGTCGTCTCGGCCGATTCCCGGCAGGTGTACCGCGGACTCGACATCGCCACGGCCAAGCCGGCGCCGCGCGAGCGGCGACGGGTGGTGCACCACCTGCTCGACCTGGTCGCCCC
>CALGOK010000211.1 GCA_937961295.1 uncultured Gemmatimonadota bacterium
TCGCTCACCCGCTCCTCCGCTCGGCTGGCCTCGGGCTCGAACGGGTCGCGGTGCCCGCACCCGCCGAGCACCATGGCGAGCACTGCGCCACGGACGCGGTGCATCAGGAACCGAGCGGGAAGAGGAACAGGTCTCGTGCCCCCGACTGGATCTTGTCCGCGTTGAGGGTGCCGCCGGTCACCCGCGCGGCGACGAGGTAGCGCCCGTTACGGGACACGCTGAGCCGGGTCCAGATCGAGTGCGCGGTGGAGAACTCCTGCCGGAGCAGCGCCGGCTCGCCGGCGACCACCTCCAGGATCCGCGTGCGCGTCTCGGGCGGCGGAACCTGCCCGCCGGCCGGGGCGGGCTGGCGCCGATCCCAGATCGTCACGAACAACCGACCGCCGCCGACGCCGAACCCGCCCATCCCTTGGCCGAGGCTGAGCTCGCCGGGGGCAGTCGTTTCGGTGGGTCGACCCCAGACGACCTCCGCTGCGCCCCCCGCGAGGGGAAACCGGAAGATGCTGTCGGCCACCACCACCGCCTGGCCTCCGCCGAGCGGGCCCGAGTAGTATCGCCGATGGTAGTACACGCGCCCCGAGACCTCGTCGAGTTGCCATGACACGGCGTCCGGTGCGGGAGCGATCACGGTCACTCCGGCCGGATTGGTCGAGAGGTCGAGGCGCGCGAACTCCACGCCGCGGTACACGGTGTCGACGGGTCCGAACGGCACCCGCTGGCCGATGAAGGCCTTCGCGGCCAGCACCAGCAGCTCCCGGTCGCCAATCGCAACGGGATCAATCAGGTAGGTCCATGTGTCGCTGCCGCCAGAGGGCGTCGCGAGCAGCGGGAGCACCTGGATGCCGTCGCGCTCCCGGCCGCGGGGGGCGAGGTAGAGGCCGCCTTCCTGCGGCGCCTGGTTCCCGGTGGACGAGCGGTGACGGGTGAACGCCATCATGTCATCGCCAAGGAGGACCAGGGCGCGGAAGTCGTCGGTGCGCGAGGCCTGGTCGATTTCCCAGGCGCAGATTTCCTCGTAGCGCTGCCCGCCCGAGGCGGGAAGGATGCCCGCGCAGTAGTCCCGGTCCGTGCTCCCGCGCGCGAATCGGTACGAGATCCACCGGCCGTCGCTGCTGAAGCTTGGCCAGTCGTCCTCGCCGGTGCTGAAGGTCAGCTGGATCGGTTGCACGGTGTTGAACGACCCGTCCCCGGGCCGGGGTCCGGTGGGGAACGGGTCGCTGTGGTCGCAGGCAGTCAGCGCGGCCGCGGCCGCGAGGAGGGCGAAGCAGGGTCCCCACGCAGGCTTCATGCGCTTCTCGGGGTTGGGGGTCGCGGCAGGTGAACGCTCGCGCGTCGGCGCCGGTCAGAATTGTACCGCCACAATGGCACTCGGCACATCAGTGCCGGAAAGTCGGGCTGGGGGCGTTCCGGGTCGGGCTGGAGACCCCGGCTGATGGCAGAGGGTCACCTGTGTGGCCGTGCACCCCCCACGACAGGGGGGTGCCGGAAGCGCACCGGGGGAATCAGCCGAAGAGGCCGAGCGGCGGGGCGGGGCGGTGGCCCGGGACGACGCCGTCGAGGGAAGCGGCGCCAAGGTGCCCGGTGAGCACCTCGCCGAAGAGGTCGCGGAAGTCGGTCGTCACGGCCAGGTCGCGCCCCTCGTGACGCTGCTCGGGGGCGAGCCCCGGCCAGCGCCCGTAGACGGTTCCCCCGCGCACCCCGCCACCGATCACCATCATCGCCGTGGCGTGGCCGTGGTCGGTTCCGCCGGTGCCGTTCTCGCGCACCCTGCGACCGAACTCGCTCATGGTGAGGATCACCACGTCGAGCATCCGTGCGTCGAGGTCGGTGGTGAATGCCGAAATTGCGCGCGCCAGATCGTCGAGGCGGGTGGCGATCTGACCCTCGCCGCCCCCCTGATTCACGTGCGTGTCCCAGCCACCCACGTCGGCGAACGCCACCTGCAGGCCGAGGTCGGCCTTGATCAGCTGGGCGATCTGCTGCATCGACTGCCCGAACCGCGAGCGCGGATAGCTGGCGCCATGCTCGGCGGGCCGGTTGCCGGGATCGGCGTCCTTGAGCATCCGGATCGCGTCGAATCCCTCGGCCGCCGACGACGCCACCAGTCCGGTCGCGCTCCCCTGGTAGAGCGACTCGAAGGCGCGCGTGAGCCGCGCATCGCCGTCGCGTCGCGCCTCGCGCACGCCGAAGGTGCGCAGGTCGTCGATCGCAAGCGACGGAGCGCTGCCGGCCAGCACGCGCGGCAGCTGCGGCCCGAAGGCCACCGCGCGAAATGGGGTCTCGGCGTGCTCGCGATCGTGCGCCGCGACGTAGCGGTTCGCCCAGCCGTCGGTGGTCGACTTCCGGTCCGGCGTGCCGCTCTCCATGTAGTCCTGCGCGTCGAAGTGCGAGCGGGTGAGCGACGGCGAGCCGACGGCCTGCACCGGGGCCAGCATGCCGCGATCCCAGAGCGGCTTGAGCGGTGCCAGCCGCGGGTGCAGGGCGAAGGTGCCATCGAGCGCGAGCAGTTGCTGACGGTCGATCGCGATGCGCGAGCGCTCGCGCCAGTACCACGCATCACCGGTGGGCACCACCATCGACAGGCCGTCGACGGCGCCGCGCTGGAACAGAAGCACCAGCGTCTTGCCGCGCGTGCCGCGCCCGCCGAGGGCGTACGCCGCACGGTCGACGAAGAGCGGATCGGCCCCGAGGGACACCAGGCCGAAGGCACCGGCCCTGAGAAACACCCGTCTCGAGATCGTCATCATTGCCTCTGGAAGTCGGGGCCGCCAAGGGCGAGGCCCACGGCCATCGCGCGGGCCGCCGCCGCGTCGGGGAGCGCGGCGATCTCGTCGAGGATCGCCCGCCGGGTGGTTGGCTGCATCGCGCCGGCAAGCAGCACCGAGTCAATCGCGTCGAGCAGCGCGCCGTGGTCGGCGGTGGCCGGCACCAGGCGGTCGAGGTCCACGCGCACGCCGGGCATCCGTCCGCTGGCGAGATCGACCGCGAAGTTCATCCGCGCGAGCAGCGCCGCGCTGCTCACCCAGTCCTCCTGGGTCTCGGGCCAGCCGGTGGGCGCACTCTGCTGGAAGAGCGGCTGGCCGAGCCGCGCGAGCTGGGCCACCAGGGCCTGCGGCCGTGCGGCCTCGGCACCGAGCGCGCGCACCGCGCTCACCACGAACTCGTGAGGCGACTTCACCTTGGCCCCGACGCTCGTCGGTGACCAGAAGTCGGGTCCGCGCAGGATGGCGGCGACCACCTCGCGGATCTCGCCGCCGCTCTGCTGCCACGCGCGAACGGCATCGTCGATGCAGCCATCGGGTGGCACGTCGGCGACGAACTTGGCACAGAGTTTGGAGCTGACGTGATGCATGGTCGACGGATGCGCGGCCAGCATCCGAAGCAGCCGCTCGCCCTCCTCGCGCCCGCCGCCCGCCGGGAACCGCTGACCGAGCACCGCCTTCTCGCCGCGGTCGTGCGCCCAGGCGTTGAACTGGAACGCGCCGGTCCGGCGATCGAGGCTCCAGCCGGTGAGGATGCGCGCGACGCCGACGATGTCGTCCTGGGTGTAGCCGCCGTCGACGCCGAGGGTGTGCAGCTCCAGCAGCTCGCGGGCGTAGTTCTCGTTGGGCCCCTGCGGCATCCGCTGACGGAGTTGCTCCATGCGCGGATCGTTCGCGGCCGGCCGCCGCCGGTTGCGCATTGCCGGGAACCGCTGCGCCAGCGCGTCGCGGGGATCGGCACCCTCGGCCACGCTCTGGGCGTTGTCGAGGTAGAACAGCATCGCCGGCGAGCGCGCCGTCGCCAGGAGCAGCGCCTCGAAGGTGCCCAGCGCATTGGGGCGAATCGCCTGCTCCAGGTAGTCGCGCAAGAGGACCCGGTCGAGCCCCTTGTTCTGGAACACGTTGAAGTGGTTGAACCAGAAGTCGGCGAGCACCTCGGCCAGCTGATGGCCGGAGCCGGCCTGCCGGGTCAGGGTGAGGCCGGCGTACTCGACCGCCAGCTCCCGCAGGGGGTTGGCCTGCCGCATCCGGGTCGCGTCCGGCCGCGCCGCACCGGAATCGGCCCGGGCCACGGCGGCGCGCCGCGCCTCGGCCTCCCTGGCCAGCAGCTCGCCAGTGGGAGTGCGAAGCGAGGTGAGCTGCCGTTCGAGGTCGCGGCGGGCCGGATCGCCGACGGCAGGAACCGCCAACTGCGCCTCGATCCAGCGGACCACCCCGGTGGCCGCCACCTGCTCGACCTGTCCGGGAGTCGGTCCCCACGACAGGCGTTGCAGGGCGTGACGCGCCGAGTCGGAAGATGTGACCAGTTGCTGGGCTGGGAGGGTCCTTGCAAGGGCGACCGCCGCGGCGGCGAGGAGGAAGGCGGAGCGGGGTGTCATGCCCGGGTGACGACCCCACCCGAGACTTGTTAGTGCCGCCGCTCAACCTCGTCCCCTAGCATTTCGTACCACAACCGCCGACCTTCCGGCCCCCTGAACCACCCCCGAGTCGAGATCCGTGCCGCTGCCAACCATTCGCGCTGCGTTCCCGATCGCCCTGCTGCTCGCCGCCGGCTGCTCCGCCGCGGGGCTGGAGCTGCAGAACTACGGGTTCTACGGGGCCAACCCCACCCCCGATGGGGGGCGGCTCAAGCCGGTCGACGCCGTGGAGCGGGTCCGCCGCCCGGTCGGCGGTGACACGCTCGACGTCACCGAGGGCGAGTTCCGGATCGACACCGCCCGCGTCAATGGCGTGCGAGTCTGGCTGGTGACCCGGGGCTCGGTGGACCTCGACGGCAGCCCGGTGCTCGACAGCGTCTGGATGGATCGCTACTCGCTCAAGACCATCGCGAGCGTGCGGCGTGACTCCGAGGGGATGACGCGCCTCGAGTTCAATCGCCGGCAGGTGCGATCGCTGCGGATCACGCCGGAAGGACGCCGGCTGACCTGGCGCGGCCTGCACGAGGGCGAGCCGTACGGCCTCGCGGGCATCGAAGTGGTGATCGGTGCGATCCCGATGCGGATCGGCACCGGTGGATCCCTGCCAGTGGTGAGCGGCCGGGGTCGGCTGATGGACTGGCTCCACTACGAGATCGTCGAACAGACGGCATTGCCGCGGATGGTGGCCGGCGGGGTGGTGTTCGAGCCGGTGTACCTGGTGCAGGGCAAGCTGGGTGCGCGCACGCTGCACTTCTGGGTCGACCCCGAGTTGCGCCGGGTGGTGCGACGCAGCACCGTCTCGCCTGACGGCGCGCGGTTCCTCGCGGTGCTCGGCCCCGCGGTCCCGCGGATCCGGGTCTTCCCAGTCGAGGGTCTCCCCGGCAGCGGATCGCCGCGCCTGGGCGGCGAGCAGGGTCCACCGCGGACGGAGCCGCTGCCGAACGGGCCGTGAGGAACGAGAGACTAGAGACGAGAGACGATAGACGATCGAAGGGCCGTCTCCCGATGGGAGCGCGGCCCTTCATGCTGGAACGAGGCGTGCAATCGTCTCTCGTCCCTTCTCACGTCTATCGTACCGTCGCCAGGTTGTACATCGCCCGCCAGGCACGGAACACTTCCGGAAATTCCTCGTGCGCGAATGCGACCGTGCGAGCCGCGATGCGGCGCGAGCCCGGGGCGAGCACGGCCATGTCGGCGTGGTGCGTCCGGGCGAAGTCCACCTCGATCGTGACCGGTGCGGTGAGCGTGAACGGCGCGTTGCCGCTGCGGATCGCCTCGGCGGCCCCGCGCTCGATCCGCTCCCTGGCCACCGCGGGATGCAGCGAACGCACCGCGTGCCGTCCCAGGGCCTCCTTGACGGTCACCGTGGTGACGCCGCCGCCGAGCAGCGCCGTCGCCTCCGCGCAGGCGGCCTGGTCGCCGGTGACGAGCACCACGGGCACGCCGTGCCATCCGGCCAGGGCGGCGTTGAGCCCGATCTCGCCCACCGCCGTGCCGTTGAGTCGCACGCCGTGGATGGTGTCGTTGTAGGTGTGGTCGATCGTGGCGGGGGCAGTGCCGGCCATCGCGTGGTACCCGATGAAGAGCGCCGCATCGAATCCCGCCACCCCGTCGACCATCGCCTCCGGCTTCGGCGAACCGGTTGCCAGCTCGGCGTCGTGCTCGAGCCCCTCCGGGTCGAGGTTGCGCATGTGCCAGTGCGAGTCGTTGACCACGACCCGCGTCGCCCCCGCGGCACGCGCGCCACGGATCGCCGCGTTGGTTGCACCCAGCATCAGCCGCCGTGCCGCCGCGTAGTCGGCCGCCATCGTCGCGGCATAGGGGTCGGTGGCCTCCTCGTGGCTGACGCCCGCGATCCCTTCCATGTCGACGCTGATGTAGATCTTCACGCGAGCAGCTCGCCGGCCAGGATGGTGTGGGCGCGGCCGGCGATCTCCACGCGCGAGCCCTGCACGGTGCAGGAGACCCGCCCGCCCCGGGGCGAGAGCTGGGCGCCGGCCAGCGTGTCGCGGCCGAGTCGCGCCGCCCAGTAGGGTGCCAGGGCGCAGTGCGCGCTCCCCGTGACGGAGTCCTCCGGGACGCCGAGCGCCGGCGCGAAGAACCTGGAGACGAAGTCGACGTCCGACTCACCGGCGGCGGCCGTGACCGACACACCGCGCACCGGCCAGCGTGCCATCGCCGCCAGGTCGGGATCGAGGTCGCGCACGTGGGCCGGGTCGTCGTAGACGCACATCAGGTCGTATGAGCTGCGGAGCACCTCGACGGGAGCGCGCCCGAGCGCCGCGACGAGGTCGTCCGGCGGTGTGGTCCCGGTCGTTCCCAGGGCGGGAAAGTCGAGCGCGATCTGGCCGTCGTCGGTCCGCATCGCCGTGAGCACGCCGCTGAGCGTCATGAAGCGGAGCGGGCCGTCCGGCGCGCCGTGGTGGTTCCAGAGCGCGTGCGCCGATGCCAGCGTCGCGTGCCCGCAGAGCTCCACTTCGGCGCCCGGCGTGAACCACCGGAGCGACCAGTCGCTCCCCTCACGCTCCAGGAACGCCGTCTCGGCCTGGTTCATCTCCGCGGCGACCGCCTGCCGCCAGCTGTCGGGGCGCGGTTCGTCCAGCAGCACCACGGCGGCGGGATTGCCCGAGTAGGGTTCGTCGGCGAAGGCGTCGATCAGGTGCAAGGGCGTCGGCATCAGCTCTCCGGGTGTGATTCAGTCCACCCGTTCATGATGGCACGCCACCCGCCGCTCGCCCAGCCCCTCGAGTGCCGGGCGCTCGTGCCGGCAGCGCGCGTCCTTGGCGGGATGGAAGCATCGCGGCTCGAACGGGCAGCCGGGCGGTGGCTTCGCGGGCGAGGGTTGCTCCCCTGCCAGCACGATGCGCTCCGATGCGCGCGCGGGGTCGGGATGCGGGATGGCCGACACGAGCGCCCGCGTGTACGGATGGCGGGGTGCACCGATCACCGTCCGCGCCTGGCCGGTCTCCACGATGGTGCCGAGATACATCACCGCCACGCGGTGCGCCACCTGCTGCACCACCGCGAGGTCGTGCGCGATGAACAGGTATGCCAACGCGCGCCGTTCCCGCAGCTCG
Organism: uncultured Gemmatimonadota bacterium; assembly: GCA_937961295.1. Classification (GTDB taxonomy): domain Bacteria; phylum Gemmatimonadota; class Gemmatimonadetes; order Gemmatimonadales; family GWC2-71-9; genus Palsa-1233. The sequence goes on from CALGOK010000211.1 coordinate 7,477, forward strand.
AGGAGCAGGTTGAGCACCTGCGCGCGCACCGACACGTCGAGGGCGGAGACGGGCTCGTCGCAGACCAGCAGCGCCGGTTCCACCGCGAGCGCACGGGCGATCCCGATCCGCTGCCGCTGCCCGCCGGAGAACTGGTGCGGTCGCTTGTCAGCGTCCGAGGCGGCCAGCCCGACCTCCTCGAGCAGCGCGATCACGCGGTCGCGGATCGCCCCCGGTGCCACGGTGCGGTGGATGCGCATCCCCTCGGCGATCGCGTCCCCGACGCGGCGCCGGGGATTGAGCGCGCCACCCGGATCCTGGAACACCAGCTGCATTCGCCGCCGGGTGGCGCGCAGCGCGGCCGACGAAAGGGAGCCGAGGTCGTTGCCGTCGAACCGCACGCTTCCCGAGGTCAGCGGCTCCAGGCGAAGCACCGTTCGTCCCACGGTCGACTTGCCGCTTCCCGATTCGCCGACGAGACCGAGCGTCTCCCCCGCCGCGATGTCGAGGGACACGCCATCGACCGCGCGGATGACCGTGCCGTGTGCACGGTAGTGCTTGACGAGGTCGCGGACCTCGAGCAGCGGGACCGTCATGATCCGGCTCCTGTCGCGACCCAGCATGCCGTGTGGTGCGGCCCCTCGGCGGGCTCCATCGACGGCGCCTCGGTGCCGCACCGCGCGATGGCCACCGGGCAGCGCGGGTGGAAGCGGCACCCGGGCGGCCAGCGACCCGGTTGGGGCACGCTGCCGGCGATTGCCTCGAGTCGCGACTCCGGCGCGTCGACCCTCGGCACCGCCGCGAGCAGTCCGCGCGTGTAGGGATGACGGGGAACCCGGAACAGCTCGGCGGTCGGTGCCGACTCGATGATGCGTCCGGCATACATCACCAGCACGCGGTCGGCCCGGCTCGCCACGATCCCGAGATCGTGGGTGATCAGGAGCACGGCCAGTCCGCGCGCGCGGCGCAGCCGGTCGAGCAGCTCGAGGATCTGGGCCTGGATGGTCACGTCGAGGGCCGTGGTCGGTTCGTCGGCGATCAGCAGGTCGGGCTCGCCGGCAAGTGCGATGGCGATCATCACCCGCTGGCGCATCCCCCCACTCAGCTCGTGGGGCCAGGCATCCAGCCGCGCGGCGGCGTCAGCGATGCCCACCTCCTCGAGCAGCGCGGCAGCGCGTGTCCGCGCCTCGGCGCGCGGCACGGGCCCATGCGCACGGATCGCCTCGATCACCTGGTCGCCCACCCGCATCACCGGATTGAGTGACGCCTGGGGGTCCTGGAAGACCATCGCGATGCGCGCACCGCGGATCCGGCGCCGGGCCGCTTCCGGCATGCCGACGAGATCGTTGCCGTCGAGGACCACTCGACTGCCGGCGCTGGTGCGCGCCTCGCTCGGCAGCAGACCCGGGATCGCGAGGCCGGTCAGCGTCTTGCCGCACCCCGACTCGCCGACCAGCGCAATCACTTCGCTGCGATCGATGCGGAACGACACATCGTCCACCGCCGTGATCGGCTCCGGATTCGCGAAGCCGATGCTCAGGTTCGTGACCTCGAGGAGCGGGGTCATGCCCGATCCCCGGCGATCCGGTGGCGAAGGGCGTCGCCGAGCAGGGTTGCGGCGGCAGTCGCGATGACCAGGGCGATGCCCGGGGCCAGCAGCAGCCACGGTGCCTGCCCGAGGTGCGGGCGCGCCTCGAGGATCATGCTCCCCCACGTGGGCGTCGGCGGGCGCACGCCGATGCCGAGAAACGAGAGGCCCGCCTCGAGGAGCAGTACGTCGGCCACGCCGAGCGTGAGTGCGATCAATGCCGGCGGGAGGGTGCCCGGCAGGATCTCGCGCACCAGCACCCGCCCGGGCGTGGCGCCGAGTGCGCGCGCCGCGGTCACGTAACCGGCGTGCTGCAGGGCGAGCGCCTCGCCGCGCACCAGGCGCGCGATCGCCGGCCAGCCGGTGAGGCCGAGCACCGCACCGAGTCCGGCGGGTGGCAAGGCACCGATCGCCGCCACGAGCACCAGCAACACCACCACGCGTGGCAGCGCCAGGGCGAGGTCGACCACGCGCGACATCGTCGCCGCGACGAGCCCGCGACCGCTGCCCGCAAGCAGCCCGAACGCGATGCCGAGCACCCCGGCCACCGCCATCGCGATCGCGGCGATGGCCAGCGAGGTGCGGGCCCCGTGCGCCAGTCGCGCGAACACGTCGCGGGAGAACTGGTCGGTGCCGAACCAGTGTGCGCCCGACGGCGCGAGCAGCGAGCTCCCCAGCGGATCGGGTTGGGCCAGCGGGTCGCCGGCCAGCGGCGGTCCCAGCAGCGCCAGCGCAGCGATCGCCGCGGCGCACCCGAGTCCTGCCCGCGCGCTGGCCATCATGACTGGCGCTGCACCGGGTCGGCGATGCGATAGAGCAGGTCGGCGAGCAGCGAGCCGACCTGCACCGCCGCGACGAGCAGCACGCCCGCGCCGATCACCACCGGGATGTCGCGGCCGGCGGTGGCTTCCGCGATCAGCGCGCCGAGTCCGGGCCAGGCGAAGACCGCCTCGACGAACACCGCGCCCGACACCAGCATCGGGAGCCAGAGCCGCAGCAGGGTGATGATCGGCGGGAGCGCGCGACGCCAGACATGGC
>CALGOK010000212.1 GCA_937961295.1 uncultured Gemmatimonadota bacterium
CCACCGAGATCTACACTCTTTCCCTACACGACGCTCTTCCGATCTCAGCTCGGCGGCGCGGTGCTGGCGATCATGGCCGCCAAGGCCACCATGCCGGTGAGCGTGGGGAACCTCGCGCTGTGGGGCGCGCCCAAGCTCAACCCGGGCGTCGACCTCACCAAGGCGATCGGCATCGAGGCGCTGCTCACCTTCTTCCTGATGAGCGCCGTGCTCGGCACGGCGGCGCTGCGCACGGCGCCGAAGATCGGCGGCTTCGGGATCGGCCTGGTGCTCTTCTTCGCGATCATGGTGGGCGGCCCGCTCACCGGTGCGGCGCTCAACCCCGCGCGCGCATTCGGGCCCGCGCTGCTCGCCGGCCACTGGGTCGCCCACGCGGCGTTCTGGATCGGGCCGATCCTGGGCGCGGTGGCGGCGGCATTCGTGTGGAAGTGGATGGTGCCGGACGAGGAGAACGGCTGACCGAACGACGGAACGACCGTTGATCAGCCGCGGCCGTCAGGCCGCGGGGATGTCGGCCCATTCGGGACGCCAGCATCCCCGCGGCCTGACGGCCGCGGCTGTTTCCCCCGCCGCCACAGGCTGGCCGCGTAGGCCAGCACCACCACCGCGACGACGACGTACGCGGCCACCATGTACCCGCCGTTGTCAGGCATCGCGCGCCTCCTCGAGCATCCGGCGCACGCCGATGCCGTAGCGCTGCATCACGAACCCGACGTAGCACACGGTGAACACCGCGAAGCCGGACAGGAACGTCCGCAGCATCGCCGCCGGCAGCTGTGGCCGGTCGGTCTGCACCACCACGGGCGTGGGGTGCGTGGTGGCGAACAGGTACACCGTGAGGTGGTTGAACGGCACCAGCAGCATGCCCATGATCCCGGCGACCGCGGCGAACTTGGCGCGCTCGCCCGGATCGCGGATCGCACCCCGCAGCGCGAAGTACCCCGCGAACACCAGCAGCTCGATCACGGTGAAGGTGAGCCGCGCGTCCCAGGTCCACCACGTCCCCCACACCGGCTTCCCCCAGATCGGGCCGGTGAGCACCACGATCCCGCCGAGCACCATCCCCACCTCCGCGCTCGCCTCGGCGAACGCGTCGAAGCGGGCGTCGCGCATCAGCAGGTAGAGGATGCTGGCCACGCCGGTGAGGAAGAACGCCAGCTGCATCGCGTACGCCGCGGGCGGGTGCACGTAGAAGATCTTCTGCGCCAGCCCCTGGAACCGCTCGGCCGGCGTGAACTGGAGCGCGAGGACGTAGAGTCCCGCGAGCAGGAGCAGCGCGACCAGCGTGATCGCGCGTCCGCGCCGGATCGCGCGCGTGGCCGCGTCAGCCGAGAGGGTCATTCGTCCACCACCGTCGGGAAGAGCAGGGCTGCCAGCATCAGGAACACCACGTCGTACGCCGCCAGAATCCTAAGCCACCCGGCCAGCTCGCCAAACGGCCGCCCGGCAAGCAGCCGCACCGAGGCCTGCGCCCCGGCGAACAGCGGCGGGATCAGGAACGGCAGCAGCAGCACCGGCAGCAGCAGCTCGGCGTAGCGGGTGCGCGCCGTCATCGCGGCGAAGAGCGTCCCCGCCGCGGTGAAGCCGACGGCGGCGAGCACCGCCAGCCCCAGCACGCCCAGCAGCGCCGGCTGCGGGACAACGTTGAAGAAGAGGATCCACACGGGGAAGGCGATCGCCAGCACGCCCGCCACCAGCGCGGTGTTCGCCAGCCATTTCCCCCAGAACAGCGCCGAGCGCGGCACCGGTGCCAGCAGGATCGCCTCGAGCGCGGCGTGCTCGCGCTCCAGCAGGAAGCCGCGATTGAGCACCACCAGCCCGGACAGCGCGAGGGTGATCCACAGCACGCTCGGGGCGAGCACGCCGAGTCGCACGGCGCCGGGTTCGCGCGCGAAGAGGAACACCAGCTGCACCAGCACGGCGAAGGTCACCGCGGTGAGCAGTGCGGTGCGGTTGCGCGCCTCGATGCGGAGGTCCTTGAGGGCGATCGCGATCGCCGCGCGCACCAGCGTCACGCGGCGCGCGGCTCCCGGAGCCGCGCCCGGAACGCGGCGAGGTCGGCCGGCCGCGGTTCGTCGAGTGCCACGCGTCCGCCCTGCAGCACCACCACCCGGTCGGCCAGCGGCCACAACTCGGCCGGGTCGTGGGTCACCGCCGCCACGGTGTCGCCACCGTCGCGGCGCGCGCCGATCCAGCGGCGCAGCTCGGCAGAGGCGTCGGCGTCGAGCCCGGTGAACGGCTCGTCGAGGAGGAGCACCGGCGGCGCATGCAGCGTGGCGCGCGCGATCGCGAGCCGCTGCAGCATGCCGCGCGAAAAGCCGCGGACCAGCGTGTCGGCCCGCGACGCCAGACCGACGGCGGCGAGCGCATCGTCGATGCGGCGTTCTGCGGCGTCGAGTCCGTGCAACGCCGCCGCGAATCGCAGGTTCTCCCGCGGGGTGAGGTCGTCGTACAGCATCGCCTGATGGGAGAGGAATCCGACCGCACGGCGCGCATCAGGCTCGGCGTGGAGGTCGCGTCCGGCGATCCGCACCGAGCCGCGCAGGGGACGCACCAGCCCGGCGAGCGCGCGCAACAGGGTGGTCTTCCCCGCCCCGTTGGGGCCGAGCAGCAACACCAGCTCGCCCGCCTGCACCGTGAAGTCGACCCCGGCCAGGGCGGTCACCGCGCCGAAGCGGCGGACCAGCCCGGAGGCGGCGATGACCGGTGGAGGGGACATGGGGGGAGAAGATATCGCGGGCGCGCCGTTCACGGCGCGCGGTGCCAGCATCGCGCGCCCCAAGGGGCGGTGCCTGCCACCATCGCGCTCCCCAAGGGGCGCGCCGGCAGTCACCGCTTCTCCGACCCCTCGACCCGGAAGCGGTCGTCCAGCTTGGTGAGCACCAGCCGGTACTCCAGCTCGGGACCGGCGCCGCGGAGGACCACCTGCTGGCGGCGGTCGGACGCGTGGCGCTGGACCAGCACCAGGGCCCCCAGCCCGGCCGAATCGACCTCGCGCGTGGCGCCGAGATCGATCACCAGCTCGCCGTTGCCCACGGCCATCTCCTCGAGCAGGGAGTTGGCGGCCGTGCGAAACCCCTCCCGGGTCGAGAGACCCAGCAGCATGGGGGCATCGAGCACCCGTCGGGGACGGGGCGCCTGGGACACGCTCACGGCGTCTTGCTCCGGGAAAGCCATGGTAGCCCAGAGGATGAGCAAGAGGTCTGCCAGAAACCCGACCCCCGGGGACTGACCAGATTGTTGACAGGGGGGTGAAGGGTAAAGGGTGAAGGGTGAAGGGGTTTCGCCCGGGGGCTCGTCTTCCCCTTCACCCATCACCCTTTACCCTTCAGCGACACCCCACTGCGCACACGGAGATCGGACTTCATGGCCGACCAGCTCGCCACCCTGCTCACCGAGGACCGCCGCTTCCCGCCCCCGGGCGAGTTCGCCGAGCAGGCGGTCGCCACCAAGGCGCTCTACGACCGGGCCCGGAAGGACCGGCTCGGGTTCTGGGTGGACGAGGCGAAGCGGCTCGAATGGGCCGAGCCGTGGCAGGGGGTGCTGGAATGGAACCTCCCGCACGCCAAGTGGTTCGTGGGCGGCAAGCTCAACGTCTCGGTCAACTGCCTGGACCGTCACGTCGCCACCCCGCGCCGGAACCAGGCCGCCCTGATCTGGGAGGGTGAACCGGGCGACCGGCGGGTGCTGACCTACTGGGAGCTGCACCGCGAGGTCTGCCGCGCCGCGAACGCCCTGCGCCGGCTCGGGGTCGGCAAGGGCGACCGGGTGGCGATCTACCTGCCGATGATTCCCGAGGCGGCAGTCGCGATGCTGGCCTGCGCGCGGATCGGGGCCGTCCACTCGGTGGTGTTCGGCGGCTTCTCGGCCGAATCGCTGCGCGACCGGATCAACGATGCGGAGGCGGTGTGCCTGATCACCGCCGACGGCGGCTACCGGCGCGGGTCGGTGGTGCCGCTCAAGCAGTTCGCCGACGACGCGGTGGCCGAGTGCCCGACGATCCGGCACGTGCTGGTGGTGGGTCGCGGCGCCGGGATCGACCCGGCAGGGTGCCCGATGACCGACGGGCGCGACCACTGGTGGGATGCCGCCCTCGCCGAGCAGCGTGGCCAGGCCACCCCCGAGGTGATGGACGCCGAGGACCTGCTGTTCATCCTCTACACATCGGGCACGACCGGGAAGCCGAAGGGAATCGTCCACACCACCGGTGGCTATCTCGTGCAGGCTGCGGCAACCACGCGACACGTGTTCGACCTGCACGACGGCGACGTGTTCTGGTGCACCGCCGACGTGGGCTGGGTGACCGGCCATTCCTACGTGGTGTACGGGCCGCTGGCGAACGGGGCCACGGTGGTGATGTACGAGGGGGCACCCGACTGGCCCGAGCGCGACCGGTTCTGGGAGCTCTGCGAGCGGCACGGCGTGACGATCTTCTACACCGCGCCCACCGCGATCCGCGCGTTCATGAAGTGGGGCCCCGACCACCCCGCGCGCCACGACCTCTCGAAGCTGCGGCTGCTCGGCACCGTCGGCGAGCCGATCAATCCCGAGGCGTGGATGTGGTATCACACGCACATCGGCCGGCAGCGCTGCCCGATCGTCGACACCTGGTGGCAGACCGAGACCGGCGGGATCATGATCACCCCGCTGCCGGGACTGGTGACCACCAAGCCGGGCTCGGCGACGATCCCCTTCCCCGGCATCGAGGTGGAACTGGTCGATTCCGACGGCGAGGTGGTCGAGGGACCCGGCGGCGGCTTCCTGACCATCAAGTCGCCGTGGCCGGGGATGCTCCGCACGGTGTACGGCGACGACCAGCGCTATCGCGACACGTACTGGAGCCGGTTCCCGGGTCGCTACTTCGCCGGCGACGGCGCGCAGGTCGACGACGACGGCTACTGGTGGATCCTCGGCCGCGTCGACGACGTGCTGAACGTGGCGGGCCACCGGATCGGCACCATGGAGGTGGAGAGCGCGCTGGTGGACCACCCGGCGGTGGCGGAATCGGCGGTGGTCGGCAAGGCACACGACCTCAAGGGCCAGGCGATCGCCGCGTTCGTGACGCTCAAGGAGGGGAACACCGCCACGCCGGCGCTACGCGACGAGCTGCGCAACCACGTCGGCACCAAGATCGGCGCGATCGCCAAGCCCGACGACATCCTCTTCGCCGCCGACCTCCCCAAGACCCGCAGCGGCAAGATCATGCGACGGCTGCTGCGCGACATCGCCGAGGGGCGCGCACTGGGCGACACCACCACGCTCGCCGACCCCAACGTGGTGGCGAAGCTGAAGGACGAGTACGAGGGGAAGGAATAGCGACAACGCGAGGGGCGAAGGGCGAATGACCTTCCGCCCCTCGCCCCTCGCTCCTCGCTCCTCGCATTGTCGCGTCAGACCTGGATCTGCGCCCCCAGCTCGACCACCCGGTTGGGCGGCAGGCCGAAGAACGCCGTGGCGCTCTGGGCGTTGCGGCTCATGACGCCGAAGAGGCGCGCGCGCCAGGCGGCCATCGCCCCCGAGGCCCGCGGGGCGCCGCCGCCGCGCTGGCGGATGATCAGCGTCTCCCGCCCCAGGTAGAAGGTGATGTCCGAGAGCTTCATCGACGGCGGCTCGGCCTCCCCCGGGTCGCGGAGCTCACCGCCGATCCGGGCCAGCACGGCCGGGACGTCGGGCGTCTCCATGAAGCCGTAGCGGGCGATCACCTCGTAGAATCCCTCGCCCTTCGGCTCCACCGTCACCCGCTCGGTGTCCTCGACCTGCGGGATCTCCTCCGACTCCACCGTCATCAGCACCACCTTCTGGTGGAGCACCTTGTTGTGCTTGAGGTGGTGCAACAGCACCGACGGCGCCACGTCGGGAATCGAGGTCATGAACACCGCCAACCCCGGGACCCGGTGCGGCTTGCGGCGCGCGATGTCGGGGATGAACAGGTCGAGCGGCAGCGACGACTCGCGCAGGATCGCGGTGACCTGCCGGCGGCCGCGCTTCCAGGTGGTCATCAGCAGGAAGACCACCGCCGCCACCGCGATGGGGAACCAGCCGCCGTGGGGCACCTTGAGGAGGTTGGATCCGAGGAATGCGGCATCCACCCCGACAAAGAGCATGCCGAGCAGCAGTACGACCCAGAGCGGCCGGCGCCACTTGAGCCACATCACATATCCGAACAGCACCGACGTGGTGAGCATGGTGCCGCTCACCGCGACGCCGTAGGTGGCCGCCAGCGCCGACGACGAACGGAACGCCAGGACCAGGGCGATGCACGCCGCCCAGAGCGCGGCGTTGAGCCCCGGCATGTAGATCTGGCCCTTCTCGGTGTGCGAGGTGTGGATCAGGTGCATGCGCGGCGCGAAGCCGAGCTGCATCGCCTGCTGGGTGAGCGAATAGGCGCCGGAAATGAGCGCCTGCGACGCCACCACCGCGGCGCTGGTGGCGACGATGATCATCGGCACCATCGCCCACTCGGGCACCAGCGAGTAGAACGGATTGAAGTTGGCCGCGTGCACGGCCTCGGGGTGCTCGAGCAGCCAGGCGCCCTGCCCGAAGTAGTTGAGCAACAGGGCCGGGAGCACCACGCCGAACCACGCCAGCCGGATCGGGCGCGGACCGAAGTGCCCCATGTCGGCATAGAGCGCCTCGCCGCCGGTGACCACCAGCACCACCGCACCCATGACGATGAACCCCGCCCAGCCCTCCCGCAGGAAGTACGCGAGGGCGTGGTGCGGCGAGATCGCCTGCAGCACCTCGGGGTTGTGGGCGATGCCGCCGATGCCGAGGATCGCGATGCAGAGGAACCACACGGTGGTGACCGGCCCGAAAATCCGCCCCACCCCGGCGGTGCCCCAGCGCTGGACGAAGAACAGCCCGGAGATGATCACCACCGCGAGCGGCACGACCCATTGCTCGAGCGCCGGGGTGACGACCGTGAGGCCCTCGATCGCGCCGAGCACCGAGATCGCGGGGGTGATCACGCCGTCGCCATAGAGGAGCGCCGCGCCGAAGAGGCCGAAGAGCAGCAGGATGCCGCGGCCGCGCGGGCGGCCGCCGGGACGCGCCAGCGCCAGCAGCGCGAGGATGCCGCCCTCGCCCCGGTTGTCGGCGCGCATCACCATCCCGATGTACTTGAACGAGACCACGAAGTTGAGCGACCAGAACACCAGCGACAGGACGCCGAGGACGTTCTCGCGCACCAGCGCCACGCCGTAGGCGCTCTCGACGCCGAAGGCCTCCTTGATCGCGTACAGCGGCGACGTGCCGATGTCGCCGTAGACCACCCCAATCGCGGCGAGGGCGAGGGCCGCGGTGGCCGCCTTGGACTTGCCGCCGTCGCCGTCACTGAACGCAGGGTCGCGGTCGGCCGGTTCGGGAGGCGGAGGCTCGCCCTCCAGTGGTGCGGGCGACTGGTCTCCGGGATGGGTCACGGGGTGGCGGACTCCACCGCGATGAGCGAGTCGACGATGCGGACCATCTCGTCGGCCGAGCCGAGGGTGTACAGGCGGCCGTTGATCAGGAACGTCGGCGTCGAGCCGACGCCGATGCGCGAACCCTCCTCGTACGACGCCTGGATCCGCGCGGCGTGGCGACCGGACTCCATGCAGGCCTCCCACGCGGCGCGATCGGCGCCCACCGAGGCGGCGATGTCGCCGAAGATGCCGTAGGCGCCGCGCTGCGAGGCGAGGTTCCAGTCACTGTGGCGCCGGTAGATCTCCGCCTTCATCTCCCAGAAGCGGCCCTGGTCGTCGGCGCACGCCGCGGCGTGCGACGCGAGCCGCGCGTGGGGATGCGGCTGGTCGAGCGGGAAGTCGCGGTACACGAACCGGATCTTGCCGGCATCGATCAGTCGCGCCTTGACATCGGGGAACTGGACCTGGTCATAGCCGGCGCAGAACGGGCACTGGAAGTCGGCGTACTCGACCACCTCGACCGGTGCACTGTCGGCGCCCAGCACGTAACCGGTGAACCCGGTCGTGTCGCGGGCACCCGCCGCGGCCCGGACCGGCAGGTCGGGGGCCCCCAGTGTCTTGGAGGCGAGCCACGCGCCGCCGACCACCGCCACGGCGCCCAGCGCCACCAGGAACTTGCTCTGACCGGTCATGCCACCCCTCGGGCGCCCACCGGCGAGCGCGGGACCCGGTGGGCGGGCCGACTCGGCGGGCGCGCGGATCGATACCCTCGCCGCGCTCGCGGCCCCGCCGTGCGGGGCCGGACGGGCCACAATCTACCCCGGAATTGCCCTGAAGTGCACGATTCGGCTATATTACGGGATTGCAAGCACTTCACGCGGGCTGACGGCCCGCCTCTTGAACCAGGAAGGTCAATGTCGAAGAAGAAGGCGCCCCGCACCTCCTCGAACATGCCCACCGTGCTCGATCAGGCGCGGGACGAGTTGTTCAGCCACATCCTGCGCTGCGGCGTGCTGGAAGCGGCTCCGGAGCACCAGAAGGAGTGGATGGACGACACCATGCAGTACATCGCCGACCGCTACCCCGACATGGGGAAGGACGAGTTGGCCCAGGTCCGCACCCTCGGCGAGCGGTTCTGCCGTCCGGTGGTGAAGCACACCTCGGCGGTGGATGCCGCGGAGGCGGTGCAGGCCGAGGAGCAGAGCGAGCCGACGGAGCAGGAAACGGCCGACGTCAGCTGATCGGTCGCGACACGGCAAAGGGCGAAGGGCGAGGCGCGGAATCATCCGCCCCTCGCCCTTCGTCGTGTCGCCCCCTAGGATTCCGGGA
>CALGOK010000213.1 GCA_937961295.1 uncultured Gemmatimonadota bacterium
ACCCGCACGCGCGGGCCGGCTGGCGCGAGGGCCTGGAGACGCTGCGCGGCCTCACCGCGCGCGCGACGGCGTGGGAGGCCGCCGACGACCGGCAGGCGCTCGCCCTTGCCGAACGCCTGGAACGGATCGGCGCCGGCCACACGCCAGCCCCCACCCCGGCAGCTGCCGAAACGCCGGCATCGACCCCGCCGGGCCTCACCCCGGGCGTGCGCGCGTTCATCGCGCGCGAATCGGCCCTCATCGCCGGCTCGCTGCTCGAGGCGGCCCGCGCGCTCTCACCGATGCCGCCGCCCGAGGCGCTCGCCGCAGTGCTCGAGCGGATGCGGTCGCTGCGCGGACTCGGCGCGTCCGGCGAGCTGTCGCCGCTGCCCGAACTGCTCGATGCCATGGAGATGACCACGCGGTCGCTCCTCGGCGAGTCACCCGCCCCGCCCGATGTGGCCTCGGTCTTCGCCGACGCTGCCGACGCCCTCTCCGCCATGGCCAAGTCGGTGGGTGAGCACGGCCGCGTGGTCGTCCCGCCCGGCCTGGATGCGATCGCGGCACGGCTGCTGGCGCTGTTCGCGAGCGAGGACGACGTGGTGGCGATCGAGGCGCTCGCGCCGAGCGGGAAGACGGCGATCGCCCACCGCGCTGGCGAGAGATCGGCGGGCGGCAGCGAGGAACCGGTTCCGCTGGAACTGGTGGGCGTGGGCGACCACCTCCTCCTGCAGGCCGACGCCCTGGGACGGCACACCTCGCCGAGCGCGCGCGACCTGCGACTGTTCGTGCTGCATCAGACGCTCACCAGCATGCCGAATCGCGGCGGCACCGGGCGCTTCCTCGCCCCGCTTGCCCGCGCGATCACGCGGGCGATCGGCTCTGGGGCGGCCGCCGAGTCGCCGGACCGGTTCCAGGGACTGCTGCGGGACTGCGGACGCTTCCTGGTCGACGCGGCGAGTGCGCCACCCGGCACCTCGCTCGGAGCGCGCCGCGACCGCCTGGCGCGTGAGATCGATCCCAGGGCGGCTGCCATCGCTCCCTCTCCCCCGATTGCCGCGCCGGCGCCCGACGACGGCGACGACCTCACCGGGACGCCGATCATCGCGATCGCATCGCTCGCGCCGGAGGACGAGGCGGACGACGTCGTCCCTATTGCTTCTCTCGCACCGGCGGAAGACGCCGAGGACGGGAACGAAATCGTCCCCATCGCTTCGCTCTCGCCCGATAAAGCGGGGGATGACGAGGACGATGTTGTCCCCATCGCTTCGCTTGCGCCGGACGATGAGCCGGCTGAAGAGGACAATGAGGACGACGTCGTCCCGATCGCCTCCCTCTCGCCCGATGGCGACGACGAGCCGGGCCGCCTCGAGCTGGCGTATCGTCGCCGCGCCGAATTGTCACGGATGCGGGGCGACGAGACCCCGTCGCTCGACGCGCTGACCGGCGCGGGGGTGGTCCGCATCGAGGAACTCCTGTTCCGCGGCGAGCGCGCCCTGGCGCGCGCCGAGGAGGTGCGGGCGGAGCTCTCCGGGATCCTCGCCGAGCCGACGGTCTCGCTCGACCGGCTCCGGCCGCTGCTCGACGAGTTGCTCGACCTCGTGCCGCTGGCCCGTGACGCCGCCTGAGTCCGGCGCCCGGCGCTGGCTTCAGCTCGCCGTCGGGATCGCGGTCTCGGCCGGCCTGATCTGGTACGCCTTCCGCGGCCAGCCGTTCAGCGAGGTGTGGCGCCACGTGCAGTCGGTGCGGATCGTCCCGCTGCTGGTGGCGATCGTCCTCGCCACGCTGTCGTTCCCGATCCGGGTGCCGCGCTGGCGGCTTCTGCTCCGGCGGGACGACGGCGGGGAGATCGGCTGGCCCGCCCTCTGGCATCCCACCGCCATCGGTTTCGCCTGCAACAACGTGCTGCCGTTCCGTCTCGGCGAGGTGGTGCGCGTCGGTGCGGTGGCGCGTCTCGCGCCGGTGTCGATCGCCAGCGCGCTCTCGAGCATCGCGGTCGAGCGGATCGTCGACGGCCTGACCGTCGTGGCGCTGCTCATGGTGGCCCTGGTGCTCGCCGACCTGCCGCCCGACATCGCGGTCGGCGGTGTCGTGGTTCGTGACGCGGCACTGCGGTTCGGCGTGCTCGGCCTCGTCGCGCTCGCCGCGGGGCTGGTCGTGGCCACGCGCCGCACCCTGGCCGTCGGCCTCGCGCGGCGACTCACGCCGCCCGGTCGGCTCCGCAGCTTTGCCGTCACCTTCGCCGAGCGGATCGTCGACGGATTGGCGGCGCTCGGCGATCCGCGCCGGGCCATGCTCGTGGTCGCGTGGTCCCTCGGGCTGTGGCTGGTCAACGCCTCGGCGTTCTGGGTCGCGTTCTCGGCGTTCGGGATCGACGTGCCGTTCGTTGGCGCGTTGCTGCTGCAGGGGGTCCTGATCTTCGCCATCGCCGTGCCGCAGGCACCCGGGTACGTCGGCGGGTTCGAGCTGGCGATCATCGGCGCGCTGGCGCTCTTCGGCGTCGACGAGGGACTCGCCCTGGCGTACGCCGTGACCTTCCACGTCACCACCTTCGTTCCGATCACGCTCCTCGGTGCGTGGTCGCTGCTGCGCACCGGGATCTCGATCCGCGGCGCCCGCGAGGCGGCAGCGTGAGCGAGGCGCTCACGATCGCGTGCCACGCCAAGGTCAACCTCTTCCTCCGGGTGCTGGCGCGCGAGGCCGACGGGATGCATGGCCTGGAGACGCTGTTCTGCCGGATCGCGCTGGCCGATGAATTGGTGATCGAGCGGACCGCGAGCGGCGTCGCGCTCGACGTGACCGGCGCTGACGTCGGCCCGGTGGAGGAGAATCTCGCGTGGCGCGCGGCCGATGCCGTGCTGGCCGCCACCGGACGCCGGTTCGGAGTGGCGATGCGGCTCACCAAGCGGATTCCTGCGCGGGCCGGCCTCGGCGGCGGCTCCAGCGATGCGGCCGCGGCGCTCGATGCGGTCAACCGGCTTGCGGGCAACGCGATCCCGCGGGGCGAGCTGTTCCACCTGGCGGCCCGGCTGGGTGCCGACGTGCCGTTCTTCCTGAGCGGGGCCGCGATGGCGCTGGGCTGGGGACACGGCACCCGGCTGCTGGCGCTGCCACCGCTGCCGTCGCGTCCCATGCTGCTGCTCATCCCCGCCACGCGGGTCGCCACCGCTGCGGCCTACGGCTGGATCGACGAGATGCGCGCCGGGTCCGATCGCGGTGCGGTGGCCATGGATCTCGAGATGCTGCGCAGCTGGAGCGACGTCGCCCGGGTGGCAGGCAACGACTTCGAGTCGGCGATTCTCGGTCGACACCCCGACCTCAAGGCGGCGTTCGAGGCGCTGGCCGGCACCGGTCCGCTGCTCTGCCGGATGAGCGGCTCGGGAAGCGCATTCGTGGCGGTGTACCGCGACGAGCGCCGCCGCGACGACGCCATCGACCAGCTGGGGCGGCGGCACGGGGAGGTCGTGGCAACGGCGAACGGATGATCAGCCGCGGCCGTCAGGCCGCGGGGAGGCCCGATCAGGGTTCAGGCCGGCGCCGCACCACCGCGGCCTGACGGCCGCGGCTGATTCTGCGTGGACCATCGCCTAGTTTTGGGACTGGCATCTCTGCCCCGTCGTCCAATGGCAGGACTCCGGACTTTGGATCCGGCTATGGTGGTTCGAGTCCACCCGGGGCAATCTCCCAGCGACCCAGCGCCAGACCGGTCCCGGCGCTCCCCCCTCCCGAATCGCGGCCCCCTCCGTTTTTTTACGGAGTCGCAGCGAGCCCCCCATGGGCCGCTCGCCGCGACCACGCCGACCCCACGACTCTCAGGAGCAGCCCACGATGTTCACCAAGATGTCCGTCCTCCGCGCCACCGCCGCGGTGCTCACCCTCGCCCTGGTCGCCTGTGGCGGCGGTGAGGGGGGCGACGCCGCCGACACCACCGCCATGGACACCGCCGCGCCCGCGCAGACCGCGATGAACGGCGAGACCGAGTACCAGAACAGCTGTGGCGCCTGCCACCAGGCCAACGGCGAGGGGATGGCCGGGGCGTTCCCGCCGCTGGCCGGCTCGGACATCGTCAACATGGCCTCACCCGACCGGATGATCGCCATCATCCTCAAGGGCCTCCAGGGGCCGGTCACCGTCAAGGGCGTCGAGTACAACAGCGTCATGGCGCCGTGGGAGTCGATGCTCACCGACGAGCAGATCGCCGCGATCACCACCTACGAGCGCTCGTCGTGGGGGAACAGCGGGTCGGCCGTGACCACCGAGCAGGTGGCGGCGGTCCGGGCCAAGGTGGCCGACCGGACCACCAGCTGGACCATCGCGGAGCTCGAGGCCGCGCTGCCGTAAGCCGAGAGGTGACCGGTAACAGGGAACGGGTGACGGGGGTGCCGATCGGCTCCTCGTCACCCGTCTCGCTTCCCGCTCCCCCGTCACCCGTCCCCCGTCACCCGTCCCCCATCACCTGAGGCAATCCTGCCATGAAGGACAAGCAGCTCGAAGCACTCAGCCGGAAGGCCAGCGGCGCCTCGCCCTCCGGCAAGCAGAAGCGGACCCGGTTCGTCGACCCGACCCTCGAGGCCACCAAGCGGCCCGATGACGAGGGGCGCGAGCGGGAGGCGAAGGACCTGTTCAAGGAGATGAAGCGGAGGGAGTTCTGAGGGGCAGCCTCGTTTCCCTCCTCGGCCTCCTCCTGCTGGCCGGGTGCGGCGCCGGGGGGCCGGCGCCCGAGGAGGCCGCGTCGAGCCGGGAGCGGGCTGCCGCCACCGCGGCGGGAGCCGGAGCGGCCGCCGCGCGGGGCGCGCATGCCGCCGGCGACACCGCCGCCGCCCGCAACGCCCTGAGGGACTCCCTGGCCACGGCCCCGTGAGGGCCACCGTCCTCCGCCTTCCGTCCTCCGGCGACAGTTGACCACCCCTCCGTCGGCCCGGTATCTTTCCGGGCTGTCATCATGACGGAATTGCCGCTCGTCCCCAAGCCCATGCTCCTCATGAGCGGGTCGGCCAACCGGCCGCTCGCCGAGGAGATCGCCCGCCAGCTCGAGACCGAGCTCTGCCGGGTGACGCTTCGGCGCTTCGCGGACGGCGAGATCTTCGTCAAGATCGACGAGAACGTGCGGGGGCGGGACGTCTACATCATCCAGTCGACCAACCCCCCGGCCGAGAACCTGATCGAGCTGCTGCTGCTGATGGACGCGGCCCGGCGGGCGAGCGCGGCGCGGATCACCGCGGTGATCCCGTACTTCGGCTACGCCCGGCAGGACCGCAAGGACCAGCCGCGGGTGGCGATCTCGGCCAAGCTGATGGCCAACATGGTGTCGGTGGCGGGAGCGGATCGCGTGCTGGCGATCGACTTCCACCAGCACCAGCTGCAGGGGTTCTTCGACCTGCCGGTGGACCATCTCTATGCGGCGCCGGTGTTCGTGCAGCACTACCGGCAGAAGAAGCTCGAGGACATCGTGGTCGTCGCCCCCGACGTGGGCTCGGCCAAGATGGCCCGCGGGTTCGCCAAGCGGCTCAACGGCTCGCTGGCGATCATCGACAAGCGGCGCACCGGCGCGAACGTCGCCGAGGCGCTCAACGTGGTGGGTGAGGTCGCCGGGAAGAACTGCATCATTCCCGACGACATGATCGACACCGGCGGGACGATGGCCGAGGCGGTCCACGCGCTGAAGCGCCTGGGTGCCCGCGACATCTTCATCTGCGCCACGCACGCGCTGCTCTCGGGACCGGCCTGCGAGCGGCTCGCGGCGGCGCCGGTGACCGAGGTGGCGGTGACCAACACGATCGACCTGCCGCCGGACCGGCACTTCCCGGCGCTGAAGGTTCTCTCGATCGCCGGCCTGCTGGCCAAGGCGATCGGCTACACGCACAGCGACCAGTCGGTCAGCGCGCTGTTCGATTGACCGAAGACGACCGAACGACGGAGACGGAGATGGAAGCAGTCACGCTCAACGCAGCCTCGCGCACCGACACCGGCAAGGGTGTCGCCCGCTCGCTGCGCCGCGACGGCCAGGTGCCCGCGGTGATCTACGGCCACGGCCGCGATCCGCAGCCCCTCGCGGTCGACACCAAGGCGATCGAGCTGCTGCTCGAGGCGATCGGCGGCGAGACCGCGCTGATCGACGTGGCGATCGACGGCGGCGAGCCGGTCAAGGCGCTGCTCCGCGAGGTCCAGCGCAACCCGGTGAAGCGCGCCGAGGTGATCCACCTCGAC
>CALGOK010000214.1 GCA_937961295.1 uncultured Gemmatimonadota bacterium
GTGCCCCTGCCGAGCGACGAGATGAAGGGCCGCAGCATCGGGCGCGAGGGGCGCAACATCCGCGCGTTCGAGCTGGCCACCGGGGTCGACGTGATCATCGACGACACGCCCGACACCGTGGTGGTGTCGTGCTTCGACCCGGTGCGGCGCGAGATTGCGCGCCGTGCCCTGGCGGGGCTCGTGGAGGACGGCCGGATCCACCCCGGGCGGATCGAGGAGCTGGTCGAGAAGACCCGCGGCACCCTCGAGACGGAGTTCGCCGAGCTGGGCGAGAGTGCGGCATACGAATTGGAACTGCACGGGCTGCATCCGGAACTGCTCAAGCTGGTGGGCCGGATGCGCTATCGCACCTCGTACGGCCAGAACCTCTACGAGCACAGCAAGGAAGTGGCGTGGCTGGCGGGGATGATGGCCGCCGAGCTGCACCTCGACGTGCAGCTCGCCCGCCGCGGCGGGTTGCTGCACGACGTGGGGAAGGTGCTCACCCACGAGCACGAGGGGACCCATGTCCAGCTCGGGGTCGAAGCGGCGCGCCGCTGGGGCGAGGTGGCGCCGGTGCTCAACGCCATCGAGGCGCATCACGACGATGTGCCGCACGAGTCGGCGGAGTCGGTGCTGGTGCAGGCGGCCGACGCGATCAGCGGGGCCCGGCCCGGGGCCCGGCGCGAGGCGTTCGAGAGCTACATGAAGCGGTTGCGGCGGCTCGAGGAGATCGCCGGCAGCTATGACGGGGTGGAGAAGACCACGGTGATCCAGGCCGGTCGCGAGGTGCGGGTGATCGTCAAGCCCGAGGCCATCGACGACGGCGCGGCGCAGGGGCTGTCCGAGTCGATCGCCCGGCGCATCGAACAGGAACTCCAGTATCCGGGACAGATCCGCGTGACCGTGATTCGCGAGACCCGCGCGACGGACGTCGCCAAGTGAGCGCCCGCCTGCTCGACGGCAAGACGATTGCCGCGACCATCCGGGCCGAGGTCGCCGAGCGCACCGCGGAGCTGGCGGCCCGGGGCATCGTGCCCGGGCTTGCCGTGGTGCTGGTCGGCGAGGATCCGCCCTCGCAGATGTACGTGCGGTCCAAGGGCAAGGCCTGCCGCGAGGCCGGGATGCACTCCGAGACGATCCTGCTCCCCGAACGCACCTCGGCGGACGAGCTGCTGGCGGTGATCGGCCGCCTCAACGCCGATCCCGCGACGCACGGCATCCTCGTCCAGACGCCGCTGCCGTCGCACATCGATCCCGACCAGGTGATGCGTCGCATCGACCCGCTCAAGGACGTCGACGGCTTCCACCCGATGAACGTGGGCAAGCTGGTGCTCGGCGACCCGACCGCGTTCCGGCCCGCCACGCCCGCGGGCATCCAGGAGATCCTGGCGCGCTCGGGGGTCGCCACGCGCGGCGCCAATGCGGTGATCGTCGGCCGCTCGACCATCGTCGGCCGGCCGATGGCCAACCTGCTGATGCAGCCCGGCCCCGGCGGCGACGCGACGGTGACGGTGTGCCACTCGCGCACTCGCGACCTTCCCGCGGTCTGTCGCGACGCCGACATCCTCGTCGTCGCCATCGGTCGCGCCAACTTCATCACCGCCGATGCGGTCAAGCCGGGTGCCACCATCATCGACGTCGGCATCAATCGCGTTGATGATCCCGACACGCCCAAGGGGTACCGGGTGGTGGGCGACGTGGACTTCGACGCGGTGCGCGAGGTCGCCGGCGCGATCACGCCGGTGCCCGGCGGGGTCGGCCCGATGACCATCGCGATGGTGCTCAGCAACACGCTGCAGGCCGCCACGCTGCAGCAGGCTGCCCGGTGAGCTCGCCCGAGGAGGCGTGGACCGTCCAGCGCCTCGCGCGCACCCTCAAGGACCGGATCGAGACCGACTTCCCGGCCACCTGGGTGCGCGGCGAGCTGGTGGGCGTCAAGCGTTATCCTTCGGGCCACGTGTACTTCGGGCTGCGCGACGAGCTGGCCAAGGTCGACTGCACGATGTGGCGCAGCGCGGCGGCGAAGGTGCGCGCGCCGCTCGAGGAAGGCAGCGAGGTCTTTGCACTCGGGTCGCCGAGCGTCTGGGAGGAGCGCACCGCGCTGCGGTTCAACGTGGTGCAGGTGCTTCCCGCCGCGGCGGTGGGGCAGGCGGCGCAACAGGTGGAGCGCATCAAGCAGCGGCTGCTCGCCGACGGCCTGCTCGATCCGGCCCGCAAGCGCGCGCTGCCGAAGCACCCGCAGCGCATCGCGGTGATCACCTCGGTGGCGGGTGCGGCGGTGCGCGATGTCATCACCGTGGCGCGACGCCGGTGGCCCGCGGTCGAGCTGCTGGTGATCGGCGCGGCGGTGCAGGGCGAGCAGGCGCCGGCCGAACTGGTGGCGGCGTTCGCCACGCTCGCGCGGCTCGAGGGCGTGGACCTGTGCATCGTGGGGCGTGGCGGCGGTGCCAAGGAGGACCTCGCGGCGTTCAACGACGAGGCGGTGTGCCGCGCGATCGCCGCGGCAGCAGTCCCCGTGATCAGCGCGGTGGGTCACGAGGTGGATGTCACCCTCGCCGACCTGGTGGCCGATGTCCGCGCGGCGACGCCGTCGCAGGCCGCCGAGTTCGCGCTCCCCGACGGTCGCGAGGTCGCGATGCGGCTCGACGCGATCGGGCTGGCGATCCGGCGCAACCTCGCCGATCGCCTCGCGCGCCGCGGCGACCGCCTCGAGCGGACCCGCGACCGGATGGCCAACGCGCTCGCTGCCCGGCTCCGGACCGCCGAGCGGCGGCTCCACGGCGTGGCCATGGCCCTCGCACCGTCGCTGGAGCGTCATGCCCGGCTCCCGCGCCAACGCCTGGCGCGCGTGGCCGAGCGGCTCCGCCCGGCGATCGAGCGGCGGCTCGCCCGGGAGAAGGCCGAAGCGGCCCGGCTCGCGGCCGGCCTGGGGGCCCTGTCGCCCCTCAACGTCCTGGCGCGGGGCTACGCGCTGCCGCGCGACGAGACTGGTGCGGTGCTGCGACGGGCGACAGAGTTCACTCCCGGGCGCCGGTTCACCCTGACGGTGAGCGACGGCACCATCCCCGCCCGCGTGGAGGACGCATGACCGACAAGGGTTCGCTGAGCGACGACCTCTCCCGCCTGGAGGAGATCGTCCGGCGGCTCGAGGACAACGAGCTGGCCCTCGAGGACGCGCTGGCGCTCTTCGAGGAGGGCGTCGGGCGGCTGAAGACCGCCCAATCGCGCCTGGCGCAGGCGGAGACCCGGGTGATGCAGGTGCTCAAGGACTCGGGCGGCGACGGTCCCCCGCAACTGGAACCGCTGGATGGCTGACGCGCCGGTCGAGGCGCCGAAGATCCTCGACCAGGCCCGTCGCGCCGTCGACGACCACCTCGCCCACCTCGGCCTCCGCCTCGAGAACGCCCACCCGGGAGCACTCGGCCGGGCCCTCAGCTACGCCGTGCAGTCGCCGGGAAAGCGGGTCCGCCCGGCGCTGATGCTGGCGGCGTACGAGGCCGCCGGTGGCCGGCCGCTCCCCGGGCTCACGGGGATCGCCACGGCGATCGAGATCGTCCACACCTACTCGCTTGTCCATGACGACCTGCCATGCATGGACGATGACGAGCTGCGGCGCGGCCGACCCACGACCCACGTGGCGTTCGGGCTCGCCACCGCGACCCGCGTGGGATACCTCCTCGTGCCGGTCGCCGCCGAGGAACTGGCTCGCGCCGCCAGGATGATGGAGCTTGCCGACGCGACCCTGGGCGAGCTCGCGGCGGAGCTGTTCGAGGCCGGCGGGATCCGGGGCATGGTGGGTGGCCAGTGGCTTGACCTGGAGGCCGAGGGGCGCCGGCTCGACCTGCCGGAACTGATGGCGGTCCACCGCGGGAAGACCGGCGCCCTGATCGCGGCGGCGGTGATCCTGGGCGGCATCGCCGCCGATGCTCCCCCCGCCACGATCGAGGTGCTGCGGCTGTTCGGTCGGGAGATCGGGCTGGCGTTCCAGGTCGCCGACGATGTCCTCGACGCCACCGCCACCTCCCACCAACTCGGCAAGACCGCGGGGAAGGACGCCGAGGTCGCCAAGAGCACCTACGTGGGGCTGCTCGGTGTCGAGGGAGCCCGGGCGGAGGCCGAGCGGCACTGCCGGCTGGCCCTGGCGGCGCTCGAGCGCTCGGGGCTGCCGGCGGGGACGCTGGCCACCCTGGCACGGTATATTGTGACCAGGAGTTCGTGATTTCATCCATGCCGCGCGGGGGCGAGGGCATCCTCGCCCCCGCGGCACACCGTTCCCCGCGCGCGGAGCGCCGATGTCTCTCCTCGACCGGATCCAGGGCCCGCAGGACCTCAAGCAGCTGCCACGGGAGCAGCTCCCCGCACTCGCCCAGGAGATCCGCGAGCGTCTGATCGACCGTTGCTCGGTCACCGGCGGGCACATCGGCGCCTCGCTCGGCGTGGTGGAGCTGGCGATCGCGCTGCTCTACGAGTTCGACTCCCCGACCGACAAGGTGCTGTGGGACGTGGGGCACCAGGCCTACGCCTGGAAGCTGCTCACCGGGCGCAACGCGGCGTTCGAGACGCTCCGCACCGAGGGCGGCATCTCCGGCTTCCTGCGGCGCGACGAGTCGCCGCACGACCAGTTCGGTGCCGGGCACGCGGGCACCGCGATGTCGGCCGCGCTCGGGATGGCGACGGCGCGCGACCTCAAGGGCGAGGACTTCAAGGTGGTGGCCGTGGTGGGCGACGGCGCGCTCACCTGCGGCCTCTCCTACGAGGGGATGAACAACGCGGGCCACTCCGATCGCGACATCATCCTGATCGTCAATGACAACGGGATGAGCATCTCGCCCAATGTCGGGGCGATCTCGAAGCTGCTCGGCCGGATCGTGGCCGACCCCCGCACCGACCGCCTCCGCGAGCGGATCAAGAAGGTCACCTTCAAGCTCGGCGACGTCTTCGGAGACGGCGTCGTGCAGCTGGCGAAGAACGTCGAGGAGTCCGTCAAGAACCTCTTCAGCGAGGGGATGCTGTTCGAGGAGCTGGGCTTCCGCTACTTCGGCCCGATTGACGGCCACGACCTCGAGAAGCTCGGCGCCACGCTGCAGCACGTCCGCGGCCTCAAGGGACCGCGCGTGGTGCACGTGCTCACCGAGAAGGGGAAGGGCTTCTCGTTTGCCGAGGCGAACCGCGAGAAGTGGCATGGCCTGGCGGCCTACGACCCGGTGACCGGCGAGGCGCGCAAGAAGCCGAGCGGCCCCCCGTCATGGACCCAGGTGTTCGGCGATGCGCTCAGCGCCATCGGCGAGGAGCGCGAGGACTTCGTGGCGATCACCGCCGCGATGCCGAGCGGGTCGGGCACGGCGATCTTCGAGAAGCGGTTCCCGGGGCGATTCTTCGACGTCGGCATCGCCGAGGGGCACGCGGTGACGTTTGCGGGCGGGCTCGCGACGCAGGGAATCCGCCCGGTGGTGGCGATCTACTCGACGTTCCTGCAGCGCGCCTACGACAGCATCATCCACGACGTCGCGGTGCAGAACCTGCCCGTGACGTTCTGCCTCGACCGCGCCGGCCTGGTGGGCGAGGACGGCCAGACCCACATGGGCCTGTACGACATCGCCTACATGCTGGCGGTGCCGGGAATGACCGTGACGGCCCCGAAGGATGGCGACGAGCTCGCCGGCCTGCTGCGCACCGCGCTCGATCACGACGGCCCGTTCTGCACCCGCTATCCGCGCGACAAGGCGCCGGCCGACCCGAATCCGGTCGCCAGCGTGGCCGCTGTCCCGTACGGCACCTGGGAGCTGCTCCGCCCGGGTCGCGACGTGGCGATCCTCGGTGCGGGCACGATGGCGCTGCCGGCGCTCGCCGCCGCGGAGCAGCTTGCCGCCGAGGGGATCGACGCTGCCGCGGTCAACGCCCGGTTCCTCAAGCCGTACGACGAGGCGATGCTCGACCGGCTGCTCGAGGAGTGCCGCTTGCTCGTGACGGTGGAGGAGGGCACGGTGGTCAACGGCTTCGGGGCGATGCTCGCCGCGCGCATCGAGCGCACCCATCCGGGCGTGCGGGTGCTCACGCTCGGCGTACCCGATGAACTGATGCCGCAGGCGCCGCGGGCCAAGCAGCTGGAACTCTTCGGGCTGACGCCCGCCGGGATCGCCGACGCCGTGCGCGCGGTGCGTCGCGAGCCGGCCGTGCGCTGAGGCGACCCTGCGCGTCGGCCTGATCGCCAACCCGCGCTATCCCGACCTCGGCGGCATCCTCGCCGAGGCGGTGCGCCACATGACCACCCACGGCTGGGAGCTGCACGCCGACCCCGCGCTGGCGGGCGTCGCGCGCCGCGACTTCGCCCCGTTCGACCCGGCCGAGCTCGACCTCCTCGTCACGTTCGGCGGCGACGGCACCCTGCTGCGCGGCGCGCGCGCGCTCGGCGGGCGCGAGGTCCCGATTCTCGGTGTCAACTTCGGCCGGATCGGGTTCCTCACCGCCGTGGCGCGCGACCAGGCGCGCGAGGCGATCGACCGGTTCGCCGCGGGGGAGTACTGGATCTCCCCGCGCGCCACGCTGGCCGGCAGCATTTGCAGCCGTGCGGAGGAGCCTGCACCACCCATTTCTGCGCTCAACGACGTGGTGCTCCACAAGGGAGGCGTGGCCCGGGTGGTCCGCTTCGCCCTGAGCGTCGACGGCGACATGATCGGTTCGGTGTCCGCCGACGGCGTGGTGGTCGCGTCGCCCACCGGCTCGACGGCGTACTCCCTCAGTGCCGGTGGTCCCGTCGTGACGCCGACGATCGACGCGATGATCATCACCCCCATCTGCCCGCACTCGTTGAGCGTCCGGCCGGTGGTGGTGCCCGGGCGCGCGACGGTGCGAGTCGCGCCGCTCGTCCCCGACGAGGATTCGCTGCTGGTGTCGTTCGACGGCCAGCACACCGAGACACTCGCGCCAGCATGTGAGCTCGAGATCCGCGTGGCCGAGGAGCGGGTGCAGCTGGTCCGGTTCGCCGACGTGACCTTCTTCTCGCGGCTGCGCGAGAAGTTGCACTGGGGCGACCTCTCGGGTCGCGACTAGGTGCTCCGCGCGCTGCGGGTGCGCGACCTCGCCACCGTCGCCGATGTCACCCTCGAGCTCGGTCCCGGCCTCAATGTGCTCACCGGCGAGACCGGGGCGGGGAAGTCGATGCTGGTCGACGCCCTCGCCCTCCTGCTCGGCGACCGCGCCGATCGCGCTGCGGTGCGTCCCGGCGCCTCCCGCAGCGTGGTCGAGGGCGAATTCGATGGCGAGGACCCCGCGCTCCGCGCCCGGCTCGCCGAGGCCGGCCTCGACGGAGACGACCGGCTCGTCATCCGTCGCGAGGTGAGCGCCGAGGGGCGCTCGCGCGCCTGGGTCAACGGTTCGCCGACCACCATCGGCGTGCTGGCCGACCTCGCCCCGGTGCTGGTGGACCTGCACGGCCAGCACCAGACGGCCGCTCTCGCACACGCCGCAGCCCAGCGCGACCTGCTGGATGCCTGGGGAGATGCCCGCGAGGCGGCCGAGGCGGTGGCGGTCGCGCACGCCGCGGCGAGCGCGGCCCGCGCGGAGGTCGCGGCGCTCACCGCACGCCGCGACGAGGCGATCCGGCGCGCCGACTGGTTGCGCCACGTGGTGAGCGAGATCGACGCTGCGCGCCCGGTGCCCGGCGAGGACGAGACGCTGGCGCTCGAGGCGGGGCGCCTCGCGCAGGCGGGAACCCTCGGGGAACATGCCCGACAGGTGATGGAGCTGCTGGTGGGTGACGAGTGCGGCGTACGAGAAAGCCACGGCCGCATAGGCCGGGCCATCGATAAGATAGACCGCCTTGACCCCCCGGTGGCGGAATGGCGCCAGCTCCTCGATGCCGCGTGGGCCGGACTCGACGAACTGAGCCGCGTGGCCGCGGACTATGCCGAGGAGGTGGCCGAGGATCCCGATCGGCTCTCGCGGCTCGAGCGGCGGCGCGACCTGCTGCACGACCTCATGCGCAAGCATGGCGGCTCGCTCGAGGCGGTGCTCGACACCCGGCGGGAGGCCGCCGAGGAACTCGACCTGATCGATCGCGCGGCGCTCGACCTGGGTGCACTCGAGCGACGCGCCGCCGAGGCGGAGGCTGACCTGCTGGCGAGGGCGCGCGAGCTGACCGCGCTGCGCACCGCGGCCGCCGACCGGCTCGGCGGGGAGATCTCCCGCATGCTTCCTGCGCTCGGGATGCCATCGGCCGAGTTCACCGTGACGCTCGAACCCGTCGGGAGCATCACCGCGGCCGGTGCGGAGTCGGTTGCGTTCCACGCGCGCCTCAATCCGGGGATGGCGCCGCGGCCGATCGCCACGGCGGCAAGTGGCGGCGAGCTGTCGCGGATGATGCTGGCGCTCAAGGTGGCGGTAGCGCGCCACGACGCCACGCCGACGCTGGTGTTCGACGAGATCGACCAGGGGATCGGCGGTGAGACGGGTGGGCAGGTGGGGATCGCACTCAGTCGCGTCGCGGCACGGCACCAGGTGCTGGTGATCACCCACCTGCCGCAGGTGGCGGCGAAGGCCGACCGCCACCTGCGCATCGCCAAGGGAACCCGCGGCGGCATCGCGACCAGCGACGTGACGGTGCTGCACGGCGAGGACCGGATCGCCGAAGTCGCGCGAATGCTTGGCGACGCCGATGACGAGCACGCGCTGCGACTGGCCACGGCGATGCTGGCCCGATAGAAGAGCGAAGAGAGAAGAGAGAAGCGAGTGATTCACCTGTCGCTTCTCTCTTCTCTCTTCGCTCCGGCTACCAGAGCCGCTTGTACACTCGCAGCCACATCCGCGTGGTGAGGGGCGCGGGCACCATGCCGGAGCCGCTCGACACGGTCCGCTCGATCGCGAGGCCTGCCTCGACCGGCATCCGCTGCTCGCCGGTGCGCGTGTGCCCTGCATGGGCGTAGCTCATGCCAAGGCCCAACCGCAGCGCCGAGGCCGAGGTGCCTTCCGACATCGCGGCGATGTTCCCCGTGCCCGCTGGCGGATCTCCGCCCGGCAGGGTCCAGCGATCCTCGCCCCGCTGGATCCAGGTCGCCGCCCCGACGATCGCCAACCGGTCGGCCAGTCGCAGGAACGGTTCCGCCGTCAGCTCGAGCACGTCACCCGGGTTCCAGTCCAGCGTCGTGCCGCGATAGGCCGGCAGCAGGAACTCGTCCCGGCGCCCCACCCGCACCTCGCGCGATCCCTCGAGCTGCATCCGGTACGAGCCGGTGGCGCGGATTCCCAGGCTGCCGCGGCCCGCCTCGATGGTGGCACCCAGCGCGACATCGAGCTGTCCGTCGCCGGTGCCGGCATCCCTGAGGAACCGGGGGTCGGGCGGGGTGCCGGTTGGGAGGGTTACCGAACCGCTCAGCCATGCGCCGAACCAGCTGCGACGGATCTCGGAACGCGAGCTGGCCAGGAGCGCCACCACGCCGACCTCCACGTCGCCAATCCCGACCAGCGGCTGCTGGTCGAACGGCGCCAGGTCGAGTCCGGCGGGCGAGCCGACCAGGGCATCGAAGCCCGCCGCAGTGATCGGTGCAGAAGGGAGCCCCGGCGCCGCGGTGAAGCCGGAGATCCCGAGTGACGAGCCGAATCGGTCGCGAATCGCAGCGACGGTCGTGAGCAGCTCACCGCCGTCGGCGGAGGCGGCGGTGGGGAGCACCGGAGAGGCATCGGTCCCCACCAGCAGGATGGTGAGGGCATCACGCAGGGCACCGCCCTCGCTCAGCGTGCGGGTGGCGAGCTCCTGCAGGGCGGGGTCGCCGGCATAGTCGCCGGCCGTGATCCGCGCGGCGAGCTCGTCCAGCGCGCCGTCGAACTGGGCCAGGAACTGCGCGCTGGCCTGGTCCCCGAGGAGGGCCGGGTTGAGACCGAGCGTGGCACCGGCGGGATCGTGCTCGAGCCGCACCTCGGTCCGCACGGAGACGATCGGGATCCGCGCGAAGGCGGTGACGCGATCGGTGATCCCCGCCGCCAGTCCGATCAACCCGGCGCCGCGTTGCAGCATGGCATCGGCGGAGAGTGCACCGAGCGACCCGGCAGTGGCGGGACGGCCGAGCAGCGCACCGATGCGTGCCTCGAGGTCGCGCACCATCGGCGAGCCGGCCGCGTTCAGCGCGGCGGCAGCGATCGGGTCGCCGAAGTCCCGCCGGGCGCCGTCCGCGAACTCCGACGCGGTGGGATCGAAGCGGCCGCCCAGCTCGATGCGCAGGGTGCCCCTGGGGGCGGTGAGGTAGGGGAGCTGGCCAGCGACACCGGGGACTGGGACTGCCAGGGCCACGGCAACCGCGAGGGGGAGTCGGCGGATCATCCGGCGAAAGGTAGCGAGACCCGGATCGACCGGCGCCCCGGACTGGCACGGATCTGGCCGCGATCTTCGCCGGGCATGGCTGCGGAATTCACCGGCACTCGGCATATTGGGTGACCGCTCGGGTGGCGGAATGGCAGACGCAGGGGTCTTAAAAACCCCGGGGGGCGACCCCGTGCGGGTTCGAGTCCCGCCCTGAGCATCGACTCCCCGAAAGGACGGCCGACATGCAGAATCGTCGCGGGTTCACGATCGTCGAGTTGATGGTGGTGGTGACCGTGATCGGGGTGCTGGTCTCGATCGCGCTGCCGCGCTACGCCTACCTTCGCGACCGGGCGCACCAGGCGTCAATGGTCTCCGATCTGCGCAACCTGGTCACCGCGCAGGAGGCGTTCTTCTCCGCCTACGGGGACTACGCGGGAAGCGTCCACGCCGCACCGGAGATTCCCGGCACCGGCGGCGCCGGGGTGGCGACGATGGCCATCTCGCCGAACGTGAACATTGTGGTGACGTACCGCAGCAGTCCGAGCACCGGCGAAGGATGGAGCGCCGTGGCGACCCACGCCGCGGTCAGCGACCCGGCGCGCGACGAATGCGGGGTGTTCATCGGCGACCTGAGCTACTCACCCAACGCCGCGGTCACGCGGCCGGCCGCAGTCGAGTGCTACTAGGGGCGGATCAGCGCGAAAGCACCTCGATGCTGCGACCGAGAAACGAGTCGGCATCCATGGCGGTGGTGAGGCGCAGGCTCAGCCCGCCGCGCGTCCCGGTGATCACGAAATCGGGGCCGAGGCGCTGGTAGCTGACGCCGTCCTCCACTGGCCCCGCCTCCGGCAGCGCGGCAGGCAACCGGCCGCGGGCGGCACGGTAGGCCTCGACGCGGGCCCGCTGCAGGAACATCGCGAACCGGAGCGACGCCTCCTGTTCCTCGACGGTCGGCGGCGGCGGCTCCGGCGGACCGAACACGAACGCGGGCCGCGCCAGCCAGATCCAGGCAAGGCACGCCCAACCCGCGATCAGCACGGCGATCCATCCGGCCGGGCTCCGGTCGCGCGGTGCCCGGCGCTGCATGCGCTGCTCGGCCGGCGACGGTTGCCGATCCTCCACCGCGTGCCGCAAGGCCTCCTCGAGCTTCTGCCGCCGTTCCCAATCGTCCATTGCCACGCTCCGGGGATTGCGCGTCCCGATAGATGCCTTCAGACTCCGCTGCGATGACCGATCCCGCTGCACCCACGCCTCCGCGCTGGCGCTTCCGGCTCCAGGTGATCACCGGGGCGGCGCTGCTGGTGCTCGCCATCATGGTGCTCCGCGCCCGCGCCGAGCGTTCGGGCATCGCCACCCGCCGGGCCGCGGTGGAGGGCGCGCTGCGCGATCTGGTGATCGCCCAGGAGGAACACTACGCCCAGCACGGCCGCTACGCCTCGCGCCTCGACGACGCCTTGGCCTGGCGTGCGCCCTCCGCGGTCACCGTCACCCTCACCGCCGTGGGCGACGAGAGCTGGCGCGCGGTCGCCAGCGATTCCTCGCTCGCGATTCCCCCAACCACGTGCGGCGTCTATCTCGGCACCCCTGCCGCATCCCCGCACCGTGCGGTGATCGACCCCGGCGTGGTGGGTTGCTGGTGAGTCCGTTCACTCCCCGCGCAGCATCGTGAGGCTGTTGCCGAGGAACGAGTCGGCCGCCATCGCATCGGTGAGCACCAGCTCCAGTTCGCCGATGCGTCCCACCAGCCGGTAGCTCCGCTCGCCAGTCACGTCCATGGTGATCGCCGGGTCGCCGGCCCCGGTCTCGCCGAGGAACGACGGCAGCCGTCCCTGGCCGGCGAGGAACAGCTCGATGCGGTGATTGGCCAGCCACAATCCGAAGCGCAGCGACGCCTCGGTGGCCTCTGCCGGGGGACGGTAGGGCCGCGGGGCAGGTGCGCGCAAGAAGGCCGGCGGCGTGAGCAGGATCAGGAACACGAGCAGCCAGCTGGCGCTGGCGGCCGCGAGCCACATCGGCTCGGCCAGCGGACGCTGCCGGCGGTCCCGGCCCGATCGCCGCTCTTCCTTGCGCCGTTCCTCGCGCGCCACCACCGCCTTGCGCGCCGCCTCCAGCGCCGGATCGAGATCCGGCGTGAAATCGTCGGCAGCGGGCTCCGGCGGTTGCTCAGGCTTGTCGGGGTGCATTCCCGGCGAGGGCGTCGGCGACCTGCTCGGGGAAGAGGCGAATGTCGATCGGCTTGGTGATGTAGCCGTCGAAGCCGGCGGCAAGCGCCTTGTCGCGGTCGCCCGCCATGGCGTGGGCCGTCAGCGCCACCACCTGGAGGTCGCGGAACGCGGAGTCGCGCAGCTCGGCGAGCAGCGCGCAGCCGTCCTTCCCCGGCATCTGGATGTCCATCAGCACGAGGCCCGGGCGCTGCCCCCCGATGGTCGGGAAGAGCTCCTCGCCACCGGTGAGTGCCATGATGGTGTGCCCCTTCAGCTCCAGCAGCGTGCGAAAGAGCTTCATGTTGTCCGGCGAGTCCTCGACGATCAGGATCGTGGCCATGGTCACTCCATCCGGTTGCGCTTGAGCACGGCCTTCACGCGCGCGATCAGCGAGCGGGGCTGTACCGGCTTGGCGAGGAAGTCCTGCGCGCCGAGCTCGAGCGCCTCCAGCTCGGTCTCGTCGGCGCGCGCCGTCAGCATGATCACCGGGATCTGGCTCATCGTCACCCGCGCGCGCATCTCCTCCAGCACGCCCAGCCCGGTGAGGTTGGGCATGTCGTGGTCGAGGATCACGATGTCGGGCTGCTGGGTCTCGAGCGCGTCGAGGGTCTCGAGTCCGTCGGTCGCTTCGACGACCGTGAACCCCTCGCGCTCGAGCACCGTGCGCAGCCGCCGTCGCACCGCCCGGCC
>CALGOK010000215.1 GCA_937961295.1 uncultured Gemmatimonadota bacterium
GACGAGCTGATGAAGAAGAAGCAGCTCTCGGAGACGGTGCTGCAGAGCTACCGGCGGGCCGGGCTGCGCGCCACGGTCGAGTTCCTCGACCGCCTCAAGCGGTTCGGGTTCGACTTCGCCACCATGGGCGGCGTGTCGATCGGCGTGGAGGACCTCGAGATTCCGGCCGAAAAGCAGGACCTGCTGGCCGAGGCGCAGAAGCGCGTCGAGCGGTTCCAGCGCGCCTACAACACCGGCCAGATCACCTTCGGCGAGCGGTACAACAAGGTGATCGACGCCTGGACCCACGCCAACAACGACGTGGCCGAGGCGATGCTCGCCTCGATGCGCACGTCGCGCGGCGGGTACAACCCGGTGTACATGATGTACGACTCCGGGTCCCGCGGCTCGCGCGACCAGATCCGGCAGCTGGCCGGCATGCGCGGCCTGATGGCGAAGCCCCAGAAGAAGCTCACCGGCGGCATCGGCGAGATCATCGAGTCGCCGATCAAGTCGAACTTCCGCGAGGGGCTCACCGTGCTCGAGTACTTCATCTCGACGCACGGCGCCCGCAAGGGCCTGGCCGACACGGCGCTCAAGACCGCCGACTCGGGCTACCTCACCCGCCGCCTCTGCGACGTGGCGCAGGACGTCACGATCACCGAGGAGGACTGCGGCACCGTGCTCGGGCTCGAGATGAGCCCGCTCAAGGAGGGCGAGGACGTCATCGAGCCGCTGCGCGACCGGATCCTCGGCACCGTGGCCGCCGAGGACGTGGTCGATCCGCACGAGCTCGACGAATTCGGCGACCCGCGCCTGCTGGTGCAGGCCGGCCAGATGATCGACGAGGAGGTCGCCACCAAGATCGACGACGCGGGGATCGAGCACGTCACCATCCGCTCGGTGCTGACCTGCGAGAGCAAGCGCGGCGTCTGCCGGATGTGCTACGGCCGCAACCTGGCGACCATGGAGATGGTCGACCTAGGCGAGGCGGTGGGCATCCTGGCGGCGCAGTCGATCGGCGAGCCGGGCACCCAGCTGACGCTGCGGACCTTCCACATCGGCGGCACCTCGAGCCGCATCGCGGAGGAGGCCGAGCGCCGCGCGCGGACCGACGGCGTCGTCACCTACACCGGCGACCTCGAGTGGGCCGACGTGGACGTGGAGTACGAGGACGGCATGAAGGGGTCGATCCGCGTCGCGCTCACGCGCGAGGCGGAGTCGATCGCCGAGGAGACCCGCGCGGGCATCGTGCTGGTCGACGCGGCGGATCCCTCGCGCGCGCTCAACCGCTACCCGGTGCCCGAGGGCGCCATGATCCAGGTCAAGGAGCAGGAGCCCGCGACCAAGGGTGACAGCGAGAAGCGGGCGACGATCCTCTACACCTGGGACCCGTACAACGACCCGTCGATCATCAAGACCGACGGCGAACTGCGCTGGAAGGACCTGGTGCCGGGTGTCACGCTCCGCGAGGAGCTCGACGAGGGCACCGGCCTGCGGTCACTGGTGGTGCAGGCCGACCCCGATCGCGAGCTGCACCCGTCAGTGCTGGTGTACCAGAAGGGTCGCAAGGATCCGCAGGAGTACACCCTCGCCGAGGGCGCCCGGATCATCCTCGGCTCGCCCACCGACCCGGTGTCGCGGGCGATGGCCATTCCCGACGCGGCCAATCCGTGGTCGGAGAAGTTCAAGGTCGAGGAGCGGCCGATCACCGATGCGTGGCCCGGCAAGTCCAAGCGCGAGGCCAAGGACAAGAGCGTCTTCCTCTCGCCCGCGGTGGCGGTGAAGAAGGGCGTGACGATCACCAAGATCCCGCGCCAGGCGTACAAGACCCGCGACATCACCGGCGGCCTGCCGCGGGTGGCGGAGCTGTTCGAGGCGCGTCGGCCGAAGGATCCCGCCACCATGTCCGAGGTGGACGGCATCGTGAAGTTCGGCGAGATCAAGCGCGGCAAGCGCGAGATCTTCGTCTTCCCGACGAACCCCGACGGCACCACGGTCGAGGACGCCGAGGCGAAGGTGTACGAGGTGCCCGCGGGCAAGCACCTGCGGGTGCACGAGGGCGACCGGGTGCGGGCGGGCGACCGCCTCACCGAGGGCCCGGTGTCGCCGCACGAGATCCTGCAGATCAAGGGTCCGCGCGCGGTGCAGGAGTACCTGCTCAACGAGGTGCAGGAGGTGTACCGCCTGCAGGGCGTGCGGATCAACGACAAGCACATCGGCGTGATCGTGCGCCAGATGCTGCAGAAGGTGCGCGTCACCGATCCGGGCGACTCGACCTTCCTCGACGGCGAGACCGTGGACCGGCTCTCGTTCCGCGAGGAGAACGAGCGGGTGCTGCGCCGCAAGGGCGTGCCGGCGGTGGCCGAGCCGGTGCTGCTGGGCATCACCAAGGCGTCGCTCTCGACCCGGTCGTTCTTCTCGGCCGCGTCGTTCCAGGAGACCACCCGGATCCTCACCGACGCCGCGATCCGCGGCGCGCGGGACGAGCTGGTCGGGCTCAAGGAGAACATCATCATCGGGCACCTGATCCCCGCCGGCACCGGTCACTACCGGTACGTCGACCTGGAGATCGAGGTCCCCGAGGGCTTCGAGCCCCCGCCGCCTCCCGAACCGGAGGAGGCGCTCCCCGAGGTGTCGCTGGTGGGGGCGGGGGACGACGAGCTCTAGCCGCGACAGGCGAGGGGCGAAGGGCGAAGGGCGGCTCCGGAAGGGGCCGCCCTTCGCGTTGGGGGGGGCGGGGCGTGGCGTGTCGAGCGTCGGCTTACCCGTTGCGGGACGGCCTCGGCCGGTGGAATGATTGGGAACCTGGGGCGTGCGTCGACCGTGCAGAGGAGGACCGATGTCGGATGACCGCGAGGCAATCCTCTCGCCCGAAGCGCTGCTCGCACGCCGCGACCGGATCATCACCCTCGCCCAGGGGCTCCTCGCGGCGGGTGATCTCGCCGGCGTGGCTGAAGCCCTGATGCAGCTCGCCGGGGCAACGACCGATCAGGCCACCCTCGACGGCACCGACCCGATGCTGCCGCAGCTCGTCGCCGGTCGGCGCGTCGTGGCGAGTTGCGATCCGGCCCGGCGACCGGGGGTCGACGAGGTGGTGCTTATCTATGGCAATTATCCCCACGGGTTCGAGAACGTGGTGGTCAACAATCCGGTCCGCCGTCACGCGGCGGACTTCTGGCGGTTCCGGCATGACCAGGTGGAGTGCGATGCACGGTGGGACGGGATCGATGCGATTCACGTCATCAACCTCGACCGCCGCGGCGACCGCTGGGACGGAGTGCTGCGCGAGCTGGTTGGGGCGCGGGCACCGCTCGATCGGGTGCGGCGGATCCCCGCCGTCACGGCGACGGGACCAGGGCAGGTGGAGGGTTCGGTGGCGTGCCTCGCCAGCCACCTGGCCTCGCTGGAGATCGCCCGCGCGGAGGGGTGCAGGACGCTGCTGGTGCTGGAGGATGACTTCTGCTTCACGAGTGAGGTGGACCAGCACCTCGACGACCTCGCACGCTTCCTGGAGCGGGAGTACGACTACTGGGTCTGCCTCGTGGCCACCAGCAAGTATGGTCACTGCATTCCGGTCGACGACCTAGTGGCCCGATCCCACCAGCCGTGCACCAACGCGGGTGGCTACCTGGTCTCCGCAGCCGGGATCGATCGTCTCCTGCCAGTATTCGCCGACGCCCGGAAACAGCTGCTCGCGACAGGAGACTGTCTCACGCACGCCGCGGACCGCTGTTGGTCGCAGCTGCAGCCCTCCGGGCGGTTCCTCGTCTTTCGCCGCAAGTTCGGGTTCCAAGTGTCGAGCTACAGCGACATCGAGCACAGGGTGGCGCGCTACCTCGATTGATCCGGACGGGGCTCCGCTCACGCCCGGATCACCTTCCACAGGAAGCCCAGCACGCCGTCACGGCGCAGCACCTCGATCCGCGGCACTGCCCACGGGTCGTCGCCCGGCCGCGCCCTGCCGCGCGTGACGGTGAACGCCGCCGCGGCGCCGGCAGCGCGCGTGGCCGCCCGCACAGCCGGATCGTGGTCGCCATACGGATAGGCAAAGAAGCGGACCGGTGCGCCGAGTCGACCGAGGTCATTCATCGAGCCGGTGATCTCGTCGTGTCGCGCCTCCGGTCCAAGCTGGGTGAGCATCGGATGGGTGCGCGAATGCGCCCCGATCTCGAGGCCCTGCCTCGCCACCGCTTCGAGCTCGTCACGGGTGGCCAGCCGGAGCAGGGTCGCCCCGTGCGCCACATCCCACGTGTTGTGACCACCCAACCGGCCGCTCACCGCGAACACGATGCCCGGGACGCCCAGCGCCTGCAGTTCGGGTGCGACCGACAGGAGGTCGTCGTAGCCGTCGTCGATCGTCAGGAGGACCGGTCGGCGCGGCAGGCCGCCGCCGTACCGGAGGCACTGCAGGAACTCATCCGGGCTCACGAGGTGACATCCCAGCGCCTGCAGCATGCGGATCTGTCGAAACAGCCTCCGAGGCGGCACTCCATAGGGCGCGAGGATGGGGTCATCACGCAGGTCGCGGAATGCGTGGTAGGCGAGGACGGTGACCGCACGTGGACGCGGCATGCCCCCGGCTTCCTGCACCCCCCGCCAGTATTCGAGGGCCCACACCCGGTAGAAGAATCGCACGGCGCGGTCACTGGGAAACGGCCGCCGCCCGATGCGCAGCGCTGCAAGCCGGAGCACTTCCATCACGGGCCACGTCAGTGGCCACGCACGGGCGAGGGGGCGCCACCAGCGTCGATTGATGGGATCGTCGACGCCCTGGAGTGCAAAGAGTGCCTTCGCCTGCTCCGGATGCTTCCGTACGAATGCGACATCGGCATGCCCGGCCTGTCGTGACTGCTCGAAGTAGCGCGCGGCCGTGACGACATAGTTCTGGCAACTGACCGCGGCGGGTTCGAACACCAGGCGATGGCCCTGCTTCATCATCCGGTATCCGAAGTCGAGATCCTCGTTGCCGAAGGTGCCGTCGCGCGTGAAGGCGGTGTCGAATCCCCCCACCGCCTGGAAGAGCGCCCTAGGCAGCGAGAGCTGTCCCGTGAGCAGGTCGTGCAGCGTGAGCGCCGCTCCGTCGCTGGTCAAACGCATCCGCCGTCCCTCGGTCCATTCCCCGATCCCGCGGCTCAGGAAGTTGGCGGGTGAGTCCGGGTGGATCGGGAGGTGGCCGAAGACCAGCTTCGGGCCGTCGCGGTGGGAGCGGTCCAGCACTGCGAGCAGGTCTGGCGCCGGCTCCATGTCGTCGTCGAGGAAGAGCAGGATCTCCCCTCGCGCGGCCGCCGCCCCCGCGTTGCGCGCGACCGAAGCTCCGCGATTGGGCTGCTCGAGTACCGTGAGGGGGAATGGGGTGTCCAGGCGACGCAGGGCGTCCCCGGTCCCGTCGGTCGCCCCGTCGACGGCCACGATGACCTCAAACGCCGGTGCCTCCAGCTGCCGTGCGAAGGCCTGCACGTGGGCGCACACGAGCTCCCGACGCTGGAAGGTCGGGATCACGATGCTGAAGCGCGGGGCGGGGTCCGCGGTCGTCACGCCGCCAGCCATGTCTCGAGGCGGTCGCGGAAGGTGTCGGCATCCCAGTCTTGGGCGTGGTGCCGGGGGAGCGCAAGCAGGTCGGAGTGGCCGTGCACTGCTCCGGGCTGCGTCGTGCAGGCCATCCGGAACCCGGCGCCAGCGAGCAGGTCGCGGGTGTGCTCGGGGAAGCGGCCCCGATCCCCGAACGGGTACGAGAATGCGTCGAGCGCGGTGCCCGTGAGTGTCACCAGGGTATCGCGCGAGCGAGCGATCTCCTCGCCGATCGCCGGAACATCGAGCGCAGTAAAGCGCGAGTGGGTCACGGAGTGTGCCCCGACGCGCATGCCGGGCAGGGCCGCGAGTCGGGCTACCTCCCGAGCCGTCATCACCGGGGGGCGAGTCGCTGTATCGCCCAGTTGGCTGCGCAGCTCGGCCAGGCACCCTTCTCGTGTCACCGGCGGCAGCTCGCACAGGAGGCTCCAAATCTCGTCGTAGACCTTGCGAGGGGGTAGGGTCGGTGCCCACGTCACTTGGGAGTCGTGGAGCCGCAGGGCGAGGGGGGGCCTCCTGCCACCCCGATCGAGCAGCAACTGCTCGAGCTCGTCCCACCAGAAGCCCGGACCATCGACCGCACCGCTCACCACGAATACGGTGGCGGGGATCATCGTCGCGCCAAGGATCGGTGCTGCAACGGTGAGGTTGTCCCGGTACCCGTCGTCGAACGTGACCGCGACGGACTTCGGGGGCACACTCCCGGCACGCACCGCATCCGCGAGGTCGCCGAGGCTGATGGGTACGAATGATTGGCGGAGGATCGCCATCTGTGCCGCGAACCGTTCGGGAGCGACGCACAGTTGCCAGGGGTCGCTGGAGGGTTCCTCGATTCGGTGGTACATGAGGATCACCCCCCGACTCATGGCGCGAGCTCCGTGCGCCGGGCCCGCACGGTCACCAGCAATTCGAACTCCGGGTCACGGTACACGAGCTCGGCCTCGGAGAGGTCCGTGGTGGCAAGGCCATGGAGGAACGCGATCGTTGTCAGGACGTTGCCGTGAGCCTCGACGTGGACATTGTCCGTCCCGAACGCTTCGGTGAACAACCGGGAGGCCGAGGACGACGTGAAGCCCCAGTACCAGGTGTCGGCCCACTCGGTCCCACTGCGCCGTGACAGCCCGGGGAAAGTCGCCAGCAGGACGCCACCAGGAGCCAGCATCCGGTGAAGCGTGGCGAGGGCAGCCCTGGTGTCGTAGATGAGGTGCAGGGTCTGCGTCAGGATGATGCAATCGAAGACCCCGCTCGGCAGCTCGGCTCCAGCGGACAGGTCGCCGATCAGCGTGGCGCGCGGGTTTCCTGCCGTGACGTGCAATACGTCACGGTGCCTGACGCGGTCGCCACCGAACCGCCGGGTGTAGCCGTCGTCCTCGATCTCCAGCACCCTGCCACGGATGTCGCCGGCGTGACGTGCCAGGAACTCCTCCAAGTAGTGCCGGTCGATCGGTTGGCCCCGATCCAGGCCCCACTTCCGGCTGATCGGTTCGAGCCGCCGCAAGTCCCCGAGGTCGACCCCGAGCCGCTGGCGTGTCATGGGCCGGTCGGGGGGAGATTCACCGCCGAGCTCCTCGAACAGGGGCGGTGCGAGCTCGACCGCTGCGGGGTGCTGGCCCATGTCGACATGAATGCGCGCGTTGTGCTCATCTGCTGTCGCCGTGAATTCGCGGATCACCTCTCGCCACGTCGGCCCGATCTCCAGCAGGTCGTACCATCCGAGTCCCTGCCATGGTTCGTGGGCCTCCGCGATGCCGACAGCGACTTGGCGCGATGTGTCGGCCCGGATCCGGAGCGTCACCCGGTAGCGATATCCCGCTCGCAGCTCGAGCCGGGGCCAGTTCACCTGGACCTCATGCAACGCTCCTGCCTCGAACCCGGGGTCGATCTCGATCCGTTGCTCACCGGCGCCGCCTGCGTCGGGTACCAGCCGTGCCGTGCGCTGGCCTCCGAGACGGAGGTTCCACCCTGGAGTGGCACCCGTCCCGGAGGCGAGGCGCTCGTCACGGCGAGCGGCCTGGAGGGCAGCCCACACGCCCGGGAGGTCGTGTCGGCCGGTCCTCAGGTAGCCCTCCAGCCACTCGAGGAAGCGGAGCCGGACCAGCCGATAGGCTCCCGCGCGATCGGTGGCCGCCGAACATGAGGCATCATGAATCCGGTACCGCTCCCAGGTCTCGTCCGCGGCCAGCACGCGCGCGTGCAGGTACACCTTGATCAGGAATGCCTGGTCCTCGTAGAACCCGGTGAAGGCCTCCTCGAAGCCCCCGACCTGTTCCACGGTCGTCCGGCGGATCATCAACCCGCTCGGCGTCGGGGCGGTGTGTCGCCCGAGCGGGTACAGGCGCAGGGCGAGTGTCGGTGGCTCGTGGACGACGCCGACCGGAATCCCCAAGTCGGGGCGATGGTCACGGGCGACATCCTCGGGTCGTCCGGTCCAGCCGTGCCAGTACTCCGTCGCCCCGTAGATCACCTCGGCATCGGGGTTCGCATCGAGCAGTGCGACCTCGCGGGACAGCTTGTGCTGGAGCCAGACATCGTCGGCGTCCAGCAGCGCGACAAGATCTCCCCGAGCATGCCGAATGCCCAGGTTCCGCGACGCGCTCATGCCGCGGTTCTCGTGCCCCGGGTGTTCGAGGTAGCGAATCCGATCGCCTTCACGCTCGGCATAGCCGCGGGCGATCGCCGAGCTGCCGTCGGACGAGCCGTCGTCGACGAGCAGCAACTCCCAGTCGGTGAAGGTCTGGGCCCGCACGCTCTCGATCGCCTCGGCGAGGAAGCGCTCCTCGTCGAGGAAGATCATGACCACGGAGACGCGCGGGGTCACGGGGTGGCACTCCCTTGCGCCAGCAGGCTGTCGATGAACGGCCGGAGGGTGATCGCCAGTTGTGCGTGCGCGTAGGCGCTCGGCAGTTCCCTGGTGCCGAAGCTCACGAGGACGTCAGGGGCGTGGGCATCGATCAGGGCGGCGCCGGCGTCGTGGACCGGCACGTCGAGTGGCCGCATGGCCTCGTCGATCCGCTCGCGCAGGGCCGGCCACCGGGGGTCCTCGGTGGCCCGGAACAGCACCACACCCATGCGTGCTCCGCTCGACCGGACCTCGCGGGCAACCTCGGCCAGTTCTGCGGCGACCAGCCCGGCACCGTCGATCGCCGCCACCGCGCGCCGCACCCGCCACCGCATCAGGAGCGTGGAGGTCCGCGCCAGCGGACCGGCGTGCTTCCGCGCGCGTCGCACCGCCGCGTTGCGGTGGTTCACGTCACTCTCCGCCTCGACCACCACCACCACGGCGCGGGGACGAACGGGCTCGACGAGACCGCGAACGCGGGGGAGCCATTCGTCGCTGCCGCCCGCAGGCGTTGAGCAGTTGATCACCTGCCAGGGACGGCTCGCCTCGCCCGCGCCGGCTGCCACGGCTATCGTGTCCACCGCCAGGATCGCGGTGAACACATCCTCCGCATGCAGGTCGACGCCGAACGTGGCACTGCCGCCGAGGAAGAGGAGGCGGGCACCCTCGGGAGTCGGGGAGGACGCACCGGTACGCCGGCAGCCCAAACGGTCGGTGCGATACGCCACCTGGTACCGCGGCTCGATACCGGACGGCAGCACCAGTTGACCGATGTTGTCGCGCAGCTCCACGTCGGCCACTTCGGTCGAGATGTCGTTGCCGCCGAGGGCAAACTCGATCCGGACATTGTCGTCGGTGCGGTCGGCCTCGAAGTAGATCTCGTGGGAGGACCACTCCGGTGATGCTTCGACGTCGCGGTAGAAGCCGACCATCTGCCACGGGTCGTGGGCCTGCACCACCCCGACACCCACCGACCGGGTACTGTCGGCGCGGATGCGAAAGCCCACGGTGTAGCCCTGGAGCTGCTGCACCGCGTATCCGGGCTGGGTCAGGTGGATGTGCCACCCCGGTCCCGGCGAGGCGCTGTCGATCTCCATGCGAATCACTCGCGGCGCGTCCTCGGGAAACACCATCTGCGCGGCATTGCCGGGCTGGGTCGAGATCGTCCAGGTGTCCCGGCGCAGGTCGACCGGGTGGAAGTAGTCACGCGGGTCGAAGTCGTACCGGGTCGTCAGGGTCGTGTCCACCGGGAGCCTCGTGCCGAGCGCCGAATCGTTGACGATCGGCAGGCCGTCTCGTTGTGGCCCGGCCACGCCGACCCACGGCTGGGGCAGGGCAGCCGACATGGCTTCGGCAAGGAGGAGGACGCCGGCCACCGCCAACGGACCGAGCATCGCCGGTCCCGGCCTGAGTACCCCGGCGTAGCCGAGGATCGCACCGCCGATCGCGGCCACCCCGAGCAGCACGCCACCCACCTGCAGCATGTGTGGCAACCAGCTCGTGGAGATCGGCGCGGTCAGGATGGCGGCTGCGAGGGTGACCGCCAGGAGTCCGAGCAGCACGGCAACCACTCGGCGATCGGGTCGCAAGAAGCAGCGGAAGGCGAGCAGGATCGTCGCCATCGCGAGGGCCCCGATGAGGACGATCCTCGAACCACCGGTGGCGCCGATCGCGGACCCGGCCGCCACCAGGAGCACGGCGGTCGCAGGGAGGGCGACGATCGCCATGCCGAACAGCTCACGCTGGCCCACCGCGCCGGTGGGCGATGCGTCTGGGGTGTTCATCGAGGCTGATCTCCTTGCTGCTTGCGTGCGGTGTCGACCGCCTCGCGAAGGAGCTTCCCTTCGTTGGACAGGACCAGCATCTCCTCCAGCGTGGCAAGGTGGGCCGCCTGGTCGCCATCCTCGCGTCGCGCCTGTTCGAGGAGGCCGAGCGCGTACGGCACCACGTGCCGGGGAGAAGGGCCGCCGAGGCGGACCGCTTCCCGGATGTCTGCCCGGGCGTCCATCGGGCGATGTTCCGCGAGCGCGAGCTCCGCGCGATAGAGCCAGGCATCGGGGATCCCCGGCAAGCGCTCCCACACCTCGGCAATGGACTCGCGTGCCGCGGCGACATTGCCGAGCCGCAGGTGCGACAGGCCGAGCAACCCCAGGGCATACACCGGGCGGGGCGCGCGGCCGGCGACGCAGCGCTCGGCGATCTCGCGGGCCGACGCGAAGTCGCCCTGATCGAAGCTCCGCCAGCCGCGAGGCACCAGCACGTGTTCGAGCCGGCTGAGTTGATCCAGCACGGTGCGCGGGGTGCCGTCACGTTCGAGTTCGTTGCGGAGTGCTGTCGCTTCCTCGTCGCGGCCATCCGCGAGGGCGGCACGGTACAGCATCCGCCGGAACATCGTGGCGTGCTGGGGTGCCTCGCGCGCCACCCGGCCTTGGAGGATCCGCCGGAGCGTCGCTGGCGGGAAGCCGGCCTCCTCGTAGCGGTCGTGGACACCCACCGGCCCATCGAGCGCCTTGAGCGGCATGAACGTCGCAGTCGTGCCGTCGTCCACCGATTCCACCTCCTCCCACAGGTCCGGCCGGCTGTCGAAGATCAGCGGCAACCAGTAGGTCTCGTGGAAGCGGAAGTCCTGCAGGATCACGCGCGAGCGGCCGGGCACGAGCGATGGCCCGAATCCGTGCACGATGGCGTTCGCGAGTTCCCAGCTCTTGGCGGCATCGACGAACAACAGCTCGATCGGCCCCTCGGTCCAGCGGAAATCGAGCAGGTCCTGCCTGCGCGGGGCGATCCACGGATGGTAGGTGCCGATCTCCCTCAGGAAGAGGTCCAGGAAGTCGGTCCCCGCACGGCGATGCTCGCCGGCGATCGCCGCCATGAACTGGGGCTCCTCTTCCCACAGGAAACGATCGAAGCTCTGGACGCACGCCGAGCGACCCGCGCGCCGGATTCCCTCGGCGAGTGCGGCGCTGCTGCCGCCGAGCCAGGCGCCGAGATCGATCACGGCGCCCCAGCCCTCGAATCGCTCCTGGCCGAGCCACGTGAGGTACCGCTTCTCCTCCTCGGTGAGCATCGACCGGATCGCCGCGAGCTCGCGTGGAAGGCGGAGTGCCTTCCAGGGTCGGTGCCCATCGGCCTGGCGGTGCGTCCGCTGGAATGGCCAGCGCATCAGCGGCGCTCCCGGATCACGTGGGCGATGCGCTCGTGCAGCTGGGCCTCGCAGGCCGTCGCATCGAACCGTGACCGGACGGTGGACGCTGCGCGCGCGCCGAAGCGCATTCGCCGGGTGGGGTCGGTGAGGAGGGCGGCAATGGCGTCGGCCATCGCCTCGGGATCCTGCTGCGGGACGATCAGCCCATCCTCCCCGTGGCTGACCACTTCGGGGATCGACCCGGCGTCGGTCGCGACGGCCGGCAGGCCGGTGGCCATCCCCTCCAACAACGCCGTGGGGATGCCGTCCTTGTCGCCACTGGCGGTCTCCACGAACGGGGCCACGAACAGGTGCGCTCCCTGGAGGAAGCGCAGCACGCCGGCATGATCCCGCCGGCCCTCGAGATGCACCGCTCCCCACAGGTCGAGCTCGTCGATGCGCTCGTCCAGCCGGGCCTTGGCCTCGCGACTCGCCGGGTTCCACTCGTCGGCAGCGCCCACGATGTGCGCCTCCACCGCGAGTCCGCGGGCGCGAAGCAGCCCGATCGCGTCAACGAGGGTGATGAGGCCCTTCTTGGGCTCGATCCGCGCCACGGTCACCACGCGATGCGGTTGGTCGGCCGCAGGTTCGTGGCGCTGGAGCACCGGGAACCGCTCGGTCGCCACGCCGTTGGGCTTGACCAGGATCCGCTCGGGGTCGGTCGTCGGCGCGAGCGCGAGGAGCTCCTGCTTGATGCGGCGCGACGTGGCGACCACGAGCGAGGCCAGTTCGAGGTGCAGCGGCACCACCTTCAGCTCGTAGTCGGCGAGCATGTGGTCCGCATAGCAGGTCACGCCGCGGGGAATGCCGTGCAGTTCCGCGGCAATGAGCGCCATCAGGGACCGGTCATAGAAGAAGTACGAGTGGAGGTATTCGGGTCGCCATGCCTCGACCATTCGGGCGAAGGTGAACGCCTCGAGGACGTTGTCGTGGTCGCGGAGGGAGTCCATCGGGATGCCCGACGCGTCCGCGAGGCGCTCGAGCAGCGATCCGACCCGCGCAGGTTCGGTCCGCTCGTATCGCAGGAGATGTCGTCGGTGGATCGGTCGGTGCTGCACCAACCGCGTGCGACCCCGCCAGAGCCCATCAAACCGCCCACCCAGTGCCTTCCGCCCGCCAGAGGTGGAGTACGCGATGCGGACGGTGTGTCCCGCCGTGGCGATCTGCTCGAGCTCCTGATGCACGAACGTCTGCGAATAGATCGGGAACTCGCTGCAAATGGTGGCCATCACGCGCTGACCATGCAGCGCGCGCCCTGCCGCCAGGCGAAGAAGGGTGGCACGTTGGCCGATTCGGGCGAGGACACCATGCGCGAAGAGCAGCGGCCGGCGCAACCGCAGACGGTCGAGCAGCAGTCGGCCAAGGCGGACCTCGGTGCTCTGGTCCAGCACGGCGCGCGCACGCTCGGCCACGTCGCGTTCTCGCGTGCGCTCAGCCACTCGACGCCGCTCCACGGCGAGCGCTGATTCGTGGGCAAGCCTGGCCTCCTCCGCCGACCTCTCGACAGCGAGGGCGCGCTATTCCAGTCGCATGGCCAGTGCCTCGGCCTCGCGGCGCTGCGCCGCCATCGCTGCCGAATGTGCGCGGCGCGCTGC
>CALGOK010000216.1 GCA_937961295.1 uncultured Gemmatimonadota bacterium
GAACCCCGCCGAGGTGACCAGCGCCTCCAGACGCTCACGGTCGTACTTGTAGGACGACTCGGTCCAGA
The DNA here is from genome assembly GCA_937961295.1 of uncultured Gemmatimonadota bacterium. Classification (GTDB taxonomy): domain Bacteria; phylum Gemmatimonadota; class Gemmatimonadetes; order Gemmatimonadales; family GWC2-71-9; genus Palsa-1233. Next base: position 69 of record CALGOK010000216.1, read on the forward strand.
TCGACTCGCCGGCGGAGAACGGCACTGCCATCCCGGCCACGGTGACCACCTGGTCGGAGAGCGACACGAGGTGCATCTCGATCCGGGAGGCCTCGTCGTTCCACGTGGCGCGATGCACGAAGTGGTCGAGCGAGAAGTCGGCGCCGAACTCGCGATTGAGCCGCACCAGCATGTTGCGGTTGAACGCGGCGGTGACGCCCTCGGCGTCGTCGTAGGCGGCCTCGAGGGTCGCCCGGTCCTTGCGGCGGTCGACGCCGAGGACCAGCGCGCCGTCGTCGCCGACGGTCTGGCGGATGCCGCGCAGGAAGGCCGATGCGGCGGGCGGCTCGAAGTTGCCGATGGTCGAGCCGGGGAAGAACGCCACGCGGCGCGCGTCATCGGGAAGCGGCGGCAGCGCGATCGGCCGGGTGTAGTCGGCACGCACCGGCAGGATCGCGACGTCGGGGTAGAGGCCGGCGAGGGTCGCGGACACCTCGTCGAGCTGCTCACCAGAGATGTCGATCGGGACGCACGCCGCGGGAGACTCGAGCGCGTCGAGCAGCAGCCGCACCTTGATCCCTGCGCCGCTGCCGTACTCGATCAGCGCAGCACCCGACCCCACCCGCTCGGCGATCTCGCCCGCGCGCCGCTCGAGGATCGCGACCTCGGCGCCGGTGAGGTAGTACTCGTCGAGTTCGGTGATCCGCTCGAAGAGCTCCGCGCCGGTGGCGTCGTAGAACAGCTTGGGCGGCAGCGTCTTGGGACGGCTGCGGAGGCCGGCCAGCACCTCCTCGCGCAGGGTCCGCGGGGTCGGGGGAACAGTGGCAGTGCGCCAGGGCGACTGCCGTCGAATCGGTGCGGTCATCCGCGCTCCGCGAGCCGGATGCCGGTCATCTGCCACCGGGTCGGCGAGGGAAAGAAGTTGCGGTAGGTGTGCCGCGCGTGCGAGCGGGGCGTGAAACACGACGAGCCGCGCAGGACCCACTGGTCGGCCATCCACTTGCCGTTGTACTCGCCGATCGCGCCGCCCGCCGGTCGATAGCCGGGGTAGGGGAGGTAGGCGCTGCCGGTCCACTGCCACGCCTCGCCGTGGAGCTGCGTCAGTCCCGTGTCGAGCGCTGCCGGCGATGGAGTGAAGCGACGCGACTCGGCGAACCCGCCGTCGAGTTCCGCACCGCAGGATGCGATCTCCCACTCGGACTCGGTGGGCAGCGACTTGCCGGCCCAGCGCGCATACGCGTCGGCCTCGTACCAGCTGACGTGACAGACCGGCGCGGCGGGGTCGAGCGGTTGCGTGCCGCCAAGGGTGAACTCCGACCAGTCCCGGTCCTTGCGGTCCCAGTAGAGCGGAGCCTGCCAGCGTTCCGTCTCCACCGCGGCCCAGCCGGCCGACATCCAGAGCTCGGGGCGGGTGTAGCCACCGTCGTCGATGAACTCGCGGTACTCGCCGTTGGTGACCAGCCGCGAGGCGATCCGCGCCGGCTGCAGGTACACCTTGTGGCGGGGCGTCTCGTTGTCGTAGGCGAATCCCTCGCCATCGTGACCTATCTCGTGCACGCCCTCGACAATGTCGTGCCAATGCAGCGGAGCCACTGGGCCGCGTGGTGTGATTGACGCACTCCGGTATGCCGGCCGCAGCGGATTGGTCCACAGCACGTGCTTGATGTCGGTCAGCAGCAGTTCCTGGTGCTGCTGCTCGTGGTGCAGTCCCAGGACGACGAGCGCGTGGGCGGGGTGCTCCGCATCGTCGGCGACGCGGTCGAGGAGCGCGGTCACCGCCTCGTCGACGTGGCGTCGGTACGCCAGCACCTCGGCGAGCGTCGGCCGGGTGGCAAGGCCGCGCTGCGCGCGGCAGTGACGCTCGCCGGCCTGGACATAGTAGCTGTTGAAGAGGAATGCGTATCGCGAGTCGGGGGACTGGTATGCCGGGTCGTGGTGGGCGAGGACGAACGTCTCGAAGAACCACGACGTGTGGGCAAGGTGCCACTTGGTGGGTGACACGTCGGGCATCGACGACACCACGGTGTCCTCGACCTCGAGCGGCTCGGCCAATGTGGTGGTCCAGTCGCGGACGCGACGATACCGCTCGACGAGCGACGGAGCAGTGGCGGGCGACGTGCGTCCCGTCCGGGCGCGTGATCTGGTGATGGTGGTCATGTCAGAACATACGCCGCGGTCCGGCGCGTGGTTCCGGAAGCTGGACAAGCTAAGAGGTGACGGGTGACGGGGGCGTAACGCTGTTGGCGGCGCTTCCTGTCACCAGCTCCCTGTCACCCGTTACTCGTCCCGCCTCACCCGACCGACGGCAGGTCCAGTCCGCGCACGCGCGCGATGTCGAGCGCCTTGTCGTAGCCGGCGTCGGCGTGGCGGATGACGCCCATGGCGGGGTCGTTCACCAGGCACATGCCGAGGCGCCGCTCGGCCTCGTCGCTGCCGTCGGCGAGGGCCACCAGGCCGGCGTGCTGCGAGTAGCCCATCCCCACGCCGCCGCCGTGATGGAACGACATCCACGCCGCACCGCTCGATGCACCCACGGCGAAGTTGAGCAGCGGCCAGTCGCTCACGGCATCGGAGCCGTCGAGCATCGCCTCGGTCTCGCGGTACGGTGAGGCCACGCTGCCGGCGTCGAGGTGGTCGCGGCCGATGACGATCGGCGCCTTCACCTTGCCGTCGCGCACCAGCTGGTTGAAGAGCAACCCCGCCTTGTCGCGCTCCCGGTAGCCGAGCCAGCAGATCCGTGCCGGCAATCCCTGGAAGGCGATCTGCTCGCCCGCCCAGCCGAGCCACTGCTGCAGCCGCTGGTCGTGCGGGAAGAGCTCGAGCAGCGCCCGGTCAGTGACGGCGATGTCCTCCGGGTCGCCCGACAGCGCGCACCAGCGGAACGGGCCGCGGCCCTCGCAGAACGAGTCGCGGATGAAGGCCGGGACGAAGCCAGGGTAGCCGAATGCCCCCTCGAGGCCGCCGATCTTCGCCTGGGCGCGCAGGTTGTTGCCGTAGTCGAATGCGATCGCGCCGCGTTCCTGCATGGTGAGGATCGCCTGAACGTGGGCCACCATCCCGTCGCGCGCACGCTGCAGGTAATCCTCCGGACGCTTTGCCCGGGTGGCGTTGATGTCCTCGTCGGGGCGGGCGATCGGGATGTAGCCCCACATCGGGTCGTGCGCCGAGGTCTGGTCGGTGACCAGCTGGGGGGTGAAGCCGATCTTGACCATCCTGGGCAGGACCTCCGCCGCGTTGCCCAGGAGTCCGATGGAGAGCGCCCGCCCCTCGCCCTTCGCCTCTCGCGCTGTCGCGATTGCCTCCTCGAGGGAGCCGGCGACGGTGTCGAGGTAACGCGTCTCGAGTCGCCGCTCGATGCGGTGCGGGTCGATCTCGACGCAGATCGCCACGCCGCCGGCCAGCTTGACCGCCAGCGGTTGCGCGCCGCCCATGCCGCCGAGTCCCGCGGTGACGGTGATCGTGCCGGCGAGCGAGCCGCCGAAGTGCCGGGTGGCCGCGCTGGCGAACGTCTCGTAGGTCCCCTGCAGGATGCCCTGAGTGCCGATGTAGATCCACGAGCCGGCGGTCATCTGGCCGTACATCATCAGGCCGAGCCGGTCGAGCCGGTCGAACTCGTCCCACGTGGCCCAGTTGGGCACCAGGTTGGAATTGGCGATCAGGACGCGCGGCGCGAGGTCGTGGGTGCGCAGCACGCCCACCGGCTTGCCGCTCTGCACCAGCAGTGTCTCGTCGTTGGCGAGCCGGTCGAGCGTGGCGACGATCCGGTGGTACGCCTCCCAGTTGCGCGCCGCCTTGCCGCGTCCGCCGTACACGATCAGCTCACCCGGCTGCTCGGCCACCTCGGGATCGAGGTTGTTCATGAGCATCCGCTTGGCGGCTTCCTGGATCCAGCCCTTGGCGGTGCGCGTGGAGCCGCGCGGGGCGCGGATGATCATGCGAGACTCGAGACTCGAGATTCGGGATTCGAGGGGCTCACAGCTTCTCCTCGATGATCGCGAGGATCTCCCCCTCCAGCGCCTGGGCCTGCCGCTGCAGCTCGGCACCGCGGCGGACGAGGTCCTGGGCGTCGTCGTCGTCCTTGAGCTGGGCGGCGTTGATGCGGACGTTGAGGTAGGCGCCCATCACGGCGGTACGGGCGCAGAGCGCGCCGACGCCGGCGTCGGAGGCGCTGGTCTCCTGGCCGGTGTCGGCCATCGCCTTGATCACCTCCATCGAGGCGAGCGCCACCTCCATCACGCGGAACGGCACCTGGGTGGCGCGGCGGGTGGCGTCGCGGATCGCCGCCTTGCGCGCCGCCTTCTCCTCGTCGGTGCCCTTGGGGAGGCCGAACGACGCCATCACCGCCTCGAACGCCCTGGTGTCCTCGTCGACCAGGCGCAGCAGTTCGGCGACGTGTTCCTGGCCGCGGTCGGCCCAGGCGGAGAACTCCTCCCAGCGCTCGTCCCAGCCGCGCCGGTGCGACGACAGGTTGGCGACCATGGTGCCGAGGGCCGCGCCGAGCGCGCCGACAGCAGCGGCGACCGATCCGCCACCGGGGGCTGCGCTCTCACCGGCGGTCTCGTCGGTAAACCGCGCCACCGTCATGTCCACCAGGCGGGTGTCGCGCGGTTCCCTGAGCAGGTACTCGATCACCCGCTCGTCGGGGTTGAATGGTGCGAGGTCGTCGAGGCCGAGCGAACGCACGGCGATCTTCACGAGCTCGCGCTCGCTCACGCCGGTGGAGCGCTGCTGCTTGACGAGATAGTGGCGCCCCGCCTCGACGAGGCACTTGAGCGGTACCAGTCCCACCAGCTCCGATCCGGTGACGCGCACGCCGCGCTCGGCGGCGGCGCGCACCACCTCGTCGAATGCCGCGTGCACCGGCGTGACACTGATGTTGGTGAGGTTCATCGACACCTGGGCGATGCCGTACTCCTCGATGAACCAGCCGATCGCCTTGACGGCCCTGAGGGTGCCGGGGGCCGCCGGCTCGCCGAGCGGACCTTCGCTGCTCCGCCCCGCCTCGCGGACGTCGAAGGCGATGGCGTTGGCGCGGCGGGTGGAGGTGGTGTTGAGGTTGATGTTGTAGGCGACCAGGAAATCACGGGCACCGATCGCGGTGGCGCCGCGCTTCGCGTCGAAGCGGGCCGGGCCGAAGTCGGGCTGCCACTTCGGGTCGGTCACCTTGTCGGGGAGGCCCTCGTACTCGCCGGCGCGGATCCGGGCGAGGTTGCGCCGGTCGGGGTTCGGCTGGGCGTGTTCATAGAGGTACACCGGCAGGTCGAGCTCCCGTCCCACGCGCTCGGCGAGCTGGCGGGCGTACTCCGCCGTCTCCTCCATCGTGACACCGCTGATCGGCACCAGCGGGCAGACGTCGGTGGCGCCCATCCGCGGGTGCTCGCCGTGATGGCGACTCATGTCGATGAGCTCGCCGGCCAGCCGGATCGCCTGGAAGGCCGCCTCGAGCACCGGCTCGGGCTCGCCGACGAAGGTCACCACGGTGCGGTTGGTGGCCTTGCCGGGGTCGACGTTGAGGAGCCGGACGCCGTCCACGGCGGCGATCCGGTCGGTGATCCGCTTGATGAGCGCGGGATCACGCCCTTCGGAGAAATTCGGGACGCATTCGATGAGTTTGGGCATCAACCAAAGCTACCCGCCTCGAGGCACTCCTTGAACCGGTGCACGTCCTGGCGGGTGCGCTTCTCGATCGCACCCCGGAAGAGCGGTGTCAGCAGCTTCCAGAACCCGCGGAAGACGAACTCGCATTCCATCCGCCACTGGGTACGGGTGGGGTCGACGGCGACGAAGTGGTTGGCGATCCGGTTCTCGGCCATGCCCCTGTCGTACGACCCCGCGAAGTACTCGGGCTCGCGCCGTTCGGTGATCGACTCGGTGAGGACGATGCGCCGCTTCCCCTCGAGGTAGGTCAGCCGGCTCACGGCGCCGGGCTGGCCGGGTGTCCCGCTGACCGTCTCGAACGACTGCAGGGTCGGCTGCCAGACCTTCATGTTCTCGACCGAGTCGAATGCACGCCAGACGTCCCGGATCGGGCGCTCCAGGACCACCTCGGTGGTGAATGAGAGGGGCATGGCTCTGGCTCCTTCGCGAGGGGCGGGGTACTATCGAACATCCCCTCCAGACAGGATCCGTCAATGGTGACCGTCAAGGACATCCTCGCCCAGAAGGGCGCCGGCGTGCTCGTCACCACGCCCGCCACGACGGTGCTCGACGCCGCCGACATGATGAACGAGCGGGGCACCGGCAGCGTGCTGGTCGTCGAAGAGGGGGCGCTCGTCGGGATCTTCACCGAGCGCGACCTGATGCGCCGGGTCGTGGCGGTGCGCCGCGACCCGGCGGCCACGGCGCTCCGCGAGGTGATGACCACCGCGCTGGTGACCTGCACCCCCGATGCCTCGCTGGCCGATTGCGGCGCGCTGATGTCCGAGCGCCGCATTCGTCACCTGCCGGTGCTCGAGACGGGCGGAACCGTGATCGGAGTGATCACCACCGGTGACCTGCTCGCCCAGGAGCTGCGCGAGAAGGATGCGACGATCCAGCACCTGGAGTCGTTTGTCTTCTATGTGAGGCAGTGACGCGCAGGCGCGCCCCTTGGGGCGCGCGATGCCGATGCCGCGCGCCCCAAGGGGCGCGCCTGCATGATGGTCAATCGATCGCGGCGACGCTCCACGCATAGCTCCCCTGCCGCATGTTCCGCGGTGGGTCCTGCCAGCTGATGAGTCGCGGTGCACCGGGGCCGAGCGGTCGCACCACCACCCGGTCGTCCTCGAACCACGCCAGCGAGTCGCTGCCCCAGCGGAATGGGTCGCGTCCCGCCGGGCCCACCTGGGTGGGCGTGCCGCTGGGGCCGACCACGCACACGCCGCCGCCGTCGCACGGCATCGCCCGCGCGAACGCCGGCCGCCCGAGGATCACGTCGAGCGCGCTGTCGGCGCGGGCGCGCTCGGCACCCTCCAGCCGCTGCGGGGCACCACGCGACCGCGGGAACGGGATCCGCCAGGTCATGCCGGCGCTGCGCATCAGCATGGCGGTGCCGTCGCTCTCCCAGGTCAGGGCCTCGACCGGTCCCGCCAGGGCGCTCGACTCGAGCTCGCGCTCTGCGCCGTTGAGCAGGTTCATCACGACCAGCCGCGGCGTGGCCATCGCCGCCGGAGGCGGATGGCGCAGGAACGCGATCATCTCGCCCGACGGCGTCAGCGCGGGGTGCGATTCCTCGACCGGCGTGAAGGTGATGCGCGACAGCGCGCCGCCCGCCGGCACGCCGGCGTAGATGTCGGCGCTGCCGTCGGGACCATCGGCGACGAACACCACGTAGGGGTCCTCGCCGACGGCGATCCGGTTCTGGAGCGGCGAGAGGTTGCACCCCGCCAGGGTGACGGCGAGGAGCGCGCAGGCAGGTGAACGTCGGCGGGCGGGCACGGGACCATTCCGGAGGGAGGGTCGACTCGACACGATGACATCGCAAGTGCAGCTTCCGTGCGTTCCAATATGCCATGGCGACACGCCGCCCGGCCTGCGCGATCCCGAGGACAGCCGATGAAGGTCGCAGCCCTCCTGCTGATGCTGGCACCACTGACCGCCTCGGGGCAGCGGGCCGACGTGCGCATCGCCGGAGGCATGGTGCACGACGGCGAGGGCGGGCCGCCGCGCGTGGCCGACGTCTACCTGCGCGGCGACCGGATCGTGCACGTGGGCGATTCCGCCGGCTGGAGCGCCGCCCGCACCGTGTCTGCACGCGGATTGGTGGTCGCCCCGGGGTTCATCGACCCGCATGTGCATGCCGAGGGTGACCTGGCGAGCGACGACCGCGCGCGGCGGCAGGCCGCCTACGCGCTGATGCAGGGCGTCACCACCGTGATCACCGGCAATGACGGCCGCGGACCGGTTGGCGTGTCGCTGGCGCTCGCCCAGCTGCGCGCCGACTCGATCGGGCCGAACACCGCCATGCTGACCGGTCACGGGCGCATCCGCGACGCGGTGCTCGGTCAGGCCGCGCGCGCGCCGACGGCATCCGAGCTCGCCCGGATGGAGGCGATGGTGGACAGCGCGATGCGGGGTGGGGCGCTCGGCCTGTCGAGCGGCCTGTACTACGCCCCCGGCAGCTGGGCGACGACCGGCGAGGTGGTGGCGCTCGCGCGCGTTGCTGCGCGGCACGGCGGCCTCTACGACACCCACATTCGCGACGAGGGCTCGTACGACATCGGGTTGCTCGCCGCGATCGACGAGGCGCTCGAGGTCGGTCGCCGGGCCCGGGTCCCCGTGCACATCGCCCACATCAAGGCGCTCGGGGCCGACGTGCGCGGCCGGAGCGCGGCCGTGATCGCGCGCATCCGGGCGGCGATCCGGCGTGGGCAGCGGGTGACCGCCGACCAGTACCCGTGGACGGCCTCGAGCACCGGCCTGGGATCGGCGCTGCTTCCGCGGTGGGCCGAGGCCGGCGGGCGCGACTCGCTGCGGGCGCGACTGGCCGATCCCGCGACCCGCCAACGCATCGCGGCAGGGATGCGTGAGAACCTGCGTCGCCGCAACGGTGCCGAGTCGCTGCTGCTCACGGTGATCGGCGGGAGCGAGTCCCTCCGGGCGGAGGCACGCGGGCGCACCCTCGCGGCGTTCGCCGCGGGGCGCGGGATCGACCCGGTCGAGGCCGCGATCCTCATCCTCGAGGACGGTGGCGCGTCGGTCGCGTCGTTCACGATGGAGGAGGACGACATCGTGGCGTTCATGCGCGAGCCGTGGGTAATGACCGGATCGGACGGCAGCACCGGTCATCCGCGCAAGTATGCCACCTATCCGCGAAAGCTGCGTCGCTACGTCCTCGACGAACCGGTGCTCACCTTGGAACGCATGATCGCCGCCTCGACCGCGCAGGTGGCCGATGCCTTCGGCATCCGGGGCCGGGGACGGATCTGTGCCGGATGCTTCGCCGACGTGATCGTGTTCGATCCCGCGCGAGTCGAGGAGGCCGCCGACTACGCGACTCCCGACCGGCTCGCCGGTGGCATGCACTGGGTGTTCGTCAACGGCGAGGCGGTGGTCGCCGCCGGTGCGCTGACGGATGCGCTGCCGGGCCGCGCGCTGGCGCGCTGGGACCGCTAGCGGATCAGCACGCCGACCGCTTCACGGCTCCAGGTGGCGCGCGAAGAACGCGTCGATGTCGCTCCACGCCTGCGCGGTGGATGGCGTGTCGTGGCCCCGGCGTCCTGGCTTGAGGAAGCCGTGCCCGGTGCCGGGGTAGGAGTCGGCGGTGAACGGCTTGCCCATCGCCGCCATCATCCCGGCGACCAGTGGCAACTGGTTGTTGACCCGCCCGTCGTTCTCGCCGTAGACGCCGAGCACCGGCGCGCGCACGGTGCGCAGCATGGCGGTGTCGGCCACGGGGCCGTAGCACACCACGGCGGCGTCGACGTCGGGATTGTGCGCGGCATAGGTCCACACCGTCGCGCCGCCCCAGCAGAAGCCGATGATGCCGACAGAGCCGGCTTCCGAGGCCGGCAGGGCGCTGACGTAGGCGAACGTGGCGTCGAGGTCGCGACGGACCTCGTCGGCACCGAGGCCGCTCACGGCCTGGCGCGCCGTTTCGCCGACCGCAGCCGTCGAGCCGTGCTTGGCGGAGAGCAGGTCGGGCGCGATCGCGACGTAGCCATTGGCGGCGAACCGGTCGGCCACCGTCGGCTCCCATTCGGTGAGGCCGAAGATCTCGTGGATGACGATGATCGCGGGTGCGGTGCCTTGCCGCTCCGGGTACGCCACGTAGGCCTGCACCGTGTCGCCCTCCGCGTTGGCGTAGCGCACCCATTCGCCATGCGTGGTGACGGCGTCGCGCGGCGGCCCGTCGTCTCCCCGCAGCCAGTCGGCGAGGAAGAGCCCGGCGCCGGTGCCGATGAGCAGCAGTCCGAGTGCGACGAGAACCTTGGCTGGGCGCGGCATGGGACCTCCCGGGAACGGGATGCATGGCGGAGGCACGGGGACGGAGCGGCTACCCCCGAACCGGAAAGATAGGTCCGGTCTCGTGCTGGCCGGCCGGCGTCAGGTGTCGTATCGTACCCATACTCCCGATTCCCGAGTCCCGATGGCGTGAACCCGACCGACGTCGCGCTCCAGCCCCGCTTTCGCCTGTACCTGCTCGGCGGAACCTCGGTGATCGGCCCCGAGGGGCCGGTCGGCGCCGTGGCCGCCGACGAGCGGCTGATCGCGCTGCTCTCGCTGCTCGCCACGGCCCCCGGACCATCGGCGACGGTCGAGGCGATTGCGGTGACGCTGCGACCGGACGTGACGCCGGTCGAGGCGATCGCCGCGCTGCGGAGCGACGTGGAGCGGCTCGCCGAGGCGCTCGGCGAGGACGTGGTGCGCCCCACCGCCTCGGGGCTCACCCTCGACCCCGACCTGATCTGGTGCGATGTGGGCGCGTACCGCGACCATCTCGGGCGCGGCGACCGTTTGGCGGCAGCGGCGGACTATCAGGGGCCGTTCCTCGACCGGTTCCATCTCCCCGGTGCCGCGGCGTTCAATCAATGGATGCATGCGGAGCGGGCGGAGTTCGCGAGCGCGTTTCGCGACATTGCTGCCGGGCTCGCCGACGAGGCGATGGCCGGACGCGACGGCCAGGCGGGGGCGCGATGGTGGACGCGCCTGGTCGACGCCGATCCGTGGAACCCGCGCGCGGCGCGGCAGGCGATGTCCGGATTCGAGGCGATGGGCGAGTCCGCGGCGGCGATCGCCGTGGCCGAGGAGTTCCTGGGGCGGACGGCAGAGCGGCTCGGCCGCGAACCGGATCCCGACATCGCCGCAAACCTCGAGCGACTGCGCGCTGCACCGCCGGCGCGACCTCGCCGCACCGGAATGGTCGCGGCGGCGCTGCTCGTCGCGGTGGCGATCCTCCTGGCGTGGCTGTTCTGGTAGCTCCCGGGACACTGGGGTTTTTCCTAGTGGACATCGGCACGGTACCCTGTCATCGTCCAAGCGCCGCCGTCGTTCCAGGCGGGGTCAACCGACAGGCGAGGATCCGTGATCGACGAACCACTGGTGTTCGAGGTGCGCGGCAGGACGGTCGTGGTGGAGTCGTCTGCCGCCGGCTGGCGCGCGCATGTGCGCGAGCAGCACCCCGACCGGGACACCACGCACGACATCCGGATTCCCGCCTGGATCCGCGCCGACGAACTTCCCCGGTTCCTCTCCAGCCTGTTCGAGCCGGAGGGCCGGCACGGCTCCGCGGAGGTCCGCCGGGTCTGGTGAGCTGCCACGGCCCGGCGGGGTCCGGGCACCTGCGGCTGGTCCGGCCGGGCAGGAGTCGGTAGAATCCGGGGATCCCGCGCAGCCGTGCGGGCCTTCCTGCGACAATCCCCGGGGTGCCAATGAGCGACATCCTGACCCGCATTGCTGCGGCGCTCGCCGACAGGTACGCTGTCGAGCGGGAGCTGGGCGCGGGCGGGATGGCCACCGTGTTCCTGGCCCGGGACATCCGGCACGATCGCGAGGTCGCGATCAAGGTGCTGCACCCCGACCTGGGCGCCAGCATCGGCGGCGAGCGCTTCGAGCGCGAGATCCGGGTCGCCGGCCGCCTGCAGCATCCCCACATCCTTGGCATGTACGACTCGGGGGCCGCCGACGGGCTGCTCTACTACGTCATGCCGTTCGTCAAGGGCGAGTCGCTGCGCGACCGGATCGACCGCGAGGGGCAGCTTCCGCTCGACGATGCGCTGCAGATCGCGCTCGAGGTGGCCGACGCACTGGGGCACGCGCACGAGCAGAACATCGTCCATCGCGACATCAAGCCGGAGAACATCCTGCTGCAGGGTGGCCACGCGCTGGTCGCCGACTTCGGCATCGCCCGCGCGGCGGAAGAGGGCCAGAAGCTCACCCAGACGGGCATGAGCCTCGGCACGCCCGCCTACATGGCACCCGAGCAGGGGATGGGCGAGAAGGTCGGCCCGACCGCCGACATCTACGCGCTCGGCTGCGTGCTGTTCGAGATGCTGGCCGGTGAGCCGCCATTCAGCGGCAAGACCTCGTCGGCGATCCTCGCCAAGCACGTGATGGAGCAGGTGCCGTCGCTCCGGATCATCCGGCAATCGGTGCCCGAGGAGATCGAGCTCGCGATCTTTGCCGCGCTCGGCAAGTCGCCCGCCGACCGGCCGCAGACCTGCGCCGCGTTCGCGGAGATGCTGGTGGCGGTGCCGAGCGGGCACACCTCGACCCGGCTGATGACGATGCGGCACACCGCCGCGCGCCGCACCGGGATGCACACCAGCGCGTTCGGGATCACCGCGCCCGCTCCGGTCCCGCTGTGGCGACGGCCGCTGGTCATCGCCTCGATCGTGGCCGTGGTGCTGGTCGGCGCGGTGGCCGCCTGGCTGGCCACCCGAGGGGGACCGACGCTGGCCGCCGTCGGCGGGCTCGATGCGCGGCGGATCGCGGTGCTGTACTTCGAGGACCGCTCATCGGGCGACTCGCTGGCCGACCTCGCCGACGGTCTCACCGAGTCGCTGATCGACGCGCTCGGCCAGGTGCCGGAGTTGACCGTGGTCTCGCGTGCCGGTGTCGAGCGCTGGCGTGACGCGGCCGGCGTGGGCGCGGACAGCATCGCGCGGGCGCTCGACGTGGGCACCATCGTGCGCGGCACGGTGGAACCGCGCGGCGACCGGGTGCGCGTGGCGGTGCGGCTGGTCGACGGCAACAGCGGCGCCGACCTGGGCGACACGCGCACGCTCGAACTGGCGGCGAGCGACCTCACCGGGCTGCGCGACTCCACCGCCCAGGAGGTCGCCACCATCATCCGCGAGCAGCTGGGGCAGCAGGTGCGCCTGGCCAGCACGCGGCAGGGAACCGGCAACACCGAGGCGTGGCTGCTGCTGCAGCGCGCCGAGCGGCTGCGCCGCAATGCGGCCGCGGCGCCGCCGGCCGAGGCGGTGGCGATGCTGTCGCGGGCAGACACCATGCTGGCGAATGCCGAGCAGCTCGACGGTGACTGGGTCGATCCGGTCACGGCGCGTGCCGCGATCGCCTATGACGAGTCCCGCAAGGCGGGCCTCGACCCGATCGAGGCGCGCGGGGCGATCGCGCGCGGGATGGAGCACGCGGAGCGCGCCCTCGCGATGGACCCGCGCGACCCGGAGGCGCTCGAGGTGCGCGGCAACCTGCGCTATTGGAGCTGGCTGCTGGGGCTCGAACCGGACCCCGCGCGGGCGACCGCGCTCATCAACGCGGCCCGGGCCGACTACCAGCAATCGCAGACGGCGGGTGCGTACGCCTCGCTGTCGCACCTGCTGTACAACGTGTCCGATGCCGGCTTGAGCGACATCGTCATCGCCGCCCAGCGCGCTTACGAGAAGGATGCGTTCCTGTCCAACGCGGAGACGATCCTCGCGCGGCTCTTCCTGGCCACCTACGAGCAGGAGCAGTGGGTGCAGGCGGAACGGTGGTGCGGCGAGATGCAGCGGCGATTCCCCTCGAGCTTCCAGGCGCCGAGGTGCCAGCTGTTCCTGCTCAGCTCGCGGGCCCGCGAGCCGGACGTGGCGCTGGCGTGGCGGCTGGCCGACTCGACCGCGGCGCTGGCGCCGGAGTCTCGCCGGGAGTTCCAGCGCCTCAACAGCGACCTCCTCGTCGCGGCGGTGCTGGCCAAGGCCGGACAGGGCGACAGCGCGCGCGCCGTGGTGGTCCGGTCGCGCGGCACCCCCGCAATCGATCCGAGCGCCGACCTGGCGCAGTTCGCGGCGTTCGTCCATGTGCTGCTCAGCGACACGACGGAGGCGATCGCGGATCTCCGGACCTACCTCGCGGCGACACCGCGACGGCGGGAGGCGCTCGCGGCCGACGCGGGATGGTGGTACCGGCCGATCAAGGACACGCCGGAGTTCCGCGCGCTGGTCGGGGGAAGCTGACCAAGCTGATACGGCATTTGCACTTGCGCGGTCGCCCGGCGGGCGGTAAGTCCATGGGAATCTTCGCCGCGCGCCATTGCCGGTCGCGCCGCATCCTCCACCCCCGGGATGGCTTCATGCTCCGTGCCCAACGCCTCGTACTGATCGGCGTCCTGTCACTCGTGGTCGCCTGCGGCGACGATCCCGTCGCGCCGCGGTCCGATGCAGGGAGCGCGGCGGCGCCACCGGTCAGCCTGCACGAGGCGTGCACCGCCGATCCGGCTGAGATTCGCGCGCTGTTGAGCCAGGCCCTGTCGGGGCCGGGGCTGCCGAGCCGGAGTTCGGCGCTCGCGAAGTTCGACAACGTGGTGCGCCACGTGGCGAGGGGTGAGCTGCCGAAGGCGCAGGACAAGGTGTACACGCTGGTGGACTTCCTGCTCAAGCACCACGCACGCCGCACGTTGCAGATCAGCGAGGCGGACCTGACCCGGCTGATCAACCAGCTCCTCTGCTTCGTCGGGCTCGGCGATCCGGTCGAGGATCCCGACAACACCTGGGTCCTCAATCCCAACGATCCGCTCACGACCCTCGTGACGGTGGACCGGTTGTCCGGTACCCAGTTCCCGGCCAACGCCGTGAGCACGCCCACGGTGGTGACTGCCTCGCAGGCATCGCCCACTGCGCTCAACACGCTGCTCGACAAGTACGCGTTCGTGTACGACTGGTCGCTGACGCCGAGCCAGCCCCTCAACCCCGGCGTCAAGGTCACCGTCGGCGTGTGCCCCAGCGCTGCCGCGCTGGCCAACGTGCCGGCGTCCGAACTCGACGACCTGCTCGCGCGTCTGGTGCTGGGGCACCAGCACGCGTCCTCCGGCTTCACGCCATTGGCACGGGTGCCGATCCCGGCGCAGATGGCGCTCGGATGCGGCGATACCCAGGCCACCGCGACCGCCAGCATGGGTCGTCGCCTGCTCGACGGGCTCTCGGCGATGCTGCTGCCAGCGGTGGCGCACGCGGCCGCGGCACGCCTCGCGATTGGCGGCGTGGGCGGATCGACCAGCGAGTTTTCCGAGTTCGGGCCGGTGGACCCGCTGCTCAAGGCCACCGGCGGGGTGGGTGGCTCGACCAGCGAGTTCATCCGCTTCGGCCCGGCCGGCGCAACCTCGCTGGTCGCCGCGCTCAACGGCACGATCGACGGCACCGTGGGCACCCAGACGCAGGGTCCCGGGCTTCCATCGGTGACGGTGCGCACGTTCCAGGGAACCGCGATTCCGGGAATCCTGGTGGCGTTCGGCACCAGTGCGCCGGCCACGTCGACCCCGGTCGGCAACGCCAGCGTGTGCGGTGGCGACACGATGACCGATGCTGCCGGCACGGCGGCGGTGAGTTGCATCGACTTCGGCACCACCGTGCAGTACCGAATCGCGTACACCAAGCTGTCGGCGGTGATGACGGTGCCGTCGGCGCTGGCCGGCAGCGACGACTTCGGCAATCCGGTGGTCACGATCGACCCCGCGTTCCAGAACTGGCTGGTCGCCTCGTACGGCCCGAGCACGCTGGTGTTCACCGCACCGCCCGCCGGGCGCACCAATGCCAACGAGAACCCGTACTTCACGAGCGAGGACATTCCCGCCCGCGTGGAGATCCGTTCGGATCTCGGCGAGGTGGTGCCACTCGCCGCTAACCAGGTGACCCTCACGCTTCCGAACGGTGGCGAGTTCATCGGCGGCGGAAGCACGCGCAGCACCAACGCGGTGGCAGGCGTTGCGACCTTCAGCGTTCGGCTCCACCCCAAGACCGGGGCGCGCTTCGGCGCAAGGGCATTCCTGAGCGATCTCGGCCTCGTGCAGGCGGCGCCAAGCAACGTGTTCGACGTGGTGGAGGATGACATCGAGTAATGCCACGGCGGGAGGCGGACCATCCGGGCATGGCCTCCCGTCGCTGCTCGCCGAGATCCGTGCCTGCCGGCACTGCGCCGCGGTCCTGCCATTGGGACCGCGGCCCGTGCTTCAGGCCCACGCGTCGGCGCGGATCCTGATCGCCTCGCAGGCGCCCGGTCGCCGCGTGCACCACAGCGGCATCCCCTTCGACGATCCCAGCGGTGACCGGCTGCGCGCCTGGCTCGGCGTCGGGCGCGAGCAGTTCTACGACGCGACACGGTTCGCCATCGTGCCGCTGGGGTTCTGCTTTCCGGGCAGCGGCAGGAGCGGCGACAACCCGCCGCGACCCGAATGCGCGCCGCTCTGGCGTGAGCGGTTGCTGGGCGAGCTGCCCAGCATCGCGCTCACGCTCCTGGTCGGTCGCCATGCGCAGGCGTGGCATCTTGGCGACGGGTTGTCGTCACTCACCGATGCGGTCAAGCGCTGGCGCGAACATTGGCCCGCGGTGCTGCCGCTGCCGCACCCGAGCCCGCGCAACCAGGCGTGGCTCAAGCGCCACCCGTGGTTCGAGGTGGAGGTGCTGCCGGTGCTGCAGGAGCGGGTGCGGGAACTGATGGGCCAGTGAGGGGGTTGGCAGCACATGCCTGCGATCAAGGTGAAGCGAGTCTACGAGGAGCCGTCGAGGTCCGACGGTTACCGGGTGCTGGTCGATCGGGTCTGGCCGCGCGGCATCTCCAAGGAGGGTGCCGCGGTGAAGGAATGGCTCAAGGAGGTCGGGCCGAGCACCGCACTGCGGAAGTGGTTCGACCACGATCCGGCGAAGTGGGACGACTTCCGGCGGCGCTACTTCGCCGAGCTCGACGCCGGGCCACCGGGGCTGGCCGACCTGCAGGCCAGGGCCCGCGCCGGCATGGTGACCCTGGTGTACTCGGCGCGGGACACCGAGCACAACCAGGCGGTGGCGCTGCGGGAGTGGCTGGAGGGGGCGGGCTGACAGGGCCCATGTCGATCCCGCGACCCTTCGTTCGACGTCAGGGTAGGGCCTACCTTGGGCCGGTCAGATCGGCCGGCGGGCGGCCCCCACCCTTCAGGCAAGGAGCACGGCGATGCGGGTCATGGTGATGGTCAAGGCGACGGACTCGAGCGAGGCCGGGGAGATGCCCTCCCAGGAGCTGCTCGAGGCGATGACCGCCTACAACGAGGAACTCTCCCGCGCGGGAATCATGCTGGCCGGCGAGGGGCTCCACCCCAGCTCGCGCGGCTACCGCGTCCAGTTCGACGGCAAGAAGCGCTCGGTGATCGACGGGCCGTTCGCGGAGACCAAGGAGCTGGTGGCCGGCTTCTGGATCTGGGAAGTGAAGTCGATGGAGGAGGCGATCGAGTGGGTGAAGCGCTGCCCCAACCCGATGCCCGGTCCGTCGGAGATCGAGATCCGGCAGGTGTTCAGCCCCGAGGACTTCGGTGCGGAGTTCACCCCGGAACTGCAGGAGCGCGAGGCGAAGCTGCGCGCCGAGGGTGAGGCGCGCCAGCGCCGGTGAGCGACACCCATCGCGCGGTCGAGGCGGTCTGGCGGATCGAGTCGGCACGACTCATCGCTGGACTCGCCCGGCTGACCGGCCACGTGGGCCTCGCCGAGCACCTGGCACGGGACGCCTTCGTCGCCGCCCTGGAGCAGTGGCCGGTCGAGGGAATCCCCGATCGTCCCGGCGCGTGGCTTAGGACGGCTGCGCGCCGACGCGGCATCGACCAGCTGCGTCGGCGCACCATGACCGACGCGAAGCACGAACTGCTCGGCGCCGCGCTCTCGGACATCGAGGAGCGGACACCGTATTTGGCCGCGGCGATCGACGACGACATCGGCGACGATCTGCTGCGCCTGATCTTCATCGCCTGCCATCCGGTGCTGTCGGCGGAGGCGCGTGCCGCGCTCACGCTCCGGCTGGTGGGCGGACTCGCCACCGAGGAGATCGCGCGGGCGTTCCTCGTGCCCGTCAGCACCATCCAGCAGCGGATCGTACGCGCCAAGCGCACGCTGGCCGAGGCGCGGGTGCCGTTCGAGCTGCCGCGCGGCGACGACCGCGCAGCCCGGCTCGACTCGGTGCTCGAGGTGATCTACCTGATCTTCAACGAGGGCCACTCGGCGACCGCCGGCGACGACGTGATGCGCCCCGAGCTGATGCGCGATGCGCTCCGGATCGGACGGATCGTGGCGGAACTCGCGCCGACCGAACCGGAAGTGCACGGCCTGGTGGCGCTGATGGAGCTCACCGCATCACGAGGCGCGGCTCGAGTTGATCAAAGCGGCGCGCCGGTGTTGCTGATGGACCAGGACCGCGGCCGTTGGGATCACCTGCTCATCCAGCGCGGCCTCGCGGCACTCACCCGCGCGGTGCGCGCCGGACCGCTCGGTCCGTATGCCCTGCAGGCCGCGATCGCGGCCTGCCATGCCCGGGCGCGACGCGCCGAGGAGACCGATTGGCCGCAGATCGCGGCGCTCTACGATGCGCTGGCGCAGGTGATGCCGTCGCCGATCGTGGCGCTCAACCGGGCGATGGCGGTCGGGATGGCATACGGCCCGGATGCGGGACTGGAACTCCTCGATGCGTTGGCCGACGAGCCGAAGCTGGCCGGCTACCATCTGCTGCCCGCGGCGCGCGGCGACCTGCTCGAGCGGCTGGGGCGCGGGCGCGAGGCGGGTGAGGCGTTCGAGCGGGCGGCGGCGCTCACCGGCAACGTGCGCGAACGGGAGTTGCTGGTGAGGAGGGCGGCGGTGGCGCGGCGCGGGTAGCGACAATGTGATGTGTCACCCCGAGCGAGCTTCGCGAGCGAGGGGGCGGAGACTGGCGGACAGGCTCCGCCCCCTCGTTGCACTCGGGGCCGCCGCGAAGAGCGGCGGCCTCCGCCCCCTCGCCATCGCTGCGCGATGGCTCGGGGTGACAGCTGCGCTGTCACCCTCCCGCGATCGCCCCCACCACCAGCAGCGGTTCCTCGCCGCGCGCCACTTCGTCGGGAAGCGGTGCGTCGGTGGGGTCGTGCGACAGGTCCTGCTCGCACGCGAAGAAGCGGATGAACGCACGCCGCTTGCCGCTCTGCTGATCGCGGATGGTGCCGCGCAGCTGGGGATGACGCGCCTCGACGGCATCGAGCACCGCGGCGATGGTGACCGGCGCGGCGACGTCGAACTGCAGCTCACCGTCGACCCTGGCGATCGCCCGCAGCGGCGAGGGCAACACCACGCGCACGTTCATGCCAGCGTCTGCACCTCGACCGAGAGCACCGCCGGCAGGTCGCGCACGATCGGCTCCCAGTGGTCGCCACCGTCGGGCGAGCAGTACACCTGCCCCCCGGTGGTGCCGAAGTACACGCCGCACTGGTCGAGCCGATCCACCGCAAACGCGTCGCGCAGCACGTTCACGTAGCAGTTCTCCTGCGGCAGGCCGTTGGTGAGCGCCTCCCATTCGTTGCCGCCGCTCCGGCTCCGGTACACCCGCAGCTTGCCGTCGGGCGGATAGTGCTCGGAGTCGCTCTTGATCGGCACCACGTAGATGGTCTCGGGCTCGTGGGCGTGCACCGCCACGGGGAATCCGAAGTCGCTGGGCAGGTTGCCGCTCACCTCGCGCCAGTTGTCGCCGGCGTCGTCGCTGCGCAGCACGTCCCAGTGCTTCTGCATGAAGAGCACCTCCGGGCGCGACGGATGCATCGCGATCCGGTGCACGCAGTGGCCCACCTCGGCATTCGGGTCGGGGATGTACTCGGAGTTGAGGCCCCTGTTGATCGGCTTCCAGGTGGTGCCGCCGTCGTCGGAGCGGAACGCCCCCGCGGCGGAGATCGCCACGAAGATCCGGTCGCGGTTGACCGGGTCGAGCAGGATGGTGTGGAGGCACATCCCGCCGGCTCCGGGCTGCCACTTGCTGCCGGTGCGGTGGTCGCGGAGCCCATTGAGCTCGCCCCAGGTGGCGCCGCCGTCGGTGGACTTGAAGAGTGCGGCGTCCTCGACGCCGGCATACACCGTGTCCGGATCGTCGATCGACGGCTCGAGGTGCCACACCCGCTTGAACTCCCACGGATGCGGCGTGCCGTCGTACCACTGGTGGGTGCCGGTCTGGCCGCGATAGGCGAACTCGTTGCCGACGGTGTTCCAGGTGGCACCGCCGTCGTCGGAGCACTGCATCACCTGCCCGAACCAGCCGCTCGATTGCGAGGCGTAGATGCGGTTGGGGTCGGCCGGCGAGCCGTTGACGTGGTAGATCTCCCAGCCCGGGAAGTGGGGGCCGCTCACGTCCCAGTCCTTGCGCTTGCCGTCGGCGGTGAGGATGAAGGCGCCCTTGCGGGTACCGACCAGCACGCGAACTCCGCTCATCGCTCTCTCCGGGGTCAGGGGTGCCGCTCGGGCAACTGTCGTTGCCCAGTCCTATGCTACCCCCGATTCGGCCAACTGGCGACTGGTCGCGCCGAGTCGTGACTCAGTCGTTGACGCGCGCCCGGATCGCCGCGACCGACTCGGCCGGGAAGCCGTCCGGCACCACCAGTCGCCAGACGATCCGCTCATCGACCCGACGCTGTGCCAGCCGGAACTCGGCACCCGCACTGCCGTAGACCACGTGCACCTCGGCGCCGCGCGACTCGACCCGCAGCGGGTGGCGACCGTCGACCAGCCGGATCGATCCGCCGAGGCGCTCAACCGCCTCGGCCAGGCCGATGGTGTCGGCCGCCGCGCGTTGCGCCACGACCTGGTCGCGGGGCACCAGCGACCCGAGCCGATTTGCCACACTGATGGAGTCGGCACGACGCGGCGCCGCGAACGCGTTCTCGGCGACCGTGCGCGACTCGATCTCTGCCATCCTGCCACCGGCGATCCTCGCAGGCTCGGTGCGCGCCTGATCGGCAACGGCGGCATCGAGCTCGTCGGCCGCCTTGGCCACCGGTTCCTCGGCGCGCTCCCGCGCGGCGGGGGCCGCTGGTTGCGCCGCCGCCTGGCGCGTGGCCGCCAACCCCGTGGCACCGGCGGTCGGTGACGCGTCGCGGAGCTGCATGGTCGGGGTCGCGGCCGGCGCGGCCTCCCGGCGCGACACGTCGTCGCGCGCGGGAGGCACGGCGCGCACGGCAGCGGCGGGGGTCGGTGCGGGGGCGAAGAACTGCTGCTGCGGTGCGCGCGCGAGATATCCCGCGCCCGCGGCGATCACCAATGAGGCGGCCCACGCCAGTCGGCGGGTCCAGCGGGGGCGCCAGGCACGCGGGAGCGGGACGACGGTGCCCGCGTCCGCGGCCGGCGCATCATCCAGCACGCCGAGCAGCTCGTCGGCCTCGTCGGCGAGACCGCGCGCCGCGGCCAGCCGGTTGCGGCAGTGCTCGCAGGCGGCGAGATGTGCCTGGATCGCGGCCAGCTCGTCCGACGGCACCTCGCCGTCGAGCAGCTCCTCGATCCGTCCGTCATCCAGATGCGACATCGTGTCCTCCCTCTCCTGCCCGGTACGCCTCCACCAGCTTGCGCCGAGCGCGCGACAGCGTGGTACCCACTGCGCCGCGCGCCAGCCCCAGCGTGGCGGCAATGTCGTCGTAGCTGAATCCCTCGGCCTTGAGCAGCAGTGCATCGCGGTCGCGCTCGCTCAGCGTGTCGAGGGCCGCGCGGACCTCGGCGATCCGGTCGGCCCGCTCCATCGCCTGGTCGGGTCGCTCGGCCGACGCCGGCTGCTCGGCCTTGTAGAGCACCAGGTGGCGCTGGCGGGTGACTGCGCGGCGTCCCTCTTCGCGCACCAGGTTGAGTGCCACGGCAAAGAGCCACGGGCGCGGATTGCGGGGCGGCGCGAACACCGCCCGCGCGAACACCTCCTGCGCGATCTCCTCCGCGCGCTCACGATCGCCGGTGCGCCGCATGAGCATGCGCACCAGCGAGTCGTGATACTCGCGAAAGAGTTCCGCCGCCGATGCGGTCATCGTCCCTCGAAGTCGGCAATGAAGCGTGCCAGTGCGCCGCGCTCCCATTCGGTGCGGCCACCCTCGGCCACCTTGAGCGAGACGCCGCGTCCGGCCACCACCACGGGGGTGCCCACCGCGAGCCGGTCCTTGAGCGCCGGCACGGCGGCCACCAACTCGAAGTATGCCTTGCTGAACGGGGCGATGGTGACCACCCGGGCGGTGTCGGCATGGCCGAGGTCGGTCCAGGCGCCACCGCGCCAGGCGAAGATCCGGTCACCGGCCCGTCGCACCTCGCGCTGCCGCGATTCGTCGCCTTCGCGGCGGGCCATCTCGGCAACGCGGTTTGCCACCACCTGGTCGGCCGCTGCCAGCGTCTTGCTGCTGGTCATCCCCGCGGTGGCCTGGGCATCGGCGAAGGCACGGCCGCCGGTCATCTCGCGGGCCGCCGGCGCGTTGGGGACCGGGATCACGTCGCGCCGAACCAGCAGCTCCGGTTCCTGCACCAGGTACGAGGTGTACTCGGTGAGGATGCCGTGGCGCAGGCCGAGGTCGCGGATCTGGGCGATGAGGCGCTCGCTCGGACCCTCGAGGCGCACCTGGCGGGTGAGCTCGCCGATCCGGCGCGCTGCCCAGAGCTGGGCCACATAGCCGTTGCCGGGTTCGTGCCGCGGGAAGCGCGCGGTCACGGTGAACCGCTCGCGGCGACCGTCGCGGGTTCCCTCGATCACCACGGCGCCGCTGCCGGTGCCGCGATAGCGTGCCAGCACCACCAGCTCTTCCCCGTAGAAGAGGTCGGGGAGCACGGCGGGCGCCATCTCGTGGAAGTCGACCGGTGCGCGCACGATGCGCAGGTCGGTGAGCGCCGGATGCGAGAGCTTGGCGATCACGCCACCCACCGCATCGGCCACGTCGGCACCCGGTGCCACGTAGGTGGCGGTGCCGCGGCCTTCCACCGCGAGGCGATCGAGCAGGTAGGTGTTGACGTCCTGTCCCACGCCCACGGTGAAGATCCTGGTGCGGCCGATGCTGCCCGCGGCGTTCGCGGCGATGCGGTCGGGCTCGCGCTCGCCGACCGACGGCAGTCCGTCGGTGAGCAGGAACACCAGCGCCAGGTGCTCGGGATCGGAGCGGAGCGAGAGCGCCGCGT
Organism: uncultured Gemmatimonadota bacterium; assembly: GCA_937961295.1. GTDB lineage: Bacteria > Gemmatimonadota > Gemmatimonadetes > Gemmatimonadales > GWC2-71-9 > Palsa-1233. The sequence goes on from CALGOK010000216.1 coordinate 22,844, forward strand.
CGATCGCGCCGGCGAGATTGGTGCCGCCGGTGGCGGCCAGTCCGTCGATGAAGCGGCGTGCCGCGGCGAGGTTGGCGGTCGTGGCCGTGGCAAAGCCCTCGCGGAAGTGGCGCACCGCGTTGCTGAAGGCGATCAGCCGGAAGCGGTCGCCCGGCCGCAGCGAACCGAGCGCCTGGTGCAGTGCGCGCCGGGCCTGGTCGATCTTGGCGCCGCTCATCGAGCCCGACACGTCGACCACGAACGTCAGGTCGCGCGCGGTGGCCGATTCGGCGCCGGCGGGCGGCGGCGAGAGCACCAGCAGCGCGAAGCCGTCGTCGCCCGGCTCGGCGTGCGGCAGCACCGTGCCGCCGACCAGGCCGCGCCGCAGCGGCAGCATCACGTCCACGTCGCCGCGGACGGGCGCATTGACGGTGAGGTGCAGCGCGTCACCGCGACGATCCTGCTCGAGTTCGTGCGTCGGCGAGTAGGCCGTGGCGTACTGGGTTGCACCGGTCGCGGTGACGGACATGGTCACCGGGGCATCGCCCCGGCTGCCGGCGGCGTAGCGGATCCGCAGCGCATCGCCCTGCCGCTCCACCAGCTGCGTGAAGCGAAGGATCACGGTGCGGGTCTCGCCCGGCTGGATCGGGAACACCTGGGCGCGCACCAGGCCGTGTCCCACCAGCGTGAGCAGGGCGGGATCCTTGAGGCGGCGCACGATCCCCTCGTAGATGGTGCGGGCCTCCTCGGCGGTCATCATCTCGCCGCGCAGTTCCTGCTCGCCCTGGAAGAGCGAGAAGTTGCTGAACACCGCCTCACCGGGGAGCGGGTAGTGATAGGTGCCTTCGGCGATGCCGCGACCGGTGTTGCGGAACCGCTCGGTGACCTCGAATCGCGCCACGCGGCCGTCGACGGTGACACGAACGTTCGATTCCACCCGGACCACGGCGGGGTCGGACCGCACCGGTCCGACGGGGCGGACCTCATCGATCCACCCCTGTGCGGGGGTGATCGCCAGGGGGGCGGCGAGGGCAAGGAGGATGGCAGGCAGCGAGCGCATGGGGGCTCTCCCGGTTCTGGGTCGGCCGGGAGATGCAGCCACCCCGGAAAGTTGCACGCCGGGGGTCCGCGCTTACTCTCGAGGGAGAATGGCCCTAGAATCCGGGGATGATGATTTCGCGCCACCTGCCGTTGCTGGTCGTCCTGTCGCTCGTCGGTTGCCGTTCCACCGCTGAAACGCCCGCCACCGCGCCGGCCCCCACCCCGGAGCCGGGGGTCCCCGAGGCGACCGAAGCGGGGATCGCCCGGGCCCGGGCTGACAGTGCCCGGCTTCCGTACACCCTGGCCGACATCCGCTTCATGACCGGGATGATCGGCCACCACGCGCAGGCGATCCATATCTCCGAGTGGGCGCCCACCCACGGGGCAGACGCCGAGGTGCAGCGGCTCGCCGCGCGGATCATCAACGCCCAGCGCGACGAGATCCGGACCATGCAGCTCTGGCTCGCCAACCGGCTGCAGCCGGTGCCCGAGGCCGAGCACGCGATGATGGGGCATCACGCGATGCCCGGCGTCGAGATGCACGGCATGCTGACGGCCGCGCAGCTCGCCGAGCTGGATGCGGCGCGCGGCGAGGCGTTCGACCGGTTGTTCCTGCGGTTCATGATCCAGCACCACCAGGGGGCGGTGCGGATGGTGGACGAGCTGTTCGCCACCGATGGCGCCGCGCAGGACGAGCAGGTGTTCAAGTTCGCCAACGATGTGCAAGTGGATCAGCGGACCGAGGTCGCCCGGATGCAGCGGATGCTCGCCGAGCGGTTGTTCGCGTCAGGCGGGTCCGGGCAGTGATCTCCCGTCATTCATCCGTTCACCCCGAGGAGTGGTACATGTCAGTCGCACCGGGAATGACCTTCCACCAGCCGCGCGCCGCGGCGGCGCTGATGCTCGGCGCATTCGCCCTTGCCGGGTGCTCCGCGGGCAGCGGCCAGGCCGGCAGCGCGCCGGCGCCGACGCAGGCTGCCGAGGCGGCCGCGCCGAATCCGGACCCGCGCATCGGCCTCTCGGCGGGCCTGTACGATGCGGGCGAGGCGATCTGGAACATGCGCCTCCTCTCGACCACGCCGCCGCCGGAGCGCTTCCAGGGGGTGACCAACGCCGACCTGGCCTTCACCGGCAAATACGCGATCCAGGGCAACTACAACGGCCCGCTGATCTGGGACATCTCCGATCCGGCCAAGCCGGTGCTGACGGCGTCGTACTTCTGCCCGGCATCGCAGAACGACGTGTCGGTGTACGCCAACCTGCTGTTCGTCTCGAGCGAGGCGACCTCGGGCCGGCTCGACTGCGCGGCGGGCGGCGTGCAGGGCGCGGTGAGCAAGGACCGGATGCGCGGCATCCGGATCTTCGACATCAGCGACATCCGCAATCCCAAGTACATCGCCAACGTGCAGACCTGCCGCGGCTCGCACACCCACTCGGTGCTGGTCGACCCGAACGACCAGGAGAACGTGTACATCTACGTCTCCGGCTCGGCCGGTATCCGGCCGGCCGAGGAGATGCCGGGGTGCGTGCGCGCCACGCCGGCGGAGGATCCCAACTCGGCGCTGTTCCGGATCGAGGTGATCCGGGTCCCGCTGGCGAATCCGCAGGCTGCCGCAATCGTGTCGTCGCCGCGGATCTTCAATGACCTCGTGGAGCCGCCGCGCCACGGCGCGTCGCCGGCCGACGTGGCCGAGCTCGAGGCCGCGCGTGCGCGGGGCGCGTACATCGCCAACATCATGGGCGAGGAGATGATCCTCCCCGACGGCTTCGTGAACCAGCAGCTCGCCCAGATCGTCCGGGCGCGCGGCGGCTCCGGCGCCCCGACGGCGGCCGACAGCGCCCAGCTGCGCACCGCGCTCCCCGACATCATCGCGCGGATGATCGGCGAGCGGCCGGCGCAGGATGGCCCGCGCCCGGGCCCGACCCAGTGCCTCGACATCACGATCTACCCGGCGATCGGCCT
>CALGOK010000217.1 GCA_937961295.1 uncultured Gemmatimonadota bacterium
TGGCCAGCCGCTACCGGATCGACCACCTGCTGGGCGAGGGTGGCATGGCGACCGTGTACCTGGCTGAAGACCTCAAGCACCACCGCAAGGTGGCGGTCAAGGTGATGCGCCCCGAGCTGGCCGAGACGCTCGGGGCGGAGCGGTTCCTGCGCGAGGTGGAGATCGCCGCGCGGCTGTCGCACCCGCACATCCTTCCCGTGTACGACTCGGGCAGCGCCGACGGCATCCTCTATTACGTGATGCCGCTCGTCGAGGGCGAGTCGCTCCCGGCCCGGCTGGCGCGCGAGAAGCAGCTGCCGGTGGGCGAGGCGGTGCGCCTCGCACGCGAGGTGGCCGAGGCGCTGGCGTACGCCCACCAGCACGGCTTCGTGCACCGCGACATCAAGCCGGCCAACATCCTGCTGAGCGGCGGCCATGCGCTGGTGGCCGACTTCGGCATCGCCCGCGCGATGTCGAGCGACGGCCGCACCATCACCAAGACCGGACTGGCGATCGGCACGCCGCACTACATGAGTCCCGAGCAGGCGCGCGGTGCCCACGAAGTGGACGGGCGCACCGACATCTACGCGCTCGGCTGCGTGCTCTACGAGATGCTGGCCGGCGAGCCGCCGTTCACCGGACCCACGGCGCAGGCGATCATCTCGCGCAGCATCACCGAGACGGCACGGCCGCTCGAGCAGACGCGCGTCAACCTGTCACCCGCGGTGAGCCGCGCGGTGACCACCGCGATGGCCAAGTCGCCGGCCGACCGGTATGCCTCGGCCGGAGAGATGGCTGCGGCACTGCAGGGCGCCGAGGATGCCGTGCGCACCGGTGCCACCGCCACGCCGGCCAGTGGGGCGCGATTCGGCTGGCGCCACCTCGTTGTCGCGGGATTGCTGCTGGTGGCGCTCGGTGCCGCCGCGGCGAGCGTGTTCCGGATGGGCGGCGGCGGGAACGGCGCGGGGGCCAACGGCACCGTGCGGCTGGCGATCCTGCCGTTCGAGAACCAGGGCAATCCCGACGACGCCTACTTCGGCGACGGCGTGGTGGACGAGGTTCGCGGCAAGCTGGCCAAGGTGCAGGGACTGGCGGTGATCGCGTCGAGCTCGAGCGAACCGTACCGAAGCACCACCAAGTCGAGCGCCGAGATCGCCGCAGAGCTCGGGGTGGACTACCTGCTCGTGGGGAAGGTGCGGTGGCTGGGGGGTGAGGGGAGCACCCGTCGGGTGCAGGTGGTCCCCGAGCTGATCGACGCGAAGACCGGCAGCGTCACCTGGCAGGAGCCGTTCGACGCCACGCTCACCGACCTGTTCCAGATGCAGGCCACGATGGCCGCCCGGGTGGCCGGCGCGCTGGGACGGGTACTGGGACGCAGCGAACAGGACCTGCTCGCCGAGCGACCGACGACCAACGCCGAGGCGTACCAGCTCTATCTGCAGGCCAAGGCGATCCAGGACAACGGCGCCGTGGCACAGCGGCGCGCCGCCTCGCTGCTTGAGCAGGCAGTGGCGCTCGATGCCAATTTCGCCGAGGCGTGGGCGCTCCTCGCCAACGCCTGGGCACGGGTCTATGCCAACGGGCAGCGTGACGTCGAGTCGGGTCGCCGCGCGGGGGAGGCCGTCGACCGCGCCACGGCGCTCAAGCCGAACTCGGCCGAGACGCACCTGGCGCGCGGCCGCTATCTGTCGCTCGTCGCGGTGGACGTCCCGCGGGCGATCCGTGAGATGGAGCTCGCCGTCGAGGCCGAGCCCAACAATGCCGAGGCGCTGGCGAACCTGGCCAGCCTGCTGATGAGTTACGGCGAGGCGGAGCGCGCCCGGGGATACGTGGAGCGTGCCCGGGCACTCGATCCCCGCTCGCCGATCGTGGCCACCATCCGTCTGCGCGTGCTCATCCAGCTCGGCGAATTCGAGACCGCCAAGACCGCTGGGCACGAGGCGCTGGCGCTGTCGACCGACGACATCCAGGCGGTGCAGGACCTTGCGATCGCGTATGCTAGCACCGACGATCTCGCCGGGGCGCGGGCCATGATCCGTGACGCGATGCGGCAGATCCCGTCTACCCAGCTCGTGGCCTACTTCACCGGCTACAACGAGACCGGCTGGCTGCTCGAGGAATCCGAGCAGCAGCTGGCGTTCCGTCTCACGCCGTCGTCATTCGACGATGACGTGTCGTGGTGGGGACAGGCGCTGGCGATGCTGGCGTGGGGTCGCGGCGAGCTCGACAAGGCGCGCGATTTTGCCCGACAGTCGCGTGAACCCTCCCGCCGGCTGACCGAGGCGAACCCTGCCGATGGCCAGCTGCGGGTGCTCTATGCGATCATGCTCGCCTACCTCGGCGAGAACGACGCGGCGATCCGCGAGGCAACCGAAGGGGTCCGGATCACCGAGGCAGCTGGCGGGCAGGTGTGGTTCAACACCCAGTACGAGCGGCTGCAGCTGGTGCGGGTGCTGATCGTGACGGGACGGCATGACGAGGCGCTCCGCAATCTCGAGCTGCTGCGCGAGCACCGCTATCCCTACCTCGGGTCGCTCCAGCACGATCCGATGTTCGAGCCGATCAGGAAGCTGCCGAGGTTCCAGGCGCTCCTGAAGTAGTGCTCGCCCCGAACAGCTCGGTCTGCAGCGGCTTCCACCGCGCCGACCCGCTCACCCGTCGCTCGCGACGCTCGCCCTCTGCGGCGTCGAACCCCGCCTCCTCCTGCAACCGGTGCAGCCGTTCGCGCAGCGCCGACGCATAGCCCTTCGACACGTAGTCTTCTTCGCCGAAGTGGCGGCGGTAGCGCGCGGCCAGTGCCGGCCGGTGGCGCTCGAGCCACGGGAGGAGCGTGTTGCGGGTGGCGGGTCCCATCCGCACCGACCCGCCGGCTACCGCCACGGCACCGGCCTCCTTGGCCGCTCCGACCACCGCGCGCAACTCGTCCTCGCCGTCGGTGAGCCCCGGCAGGATCGGCATGATCAGCACGTCGCACGACACGCCGAGTGCGGTGAGGCGCCGCAGGGCGCGGAGCCTGGTGTGTGGTGCGGCACTGCGCGGTTCGAGTCGGCGCAGCAGTTCGCGATCGAGCGACCCGATGGAAAAGTGCACCGTGACCGCGTGACGCCGTGACAGCTCGGCGAGTAGCTCGGCATCGCGCGCGATCAGCGCCGACTTGGTGATGATGCCGAGGTGCAGCCCTTCGTGCTTGCGGAACACCTCGAGGAGCTGGCGCGTCACGGCGAAGCGCCGCTCCGCCGGCTGGTAGGGATCGGTGGCCGAGCCGATCACGATCGGCGTGGTGCCGAGCCTGGCGGGATCGATGCTCTGCTCGAGCACCTGTGGCGCGGTGACCTTGACCAGGATCCGGCGCTCGAATCCCTCGGCGACCGGCAGGCGCGCGGCCTCGCGCGAGGTGCCGGGCGCATCGCGCTGATTGGCAGCGCGCTCCACGGTCCAGCGGTGCGTCTCTCGTGCGTAGCAGTAGGCGCAGCCGAACTCGCACCCCACGTACGGGTTGATCGACCAGAACCCCATCCCGGTCGCAGCCGGCGGATTGAGCACCTGTCGTGGGGTGATGCCGATGTACGCGGTGCCCGACGGTGCGCGGTGGAGTTCGAGCCAGGGCTGGGGCGACGGGCGAGGGGCGAGGGGCGAAGCGCGCAGGCGCCGCACTTCGCGCTTCGCCCTTCGCGTTGTCGCGCCAGTCACCCGCACCTGCCCCACCCGCATCCGGGACAGCTGGCGCAGCCGCCGGCGCGCACCACCATCGTCCCGCACTCTGGGCAGGAGGAGGCAGGGGCGACGTACGGATTGCCGAGCGGTTCCGGGGAGCGCCACACCACGGTGCGGCCGATGGCGACCGACGAGACCGCGAAGTCGGCGCCGGGTTCGGAATCGTCGTCGAGGTCGCTGACCCCGGAGGCGGCTATGGCCCGGGCCACCGCCTGACGGGTGGCGAGAAGCGGGAAGGAAACCAGCATGGCAGGCCTCTTCGGGGTTTGTTCGGAAGCTATACCGAACATACCCCGAAAATCAGGCCCGTCAACAGGGGGTGTTCAGGGACCGGTGCAGGCCACCCGGCCGTAGCCGATCCGGAAGCCGCCCATCGAGCCATCGGGTCGCGGCCCCTCGACCATGGCCACGACCGAGTCCGGCGAGAGGCGGGTGTAGCTGATCCGGGTCGGGAAGTCGTGCGCGTGGTTCTCGACGGTGAAGGAGGTGTCGCTCACGGTGGTGGAGCGGAAGGCGGTCTCGCGCTGGCCGGACGGCAGCGCGGTGTAGACCAGCGTGTCACCCGAGGCATGGATGCGCAGGTGCTCGTAGCCCCGGACCGCGCCGCCGCGGACCGCACGCGAGGCGCCGACCATCATCCCTCCGGCCGGTGGCGACCAGAGCTCGAGCGTGACCCTGTCGCCGGTCCGGCTCTCCCAGCATCCTGCGAGCCAGGCGGCGCGTGCCGTCACGTCCTGGCCGGCCAGGGGAGGTGTCACCAGAAGGGTCAGCACTGCGATCAGTCGGGCGCGCGGCATCGATCAACTCCGTCGAGGGGTGAACGTGCAATCTCCCGCCACGCGCCGGGCGGAGCCAGGACGAACGCGACAGGAGGGTGCGGCCGATACCGTCCGGGTCTCCAGGGTGCATCGTGGGGGTCGTTCAGGAAGGTCGCGGTAGTCCATCGCTCCTCCCGGACCGTTACCCAGGGCGTGTCGTGTCTGGGTAGAATGCGGCAGCCGCTGCCGGCTGGCAACACGGCGCAATCACCCTCGTCCTCCGGGGCATCTTCTTGCGCGTCCTCGCACTGCTCTGCCTCGTCCTCATCAATCCGGCCGATGCTGCGGCGCAGCTCCCTTCACAGCCACCGCTCGCCGACAGTGGTGTGGTGATCCGGGCCTGGATGGGCGACACCGAGTTGCGGGGGCGACTGCTGCAGCCGCTCCGGCCGGGCGCCGACAGCGTGCGCTACTGCCGGTTCCCGGGACCGCCCTGCGACCTGAATCCTCACCCCTCCCAACTTGGATGGCTGCGGCCCGCTGACCTTGATCATCTCCACCGCCAGGTGGGGACTCGCGCCGTGCGAGGCGCGGTGATCGGCGGGGTCGGCATGTTCGCGCTGGGCCTCATCGGCGGGCTGACCCTGAACGGTCTTTGCGAGTTCGACTGTCCTTCCGGCACCGAGATCGTGCTCGGGAGCATCATCGTGGGCGGCTTGACTGGCGGCTCACTCGGCGCGCTGATCGGCTCGGCGTTTCCGCGAATGGAGAGGGTGTTCTGATGCGTGCGCCACGCACCGTGATGTTGCTCGCGCTCCTGGCCGCCGCCTGCTCCCGCTCCGAGCCGGAGCTCGCCCCGCTCCCGACGCTGCCGTTCGTGCTCGACAGCGCCCGCGTGAGCGCGCTCGCCGAGGGCGTGACGCACCGGTTCCTCTACACGAGCGAGGGGCCGTGGGCGATCCACCTGCTCGACGTGTCGCTCGACCGCTGCATCACCGCGCGCACGGTGAAGGGCTTTCCCGGCGCCGAGGGTCGCGAGCTCACCTCGGTGCTGCTCCGCCGACTGGCCGACACCATGCCGGTGCTCGGCGGGGTGAACGCCGACTTCTTCCGCTATGACCCGCCCGGCGTGCCGACCAACGCGATGGTGATCGACGGCCGGGTGATCACGCCGCCCACGCAGTACCCGGTGCTCGCCATCGACTCGATCGGCGTGGCCTGGATCGGGACGCTCGATGTGATCGATTCGTCGGCGGTGGGCCTGACCCTCGGGCCGCTCCACCCGCTGCACGCCGTGGGCGGCCGGCCGGTGATCGTGCGCGACGGCGCGCCGACCGCCGAGGCGCTCGACACGGTGCCGTTCGCGGTGACGCGGCACCCGAGGACGGCAGCAGGGATCGCCGCGGGTGGCGGCCGGCTGCTGCTGGTGACCGTGGACGGTCGCCAGCCCGGCTGGAGCGTGGGGATGCGACTCGACGAGCTGGCGAGGCTGATGGCTGCCCTGGGTGCGGATCACGCCGTCAACCTCGACGGCGGCGGATCGACCGCGATGGTGGTGCGCGACAGCACCGGCGCGGCGCTGCTGGTGGCCAATCGCCCGTCCGACCGCGAGGGGGAGCGGGCCGTGGGGAATGCCCTCGCCGTGGTCGATCGCTGCCGGGCCAAGTCGCCCTGATCGAATCCTTGCAGCGCGTCCGGGCGTCGGGAGACAGATTCACGATTCACCCCGACCGGAGCCATGCCATGCGGGTCGCCCTTTCCCTCACCGTCGTTCTCGCCGCGTGCACCCCGGCCCCCGAGGCGGGGCCGGCTGCCGATCCCGCCGCGGTGCGCGAGGAACTGCTAGCCGCCGACCGCGCCTTTGCCGAGAGCGCTGACCGCGACGGACTGGAGGGCTGGATGTCGTGGTATGCCGACGACGGCGTGCGGCTGCAGATGGGGGGCGAGGTGGCCCAGGGCCGCGACGCGATCCGCCGGTTCGACGAGGCGCTGTTCGCCGACACCACCATGATCCTCCGCTGGGATCCGACCAACGCCGGCGCGTTCGGTGACGGATCGCACGGGTTCACCACTGGCCGCGGCGCGCTGGTCTCCCGGTACGGTGGCGACACCGCATGGACGGGACACTACATCACCATCTGGCGTCGCGGCGGCGACGGCCGCTGGCAGGTGATCCTTGACACCGGGAGCTGAGGGGACCAAACGGGCGCCCCGGTTCGCCGAACCCCCGGACGCGGCGGAAGTCGCCCGCGTGGTGAACCTCGCCTATCGGGTCGAGGACTTCTTCATCCGCGGGGATCGCACCGATCCCGGCGACGCGCTGGAGCGCATCGCGCGCCCTGGTGCGGGGTTCCTGGTGATCGATGACGAGCAGCCCGGGCGACTCGCCGCGGCGGTGTACGTGGAGCGTCGCGGGAAGGTCGGATACTTCGGCCTGTTGGCGGTCGATCCCGTGCACCAGGGAAGGGGCTTGGCGCGCCGGGTGATCGCCGCGGTGGAGGAGCACTTCGCACGCCTCGGCTGCGAGGCGGTCGAGATCGACGTGGTGAACCTCCGCACCGAGCTGCCCGCGTTCTACGAGACGCTGGGGTACGCCCCGACCGGAACCGCGCCGTTCAAGGACGCGTACAAGCTCAAGCGGCCGGCGGAGATGATCCTGATGCGCAGGGCTATCATTCCTCCCGTGCCCGATCCGACCGGGGAGCCGTGATGCCCTGCCTGTTCGTCCTGCTCGCCTTCGCCGTCCCGCGACTCGTCGCGGTGCTGCTGTGGCTGTTCACCACCTGGTTCGCCGGCGTCTTCGCGACACTCCTGTGGCCGGTGCTGGGCTTCCTCTTCATGCCCACCACCATGCTGTGGTATTCGGCGGTGGTGAACTGGTGGGGTGGCCAGTGGTCGCTCTGGCCGGTGGTGGGGATGGTGTTCGCGGTGATGATGGACCTCTCGCAGTCGCAGGGCGCCCGTGGACGCAGGGGCTGAAGCCCGAAACCCTTCTTGCACGTTCGGAGCTGTCCGCATGACCCGATGGTCGCTGCTCGCCGTCTCGGTGTTTGCCGTTCCGCTGTCGGCGCAGACGCGCCAGCCGGAGATTCCGGTGCCCTCGATCATCGAGTACCGGCCCCGGTCGACGCTGGTGGTGACCGAGCACCCGGTGCCGCGGCCGAGGTTCCCGGTGGTGGACTTCCATGGGCATCCTCCCCGGCTCACCTCGCCCGAGGTGGTGCGGCAGGTGGTGGCGCAGATGGATGCGATCGGGATCGGCGTGATGGTGAGCGCCAACAACAATGGCGGCGAGTCACTCCGGCAGCAGCTCGCGGCGATCGAGGCGGCCGGGCAGTCGCACCGGTTCGCGCTGTTCACCGGACTCGACCTGCGCGACGTGGGGCCGGGCTCGGGTGCGCGGATCGCGGCCCAGCTCGAGGCCGACGTGCGCGCCGGGGCAAGGGGCGTCGGCGAGATCGGCAAGGGATTCGGCCTCACCATCCGCAAGGCCGACGGCTCGCGCCTGGCGCTCGACGATCCCGAGCTTGACCCCGTGTGGCGCACCGCAGCGCGGCTCAACATCCCGGTGTTCATCCACACCGGCGACCCGGCGGAGTTCTTCGAGCCGCTCGACTACACCAACGAGCGCTGGCTCGAGATGGCGCTCTTCCCCAACCGCCGCTTCAATGATCGCGCGCAGTACCCCACGTTCGATGCGCTGATGGCGGAGCGTGATCGCCTGCTCGCGCGCCACCCCGAGACCACGTGGGTCCTCGCCCACCTCGGCTGGCACGCGCAGGACCTGGGCCGGCTCGGAAGGATCCTTGACCGGCATCCCAACGTGCACGCGGAGATCGGGGCGATCCTCTACGACCTGGGGCGGCAGCCGCGCGCGGCGCACGCCTTCTTCGTGCGGTACCAGGACCGGCTGCTCTTCGGCAAGGACTCGTTCCGGCCCGAGGAGTACCCGTACTACTGGCGCGTGCTCGAGACCGAGGACGAGTACTTCGACTACTATCGTGATTACCACGCCTTCTGGAAGCTCTACGGCATGGGGCTTCCCGACGACGTGCTGCGCAAGCTGTATCAGGGCAACGCCGCGCGGATCATCCCCGGGACGCCGCGCCGCGCGCTGCAGTGAGCTGACGCCGCCCCCATGCGGAGATTCCCCGTGCGCCACATCGCCCTCGTGCTCTGCGGCACCGCGTTGGTGCTGACGCCACCGGCTGCTGCGCAGGACCGGGCTGCCGATCCGGCCCGCCATCTCGTCGGTCACCTGGGACTGGAGTCGTACAAGGCGACCATCAAGGGGCTCACCGCGTTCGGTGACCGGCGGCAGGGCACCGATCGCAATCGCGCCGCGATCGACTGGATCGAGGCGCAGCTGCGATCGTACGGGTGCACCGCCACCGAGCGGATGACCTACGAGTACACCGGCCGGCAGGTGCGCGACAGCGTGCCGCCGGCACGCGAGTGGGTGAACCCCAATGGGGCCGAGCGGCCGCGGCTCGATCGCCGCGGCAACGTGATCAAGGGGAACACGGGGCCGACCGGCGTCAACATGGACCCGATGCGGCAGCCCGACTCCGCGCTCCGCGCCATCAACGCGCAGCCCGACACGCCGGGGCCGCGCGAGCAGGTGTGGTGCACCAAGATCGGCACCACGCGCCCGGACGAGATGATCATCGTCGGCGCCCACATGGACGGCCACGGCGACGGCGCCGCGGCGAACGACGACGGCTCGGGCACCGCGATCGTGATGGAGCTGGCGCGGGTGCTCAACGCGCCGGGGGTCGCCAGCGATCGATCGATCCGGTTCGTGCTCTGGAACAACGAGGAGACCGGGCTCAACGGCAGCCGCGCCTATGTGGAGCAGCGACGCGCGCTGCAGGGGATCGAGTCGCCCGCGGGGTCGGGGCGCTACCCCGAGCCGCGCTGGGTGGCGATGATCCAGCACGACATGATGCTGTTCGACCACGGCGCGCCGCGCGCCGACGGCACCGTGTCGCCGGTCCAGCGTCCCGAGGCCGACGTGAACATCGAGTTCGCGGGGTCGTCGGCGCACGCGGCGGCGGCGGCCGAGCTGGCGTGGCTGTTCCGGCGCGCCAACGAGCGCTACGCCACCGACTATCCGGCCGCGGTGGGCGACCGGATGAGCAACACCGATTCGCAGGCATTCCAGGATCACGTTCCCGCGATCTCGCTGCGGGAGAACGAGCGGCTGGCGCACATCGGCACCGGCTGGGATCCGCACTGGCACCAGCCCACCGACGTGTACGAAACGTTTTCCGACGACGACTTCCGGCTGGGGCTCAACGCCGCGCAGACCACGCTGGCTGCGCTGGTGGAGCTCGCCGGTGTGACCGTGGCGCCGTGAAGGCGTCACCACGGGCGCACCGCTGGCCGCGCATCGACCAGAATTCAAGGAGTGGCACCGTGTCCCGTTCCGTCCTTCGACTCGCCGCCGCGCTCGCCGTCACGGCGTGCACGGCACCCGCGCAGAACCCGGCGATCCAGTCGCCGACACCGCCCGCCACGTCGGGTGTGGTCTCGGTCACCATGGTGGCCTCCGGCCTCGAGCGTCCGTGGGGACTGGCGTTCCTTCCCGATGGCCGCATGCTGGTGACCGAGCGGCCGGGGCGGCTCCGCATCGTGACCGCTGCCGGTGAGGTTTCGGCGCCGCTCGGCGGCGTGCCCGCCGTGCTGGCGCGCAACCAGGGCGGCATGCTCGACGTGGCGATCGATCCCGACTTCGCGACCAACCGGTTCGTGTACCTCGCCTTCTCGGAACCAGGCGAGGAGGCGGGGACCGCCTCGACCGCAGTCGGCCGCGGCCGGCTGACCGAGGGCGGACTCGAGGGGTTCACCGTGCTCTACCGCCAGGCGCCCAAGGTCCGCAGCAACGGGCACTACGGCTCGCGGATCGTCTTCGGCCCGAACAGCACCATGTGGGTGACCGCAGGCGACCGGATGAACCAGCGGCCGCTGGTGCAGGACCTCGGCACCGGCATCGGCAAGATCGTGCGGATCCATCGCGACGGCACCATCCCGCGCGACAATCCGTTCGTCGGTCGCGCCGACGCGCTCGACGCGATCTGGTCGTACGGTCACCGCAACCTGCAGGGCGCCACGCTGCATCCCGAGACCGGCCAGCTCTGGACCCTCGAGCACGGCGCGCGCGGCGGCGACGAGCTCAACCATCCCGAGGCCGGCAAGAACTACGGCTGGCCGGTGATCACCTACGGCGTGGACTACAGCGGGGTGAAGATCGGCGAGGGGACCCACAAGGAGGGGATGGAGCAGCCGGTCTACTACTGGGATCCGGTGATCGCCCCCTCGGGGATGACGTTCTACACCGGGTCGCGCTACCCCGGCTGGAACGGGTCGCTGCTGATCGGGTCGCTGTCGCCGGGCGGCCTGGTGCGGCTCGAACTGCGCGGCGATCGCGTGGTCCGCGAGGAGCGCTACCTCGGCGACCGGGGCTCCCGGATCCGCGACGTGGTGCAGGGACCGGACGGCTACGTGTACCTCATCACCGACGCCGACAACGGCGAGGTGCTCAAGGTGATGCCGGGAGGGGAATAGAGCGAGAAGGCCTGTCACCCCGAGCGCAGCGAGGGGGCGGAACCATCCGACTGGCCCCGCCCCCTCGCTCGCTTCGCTCGCTCGGGGTGACAGCTTCCTCGCTTTCTCGCGATATTTGACGCATGTGGCTCCCGCCACTCTTTCCGCTGCTCGCCCGCCTCGCGGCGTTCACCTACTACCGGGTCCGCTACCGGGGCGATGTCGTCCCGGCGGCGGGCCCGGTGCTCGTGGTGGCCAATCACCCCAATTCGCTGCTCGACCCGATGGTGGTGATGGCCGCCGCGCGCCGCCGGCTGCGCTTCCTCGCCAAGGCGCCGCTGTTCAGCGATGCCAAGGTGGGATGGCTGGTGCGCGCCGCCGGGTCGATCCCGGTGTATCGCCGCGCCGATGACCCCGGACAGGTCGCCCGCAACGACGAGATGTTCCGCGCGGTGCATGCGGCGCTGGCCGGAGGCGACGCAGTGGCGCTCTTTCCCGAAGGGCTCTCGCACAGCGAGCCGTCGCTCGCCCCGCTGCGCACCGGTGCGGCGCGCATCGCGCTCGGCGCCGCTGCATCCATCGGCAGGGCCTTCCCGATCGTGCCGGTGGGACTCACGTTCCGCCGCAAGGACGTCTTCCGCTCCGATGCCCTCGCGGTGGTGGGGAGGCCCGTGGCCTGGGACGACCTTGCCACCCGGGATGCCGACGATCCCGAGGCGGTGCGCGCACTCACCGAACGGATCGATGCCGCACTGCGGGAGCTGACCATCAACCTGGCGCACTGGCGCGACGAGCCGCTGGTGGCCACGGCGCTGCGGGTGTGGGAGGCGGAGCGCGAGGCACCGTTCGATCCCGCCGAGCGGGTGGCCCGGACCCGGGTGGTGACGGCGATCCTCGCGGAGGTGCGCGAGCGCGATGATGCCGACGGGCTGCAACTGGCGGACGAGGTGGCCCGGCACGGTCGGCGGCTCGCCCGGCTGGGGCTCCGTCCCGCCGACCTCACCGCACCGGTCGGGACCTCGCGTGCCGTGGGCTGGGCGCTCGCGCGGCTGCCGCTGGTGATGCCGCTCTGGGCCGCGCTCGCCGTCGCCGGGTGGCTGCTCTTCGCGGCGCCGTACCGCGCCACCGGGATGCTCGTCGCGCGCTTCCCGCTGGAGACCGACACCCGCTCGACTTGGAAGCTGATGCTCGGCGCGGTGGTCTACGCCGCGTGGGTGGTGCTGCTGGCCGTCACCGCGACGCTGGCGTGGACGCCCATCGCCGGCCTGGTCACCCTGGTGGCGGTGCCGCTGGTGGGGATGGCCGGGCTGCTGGTGCGGGAGCGCTGGCGCGGCTCGTGGCGGGATGC
Organism: uncultured Gemmatimonadota bacterium; assembly: GCA_937961295.1. Lineage (GTDB taxonomy): Bacteria > Gemmatimonadota > Gemmatimonadetes > Gemmatimonadales > GWC2-71-9 > Palsa-1233. The sequence continues at coordinate 12,346 of CALGOK010000217.1, forward strand.
CCGGCGCTGGCTGTTGCTGCGGTCGCGGCGTAGCTTGGTCGACGGGCTGCGCGCCACGCAGCGCGAGCTCGGCCACCGGCTCGAGCGCCTGCACCACGATCTTGTCGCGAGGGAGCTGCCGTGACCGTCGAACCGCAGGCGCCGCTGCCGAAGGACCAGCCGAGAACCGTCTGGTCGTGGGCCCTCTACGACTGGGCCAATTCCGCCTTCACCACGCTGGTGGTGACCTTCATCTACGCCACGTACTTCACGTCGGCGTTCGGCAGCGATCCCGAGCTCACGGCAAGCTGGTGGGGCCGTGCGGTGTCGATCACCGCGGTGATCGTCGCGATGCTGTCCCCGATCCTCGGTGCGGCGGCCGACCGCGCGGGCGCCCGCAAGCGATTCCTGCTCGCCAGCCTGGTGATCTGTGCCACCGGCACCGCGCTGCTCGCCCTGGTGCGTCCCGGCTCGGCCAATGCCGTGCTCCTGGCGCTGGCGATCTTCATTGTCGCCAACGTCGCCTACGAGATCGGCAACGTGTTCTACAACGCCTTCCTGCCGGTGATCGCGTCGCCGGCGCGAATCGGGCGGATCTCGGGGTACGGCTGGGGGCTGGGCTACGTCGGCGGGCTGGTGTGCATGGCGATCGCGCTGGTGGCGTTCGTGGGCGACACGCCGTGGTTCGGGCTCTCCACCGCCGAGGGGTGGAACGTGCGCGCGACCAACCTGCTGGTGGCGGGGTGGTTCGTGGCGTTCGCGGTGCCGCTCTTCCTGTTCGTTCCCGAGCGGCGGCTTGGTCCACTGCGGTTCGAGCCGGCGGCAACCTTCCGGCGGCTCGGCGAGACGTTCCGGAACATCCGCCGCTACCGGGAGGCGTTCAAGTTCCTCGTCGCACGCCTGGTGTACAACGACGGCCTTGCGACGATCTTCGCCTTCGGCGGCATCTACGCCGGCAACGAGTTCGGTCTGTCGCTGCAGGAGGTGCTGCTGTTCGGCGTGGTGCTCAACGTCGCCGCCGGACTCGGCGCCTTCGCGTTCGGCTTCCTTGACGACCAGATCGGTGGCAAGCGGACGGTGATGATCTCGCTCGCCGCGCTGTCGGGCGCGACGGTGCTGGCGGTGTGGGCGCCGACCGCAGGGTGGCTGTGGCTGGCCGGCGTGCTGATCGGGGTGTTCATCGGTCCCAACCAGTCGGCCTCGCGCTCGCTGATGGGGCGGTTCACCCCGGAGCGCCACCAGGCGGAGTTCTTCGGGTTCTATGCCTTCTCGGGGAAGGCCACCTCGTTCCTGGCGCCGCTGCTGTACGGCGAGGCGGCGCGGGCATTCGGGTCGCTCCGCGCCGGCGTGGCGACGGTGCTGGTGTTCTTCGTGGTGGGTGCGTTCCTGCTGGCGAGCGTCGACGAGAAGGCCGGAGTGGCGGCAGCGGAATGATCCCTTGCAGGCGCGCCCCCCGGGGCGCGCGATGCTGGCATCGCGCACCGCGAGCGGTGCGCCTGCATCACAGCGCTCCATCCACGTACACCTCCAGCCGCGTGCCGGTCGGTCCGCGCAGGGCGCGGGCGAGGTCCACGCGGATCAGCCCGTCGAGGAACGACGCGCCCACGCCCGCGCCAAGCAGCGTGGTGCCCTCGCCGAAGCGCTGCCGGTCGCCGGCCCAGCCGGCGTCGACGAAGCCGATCAGCCGCGCGGCGGGGAACGCGTTGCCCACCTCGAGGCGGCCGCGCCAGAAGGCGTCACCCGACGCCACCCCTCCGTCGTATCCGCGCAGCGTTGCGGCGCCGCCAAGGTAGAACAGCGACTGCGTCGGCACGGGGCCGGTGCTGGTGCCCGCCGCCATCTCGAGCGACGCGGCGATCGGTCCGTCCGGGACGAGGTGCGCGCGGACGGTCACGGCGCCGCGCCCGAACTCGTAGTCGCCGGTGGCGGCATCGAGCGCGGCCTCCGCGCCGAGCGTCAGGGTGCGCGACACCGGCCGGGTGAAGCGGAGTCCCACCGCCGCGCCGCTCTGCGTCGCCGGTTGCACGGTGATGTTGGGTCGGAAGGAGCGCTGGCCGTCGAAGAGGCGGGGCAGGGAGACGCGCGTCTCCACGTCGGCGCCGTCCTGGCGCTCATGGTAGAGCCTCGCGCTCCACGACGTGCTGCCGGTGCGGTCGAAGGTGAACTCCACGCCACGGGTGCGGAAGTATTCGCCGTCGTCGCGGCCCGCGAGCAGCGCCATGGTCGAGTTGATCACCCCGAACGGCCGCACCTCGGGGTTGGCCGCGGCGAGTCGGCGATACGCTCCGATCGCCAGCCGGGCGCCGATCGGCTCGCGCACCAGCGCCAGCTCGCCGTTGGGGATGCCGTCGGCGACGCCGACCCGCGCCAGTCCGTCGAGGCGCAGCTTGCCGAAGTCGATTCGCGCCGCGGCCCCGAGCGAGAGCGCCTCGATCCGGTTGTAGCGCGCGTGCCGGAGCAGTGAGGAGACGCCGCGCGGCAGCTCGACGCGGCGTTCCCAGGGCCGGTCGGGGAGCCCCTGGATCGCGTCCCGCATCGCCAGCAGCTCGTCCTCGGTGAGCAGGTCGCCCATGGCGAGGATCGGGGGGCCGAGTTCCGCCGAGCTGATCAGGGCGAGCGAGTCCTCGGGGACGACCACGGTGAGGTTGGTGTCGCTGTCGGTCCGGCACGCCGCGATCTCCGCGCGAATCCGCACCCGGCGCTGCTCGGCCGTCTCGGTGTCGTTCCGCCGCTCGCGCGCCTCGCGCGCGCACTCCCGCGCGGCGCGGCGCAGCGAGTCGATCCGCTCGCCGTCGAGGTCGCGGCGTTCATCGGCGCGTCGGCCGGCCGGGATGAATGCCGACGCCGGGTCGGGCGGCATGCCCCCCTCGACTTCGTAGTCGCGGTAGGTCCGCTCGATCCGGAACGGCGCGTTGAGCCACGATCCCACCGAGCCGGTGGCATCGATCGCGACGTGGCGCGGCAGCCACCAGCGATTGTCGTGCAGCGCGTATTCGAGGGTGATGAACTTCACTTCGCCCCGGGCGTTCAGCCAGCCGGGGACGTCGTCCTTCTCGTCGTCGGCCAGGTCACGCTGCAGCTCGAACGGCCGGGCCGGCCGGAACGCGAGCCGCACCAGGCCGTGACTGTCCTCGTCGAACCAGAGGGTGCCCGACATCAGGCGCCAGTCGGCGCGACGCGGGGTCACCTCGAGGGCGACCAGGCGGACTTGCTGGCCCGATGGCAGGCCGATCACCGTGCGGCTGCCTATGGCGAAGCGGTAGTCCGACTCCGAGCCGGCGCGCAGGGGGTGAATGAACCCCTCGTCCTCACCGGCGGTGAGACCGGTGACGCGGAGGTAGTCAGACGCCGGGTCGAACACGAGGTCGCGCACGTCGCCCTCGAGCGACTCGGGGACCTGGTCGCCACGCATCGCGATCGGGACGCCCTCGCGCGCCCCAACGACCTCGAGCGTGCTCACCGCGTCGCGACGCCAGTCGATCCGGACCACCACTTCCTGCCGGTAGAGCATCCGGTCTCGCGACAGCGCGGTGAGGCCGATGCCCAGGCGCTGCGAGGCGGTGACCTGGTAGCGGGTCACCAGCCGTTCGTTGCGCTCGCGGGCGGCGCGCGCCGCCGTGACCAGCGCGCGGGTGGCGCTGTCGGCGTAGGCGTCCGCGGCGGCGGGGGTTGCCGACTGGATCTGGAATGACGCGGCGAGTGAGAGGAGGAGCATGTGAAGTCGGCTGGGGTGGATGTCACGGCATGCCGGGACGAACCGTGGCATACCCGTCGGTGGCGCGGCGCGTCACATGACGGCTGGGACGATTGGCGGGTTTCAGGCTGGAACCAACGCGAACCGAGGTGCCGCCACAAGGCGACACCCCGGTCCGGCTGCTGCGATGAAGTGCGGTTACTCGGGCAGCAGCACAGTGTCGATCACGTGGATCACGCCGTTGGACGCCATCACGTCGGCCTTGGCGACGGTGGCATTGTCAACCATCACCTTGCCGCCGTGGACCATGATGTCGACCGACTGGCCGTTGAGGGTCTTGGCGCTGTTCAGCTTGACGACCTGATCGGCGGTGACCTTGCCGCTCACCACGTGGTAGGTGAGGATCGCGGTCAGCTTCTCCTTGTCCTTGAGGAGCGCCTCGACGGTGCCCTCGGGGAGCTTGGCGAACGCCGCGTCGGTCGGGGCGAAGACGGTGAACGGTCCGTCGCCCTTCAGGGCATCGACCAGGCCGGCGGCGCCGAGCGCTGCGGCGAGCGTCTTGAACTGGCCTGCGGCGACGGCGGTCTCGACGATGTCCATCGTCGCCTTCTTGTCGTAGGACTTGTCCGGGTTCGCCATCTGGGCCGACGCGGGGGCGGCGATCAGGGCGGTGGCAGCGAGCATGGTGAGGGCGGCCTTCATTTGTGCGACTCCTTGTTGGGTAACGACTTGGGGCGAATTCATCGGCTGGACCGGTCCAGCTTTCGTCCAGCAACTGTCCGTGATTATCGCCGAGTGTCCCATGATTGTCAAGTCTTCAGATCTGTAACCTTGACAAACATCGGACAATGCCACACCTTCATCCCATGACTACTTCACTGCGTACCTCGCCCTCGCGGCCCCCACTCCACCCGGTGCGGGTGGTGATTCGGCGGACCGGCCTCACCGCGGACCTGTTGCGCGCCTGGGAGCGGCGCTACGGGGCCGTGGTTCCCCAGCGCTCACCCGGTGGCCAGCGGCTCTACACCGATGACGACATCGAGCGCCTCCAGCTCCTGCAGCGGCTCACCACGCTGGGTCACTCGATCGGCCAGGTGGCCGTGCTCGAGACTCCCGAACTGCGTTCGCTGCTGGTGGAGGAGGAGACCTCGCCGGGCACTGCAGCGCCGCCCGATGCCGACGAGCAGCTGTTCGACGAGGTGCGCAGCCAGGCGCTGCAGCTGGTCGAGGTGCTCGACGATCGTGAGCTCGAGGCGCTGCTGCGGCGCAGCGCGCGGCGCTTCGGCGCCCCAGTGGCGATCGAGCGCGTGATCACGCCGCTGATGCACGAGATCGGCGAGCGTTGGCACCGCCGCGAGATGAGTCCCGCGCATGAGCACCTCGCCTCCGGCGTGGTGGAGCGCACGCTGCACTGGATCTTCGACGGCCCGACGCAGGCACCCGACGCCCCACGCATCGCGCTGGCCACCACGCAGGGCGAGCGCCACGAGATCGGGATCCAGGGGGCAGCCGCCATCGCCGCCGCCGAGGCGTGGCGGGTGATCTATCTCGGCGCCGACCTGCCGGCTGAGGCGATGGCGGAGGCGGTGGTGCACGCCGAGGCGCGCGTGCTGGCCTTGTCGGTGGTCTCGCCGTCAGGGGTTGCCGAAGCGGTTCGCCAGTTGGCGGAGATTCGCCAGCGCCTGCCCGACTCGGTGGCGATGGTCGTCGGCGGCTCGGCGCTGGAGGACGGCTCGGCGCGCGTCCCGGCCGGGATCACCCTCCTCGACAGCCTTGGGGGCCTGCGCACCTTCCTGCGGTCCTGGCGACAGACCCACCGCCGCTGAACCCGGCGCCTCCGCCGATGGAGTAGCTTCCGGCCGGGACCACGCGAAACGGTGGCCGCCGCGCACGCGGCGGACATCGTTCCATGGGAAGGCGAGGGGACGCGATGCGAACCTGGGCGATCGTGATGGCGGGATGCCTCGTGGCGGCCGGTGCCCTGGCGGGCTGCAGTGCGCGCCGCGCCCCGTCGGTCGATGCCGGAGTGCTGGCCGCGGGCGACCACGAATTCACGATCCGGCACGGCGGCCGGCAGCGCCGTTACCTGGTGCACGTCCCGGGTGGCGGGACGGCGCCGCACGCGGTGATGCTCGCACTGCACGGCGGTGGCGGCAGCGGGCAGCAATTCAAGGACGACAACGGACTCGACGCGGTCGCCGACCGGCACGGGTTCGTGGCAGTGCACCCTGACGGCACCGGTCCGCTGCGCGAGCGGCTGCTCACGTGGAACGCCGGCACGGACTGCTGCGGCTTCGCGCGGGACCGCAACATCGACGACGTCGGGTTCCTCGTCGCGGTCCTCGAGGATCTCGCGGCGCGCACGCCGATCGATCGCGCGCGGGTGTACGTCACCGGCCATTCCAACGGCGCGATGATGGCGTATCGCCTCGCCGCGGAGCGGGCCGACCTGGTGGCCGCGGTCGTTCCGGTGGCCGGCGCGATGATCGTGGACCGCTTCGAGCCGTCCCGACCGGTGCCCGTGCTGCACATTCACAGCGTCGACGATCCGCGCGCGCTCTACGACGGAGGACTCGGCCCGCCATTTCCAGGCACCGACAATCGGGTGATGCACCGGCCCGTCATGGCCGGGATCGCTGCGTGGGCGTCGCACAACGCCTGCGCCGGCGACCCGGTCGCCGGCGAGGTGGTGGCGGGGAGCGGTGCCGACCGCGGCCAGACGCTCGTTCGCCTGACATGGCCTGGGTGCCGGGCCGACGTGGAGCACCTGCGGCTCACCGGCGTGGGGCATGGCTGGCCCGGCGCGGCGGTTGCCGCCGCCATGCGGCGGCTCATCGGGCCAGGGACCACCATGATCAATGCGGGCGAGGCGGCGTGGCAGTTCGCGTCGCAACACGCACACTGAGGAGCGGCGGACCATGGCGTTCATCGTCCCGGAGGAGGTGGAGGCCTACGCCTCGGCGCACACCCGCGGCGAGAGTCATTTGCTGCTCGACCTCGCAGGGCGCACCCGCGCGCAGATGGAGCTGCCGCAGATGCTGACGGGCCGGCTTGAGGGGCGGTTCCTCAAGCTCCTGGTGCAGCTGGCACGACCGCGCCTCGCCGTGGAGGTGGGCACCTTCAGTGGCTACGGGTCGTTGTCGATTGCCGAGGGACTCGTCGACGGGGCACGGCTGGTGACCTGCGAGATCGATCCTGCGGCGGCGGTGATGGCGCGCGAGGCGTTCGCGGCCTCGCCGGTCGGCTCGCGCATCGACCTGCGGATGGGACCGGCCATCGAGACCATCCGGTCGCTCGAGGAGCCGGTGGGGTTCTCGTTCATCGATGCCGACAAGGTCGGCTATCCGGAGTACTACGAGGCGCTGCTCGAGCGCACCGTCCCGGGCGGGCTGCTGGTGCTCGACAACATGCTCTGGTCGGGGCGCGTGCTCGACCCGCCCGATGCGGAGACCCGCGTCCTCGCGGAGCTCAACGCCCGGATCGCCGCCGACGAGCGGGTGGAGAACGTCCTGCTCACCGTCCGGGACGGGATCCAGCTGGTCCGCAAGCGCTGACGCGGATCTGGCGCAATCCCCGGATCGGCGGCAAACTTGGCACGGCATGCAGATGACGATTCGTCGCGCCACGGCCTCCGATGCCGTCGCCCTCGCGGCGTTCGCGGAGCACTGCTTCCGCGACGCGTTCGGTGGGGTGAACACCGCCGAGAACATGAACGCCTACATCGCGACGGCATACTCGCCGGCGATCCAGTCGGCGGAGCTTGCCGACGCGTCGATCCGCACCCTGGTGGCCACCGATCCCGAGGGCGGGCTCGCAGCGTACGCCCAGTTGCGGATGCGCGACGACGCGCCGCCGGCAGTCGGCGACGCGACGATCGAGCTGTGGCGCTTCTACGTCGACCGCCCCCACCACGGCCACGGGCTTGCCCAGCAGCTCATGGAGGCGGTGCTCGACACCGCGGCGGCCCTGGACCGCCGCGCACTCTGGCTCGCGGTGTGGGACCAGAACCGCCGCGGGCGCGCGTTCTACCACAAGCTCGGATTCGTCGAGGTCGGGACCCAGGCGTTCACGCTTGGCGACGACGTGCAGACTGACGTGGTGATGGTGCTCGAGTTCGACGACTGACCCCCAGGTCGAGGTTGCCATGATTCCTGCCTCGCTGCTCGCCGCGGCCACGCTGGCCACCGCCGCGCCGCCCCCCCTGGCGTTCCCCACGTTCATGCTGGTCCGGGGCGGCGGGCTCGCCGAGCCGGTGCTGCTCTACCACCACGGCGTGTGGACGAAGTTGATGCACCTCGGCGGCGACACCACCCGACCGGCGGTGCCCGTGGCGATGGTCGACAGCTCGCCGATCGCGACGATCTATTCCGACATGAGCCAACGCAGCCGGATCCCGCCGGACGAGCACGCGGGATCGGTTCGTGCCTACGAGGTGGCCGAGTTCTGGGCAATGGGTGCCGACGAGCACCATCGCCCTCGCCATCCGCTCCGCTGGGAATCGGCCACCGACTACGCCATGCTCCACGTCCGCCGCGGCGCGAGTCCGATCTACGTGCGGACCGGTGGTGTCATGCAGCCGCGCGGCAGCGGCGGGCTGCTCGGCGACCGCGCCGTGGCGGTCCTGGAGAAGTGGGGCATCCCCATGCACGAGGAACGACCCTGATGGCCAACGAGTCGCTTGTCACGCCGTTCCGGTTCGGCTTCATGTCGCTCGAGCGCAACCTCGAGGGGTTCACCGAGGAGGAGGCGCTGCGGCGCCCCGAGCCGGGCGGCAACTGCGCCAACTGGCTGGTGGGCCACCTGCTCGCGTATCGGGACCGCACCCACCAGCTGCTTGGGCTCGCGCCGGCGTGGCCGGAGCGGTTCGGCGATCCCGCTGCCTACAAGCGGGGCGGCGACGGTGCAGTGGCCGCGCCGGTGCCACTCGCCGACCTCGTCGCTGCGCTGCGCACGTCGCAGGAGGCGGTGATCCCGGCGCTCGAGGCGGTCAGTTCGGCGCGGCTCGCCGAGGAGGCCTCGAACAACCAGACCGTCGCAGGGCAGCTCGGGTTCCTCGCCTTCCACGAGGGATACCATTCGGGACAGGTGGGACTGCTGCGCCGGGTGTTCGGCAAGCCGGGAGCGATCTGACATGGTGACTCGCACGCTGGCCCTCGCCGCCCTGGTTGCCGTTCCGTCGCTCGCCGCCCAGGAGGCGTTCACCCGGGCCGACACGCTGCGCGGGTCATGGGACACCCCCGGCCGCAGCTGGTGGGACGTGACCCACTACGACCTCGCAGTGCGAGTGCAGCCCGCGGACAGTAGCATCGCCGGGCGCAATGTCATCACCTATCGCGTGCTCGCGCCGGGGACGGAGCTGCAGGTCGACCTGATGGCGCCGCTCGTGATCGACAGCGTGGTGCAGGACGGCCGGCGCCTGACGGTGCGGCGGGAGGGGAGCGCTCACTTCGCCGCGGTCGGACCGCAGCGACCGGGGGATGTTCGTTCGGTGACGGTGTGGTACCATGGCCGTCCCAAGGTGGCGCCGCGGCCGCCGTGGGACGGCGGGATCAGCTGGCGCACCGATTCCCTCGGCCGGCCCTGGATCGTCACCACAGACCAAGGCGTGGGGGCCTCGATCTGGTGGCCCAACAAGGACACCCAGGCCGACGAGCCCGACTCGCAGCTGGTGGCGATCACCGTCCCGGAACCACTGCAGCACGTCGGGGCCGGTCGGCTGGTGTCGCGCGTGGCGAATGCCGACGGCACTATCACATGGACCTGGCGGGTGCAGAACCCGATCAACAACTACGCCATCGCCCTGTCGGTGGGGAACTTCGCCCACTGGTCGGAGACGTATCCCGGCGAGTCGGGGATGCTCACGCTCGATTACTACCCGCTCGACTACAACCTGGAACAGGCGCGGGTGACGTTCCTGCAGGTGCGGACCACCATGCAGTGCTTCGAGCACTGGTTCGGGCCCTACCCGTTCTACGCCGACGGTTTCAAGCTGATCGAGGTGCCGTACAACGGCATGGAGCACCAGGGTGCGGTGACGTACGGCAACGGCTACGCCAACGGCTATCGCGGACGCGACGGGTCGGGAACCGGGTTGGGCATGCTGTGGGACTTCATCATCGTGCACGAAATGGCGCACGAGTGGTGGGGCAACAACCTCACCACCCGTGACCTTGCCGACATGTGGGTGCACGAGTCGTTCGGAAACTACGCCGAGGCGCTCTACACCGAGTGCCTGTTCGGGAAGGAGGCCGGGGCGCAGTACGCGATCGGGACGCGGCGCGGCATCCGCAACGAGCGGCCGGTGGTGCCGCCGCACCGCGGCGTGAACGCCCAGGGATCGGGCGACATGTATCCCAAGGGCGGCAACATGCTGCACACCATCCGCCAGGTGGTGGCCGACGACGCCAGGTGGCGACGGATCCTGCGCGGGCTGCAGCGCGACTTCCGCCACCAGCTGGTCGACGGCGCGCAGGTGCAGGCCTACATCAGCGGCGTGGCGGGGATCGACCTGTCGAAGGTGTTCGAGCAGTACCTCACCACCGTGGACATCCCGGTGCTGGAGTACCGGTGGAGCGGCGGGCGGCTCGAGTACCGCTGGACCGGCGTGGTCGCGGGTTTCGACATGCCGGTGGACGTGGTGCTGGGCGACGCGGCGGTGCGGCTGCTCCCGACTCCGGAGTGGCAGGCGATCGCCACGACGGCCACGGCGCTCGTGGTCGATCCGGACTACTACGTCACGGCGCGCGAGGTCGGGCGCTAGCGCCGATACCAGCCGTGCTCGCGCAGCCGGTCGTGGGTGAGTCGCGCGATCTTGAGGCGACCGGCATCGCTGGGATGCACGCCATCGTCCACGTAGTCGCCGCGCTGGTAGCAGATCCCGCCGCCGTTGCCCGGCGTGCCGCCGCCGCACGCCGGCGCCCAGAGGTAGGCCCCCCAGGCATGGCGCACGCCGTCGACTTCGCGATGGTCGGCGAGCCAGCTGTTGAGGGCGTGCCCTTCCTCGTACGAGAGCGGCTCGCCGCGGTCGCTCCGCCCGCTGAACCCGCCGTAGCTGCGCGACGACGTGTAGACCGCCTGCACCGCGGGGAACTTGCCGCGGACGCGCGCGGCGAAGGCATCGAGGTATCCCAGGAAGTCGAAGTAGTCGCTGTCGGTGTGCGGGTAGAGGAGCAGCGGCACGCCACCCGTTCCGAGCCCGAACTGGGTCGCGGCCTTGTGGTGGAGCACCCGCACCTGGTCGAGTCGCACGCCGGCCTGCGGCAACCGGCGCGTCACGCAGTCGCCCCAGAGGGCGGCGTCGAACGCCGGGTCGATCCACTTCTCGATCGCGTGGCCGCCCACCGCGCAGTTGACGATCCGGACCGCCGGGTTCACCTCGCCCGACCACGCGCCCGCCACCTGCTGGATCCAGGCGTTGCACTCCTGGTTGCCGTTGCTCATGCCGACGCACACCACGCCGATCACGCCGTCGACGGCGGTGACGACGGGCTCGCCGGTGTCCACCAGCTGCAACCGGAGCCCCTTGTAGGTCGCCGGCCCGCCGGTGCCGTCAATCGGGAACGGCACCGAGGTGTCCTCGGGCGCGATCGGGGGTTCGACCGGTCCTTCGCCGCAGGCCAGCGCGGCGAACGCCAGGAGCCACGCCAGGTGGGGCAGGGATTGTTGCTTTGCCAGCATATCACCGCCATGAACGGGTCACTTCGGCAGACGCGCGGCGGGCCGCGGAGTTAAGGGTTGCCGGGCCCGCAGGCACGATCGCGGCGGCCGCGGGTATATCGTCCGACGTCCCCTGTGCGGAGTGTCCATGCCCGCTGGAAGTGTCATCTACGAGATTCATGCGGTGGTGCGCGCCGACCTCTGCGAGGCGTGGGAGGAGTACATGCGCTCGCAGCACGTGGCCGAGGTGGTCGCAGCCGGCGGATTCACCGGCGCCACGCTGGAGCGCGGGATCGCCGGGCAGTATCGCGTCCGCTACCTGGCCCCCGATCGCGGGCGGCTCGACACCTACCGCCGCGACGCGGCGCCAGCGCTCCGCGACGATGCGCTGGCCCGGTTTCCCGAGGGGGTCGAGCTCGCGCGCGAGGTGTGGGACGTGGTCGCGGACTGGTGAGCACGCGCCGGGGGTGGCGCACCGCCCCGACCGGGTCGATGATTGAGGTCCACCCACCACAGGTCCCCGGCATGCGCACCACCCGTCGCGACTTCCTCGGCGTCACCACCGTCGGCCTGGCCGGGCTGATGCGCGCGCCCTTCGTTCCCGCCCGCCGCGATCATGACATCGTGATTCGGGGCGGCTGGCTGCACGACGGCACCGGCGCGCGCGCCACCATCGGCGACCTCGCGATCGACGGCGACCGGATCGTGGCGATGGGGCCCCGGATCACCTCGCGCGGCACGCTGGAGCTCGATGCCCGCGGGCTGGCCGTGGCACCGGGGTTCGTGGACATCCACTCGCACGGCGACGGCTCGCTGCGGCAGGACCCGCGCGCGGAGTCGTGCGTGCGCCAGGGGATCACGACGATCGTGGCGGGAGCCGACGGCGGATCGCGCGACGACCTCGACGGCTACTTCCGCTCGATCGACGACCTGCGTCCCGGCGTGAACGTCGCCTCGATGATCGGGCTCGGCACGGTGCGCGGGGCGGTGGTGGGCACCGCCAACCGCGAGGCGACCGCGGCGGAGATTGCCCGCATGACGGCGATGGTGGACTCGGCGCTCGCCGCCGGGGCGTGCGGCGCGTCGTCCGGGCTGGAGTACACCCCCGGTGGATTCGCCCGCCCCGACGAGCTGGCGCAGGTGTGCCGTCCCCTGGCCGGGCGCGGCCTGCCGTACGCGACCCACATGCGCAACGAGGACGACCGGGTGCTCGAGGCGATCGACGAGTCGATCGCGATCGCGCGCGGCGCGGGGTGCCCGCTCCACATCTCTCACCTCAAGATGCAGGGCCCCCGCAACTGGCCCCGGCTCGACGATGCATTCGCGCGCATCGAGGCCGCCAATCGTGCCGGGATCGACACCACCTTCGACCGCTACCCGTACGTGGCCTACGCCACCTCGCTCACGTCGCTGTTCCCGATCTGGAGCCGCGAGCGCGGGATCCCCGGGTTGATGCAGCTGGTGGACTCGCCCGACAGCGGCGCCAGGGTGCGCCGCGAGGTGGACGCCAAGGTTGCGCTGATCGGTGGATGGGACAACGTGCAGGTCACCAGCGTGCGCGACTCGGCCGACCGCGCGGTGGAGGGGAAGCGCATCGGCAGCCACGCCGCCGCCCGCGGTGAGGATCCGTACCGCTTCACGGTGGAGCTGCTCCGTCGCAACGGCAGCGTGGGGATGGTGGGGTTCGCGATGAGCGAGGAGAACCTCGACCGGATCTTCGCGCACCCGCTCTCGATGGTCTGCACCGACGGCGGCGCGTTCGCCGTCGACGGGCCGACCCGGCAGGGGTCGCCGCATCCGCGGGGCATCGGCTCCTTCCCCCGGGTGCTGGGCCGCTACGTGCGCGAGCGCGGCGCGCTGCCGTTGGAGCAGGCGGTGCACAAGATGTCAGGATACCCTGCGGCGCGCTGCCACCTGCCCCTGCGGGGCCTACTGGCGGCGGGATTCATGGCCGACGTGGTGGTGTTCAACCCGAGCACGGTGGCCGATCGCGCCACCTTCGAGGATCCGTTCCAGTATGCCGAGGGGATCCGGACCGTGATCGTCAACGGCGCGCTGGCGCTGCACGAGGGCCAGCGGGGCGAGGGGAGCGGGCGCGCGGTCAGGGCCACGGCGCCATGACACGCCCGTGGCGCGCGCTGGTGGTGCTGCTGACGCTGGCCATCCCCGTCCGGGGCTCGTCGCAGGCCGCCGCGGCCTGGGACGTGTCGGCCGGCGCCGGTCCGGACGGGCAGCGCGTGGCGATCGCCGCGGTGCGCGACCTGTTCGGTGCCGGCGCCTCGGTGCGCGTCGCGCTGGGCGCGCGGGCGACGTGGTACCGTGGCGACACGGTGGTGTTCGCGGTGCGCGGCGAGAGCGGCTGCGGGCCGGGGGGCATCGGCTGCGTCCCGGCGGAAGCGCGCCTCGCGCCGGCCGTGGTCGGGCTGAACCTGTTCGGCGAGGTGGCGTTGCGCGCGAGCGGCCGGGTGACGCTCGGCGCCAACCTCGACCTCGCGGGCGTGGCGGCCGGACCGTCCCGGGGCGGTTTCCGGCCCGCGCGCGGGACGCTGTTCCTGTACGGCAACCGGGATCGCGGATCGCTCAACTCGGAGTTCTTCGCCGCAGTGGCAGCGTCCGACCGGATCCAGCTTCGCGCCGGGCTCAGCCACTACGTCGTGGGGTATGAACTGGTTGCCGACGGCGGCGGCACGTCACGCTACCAGCGGTTCTTCGACGCGGCATTCGTCGCGGTTCGCATCCGACCCTGACCGGGAGCACTGCCATGAAGCAGATCTACGTGGCCAAGAACCTGGCCGATGCGGAACTGGCGTGCGCGCAGCTGCGCGACGCGGGATTCGACGCGGTGGTGCAGGGCGACGTGGTGGCGATCCCGAGCGGCCCGTTCCCGTCGGTGTGGGTGCCTGACGACGAGGCCGCGGCGGCGGCGGAGGCGTGGCAGCGCCTGCGCAACGCCTGATCGCCGCCGACCGCCGTGCCCGAGCTGCCGGACGTCGCGATCTACGTCGAACGGATGGAGGCGCTGCTTCGCGACCAGCCGATCGAGGCGGTCGAGCTGCGCAACCCGTTCCTGCTGCGCTCGGTCAACCCGCCGCTTGCCGAGGTGGGCGGTCGCCGGGTGCGGGGCGCACGGCGGCTCGGCAAGCGGATCATTCTCACCCTCGATGACGACCTCCATCTCGTCATCCACCTGATGATCGCGGGACGCCTGCGCTGGCGCCCCATCGCGAAGCCGATGCATGGGAAGCTGGTGCAGGCGGTGTTCCGGTTCCCCGAGGGGCTGCTGCACCTCACCGAGGCGGGCACCACGCGCCGCGCCTCGCTGCACCTCGCGCGCGGCGAAGCGGCGCTTGCCGCCTTCGATCGTGGCGGACTCGAGGTGCTCACGGCGACCGCCGATGCGTTCACGGCACGACTGCGCCTCGAGAATCACACCCTCAAGCGCGCCCTCACCGATCCGCGGTTGCTGAGCGGGATCGGCAACGCCTATTCCGACGAGATCCTGCACCGGGCCCGGCTCTCGCCGCTGCAGCTCACGTCGCGACTCGACGCCGCCGAATGCGCGCGGCTGTTCACGGCGACCCGCGCGGTGCTCGGCGAGTGGACCGAGCGGCTGCGGCGCGAGGTCGGCGACGGGTTTCCGGAGGAGGTGACGGCCTTCCGCGAGGGGATGGCGGTGCACGGGCGCCACGGCCAGCCGTGCCCCGACTGCAGCGCGCCGGTGCAGCGGATCCGCTACGCCGACAACGAGACCAACTACTGCGCGGCGTGCCAGACCGGTGGTCGGCTGCTGGCCGACCGTGCGTTGTCGCGGCTGCTCAGGGGCGACTGGCCGCGCTCGCTCGCCGAACTCGAGGAGCTGCCGGGCCGTCAGGCCGGCGGGTAGGCCGCGACGCGCAGCACGGTGCCGGGCTCCACCGCGTCGAGGATCCGCACGCGGACAGCGCTCGCCTGCACCGCCTCGACCCGATGCATCCGGGAGTAGCCGATGGTGGTGCCGCTGGCGATCCGGTGCCACGCATCGTCCAGGCGGGCCTCGACCACGTGCCGGGCGACGCGCTGCCCCGATGCGATCTGTTCGCGCACGTCGATGATCCCGACCGTCGCCGAGCGAGCGAACGTCACCGAGGCGTCGCCGGACGTTCCGGCGATCGGCTCGCCGAACATCGCGTCGAGCCGGGTGCGCATCGCCGCGAGGCGATCCACGTCGGTCGCATGGAGCAGGCCGTCCCGGGTCGGCGGGACGTTGAGCAGCAGCTTGGAGTTGCGGCCCACCGAGGTGAAGTGCAGGTCGACCAGGTCGTCCACGCTGCGCACCCGCGCGTCCTCGGCGGGATGCCAGAACCAGCCGGGCCGGATCGACGTGTCGGTTTCCCCCGGCCGCCACACCGTGCCGTCGCGGTCGCCCTCGGTGAGCGACCGCATCACCTCGTCACCGGTCATCCCGGGATGGGTGACGATCGACGGGTCGACGGTGGACCAGTTGGTCTCTCCGGCCACGCCGCGCTCATTGCCGATCCAGCGGACATCCGGCCCTGCGTCGGAGAAGATCACGGCGTCGGGTTGCAGCTGGCGCACCAGGCCCCAGTAGCGGGGCCAGTCGTACACCTGCCGCTTGCCGTTGGGCCCCTCGCCGTTGGCGCCGTCGAACCAGACCTCGTGAATCGGCCCGTACCGGGTGAGCAGCTCGGTGAGCTGGTCGCAGTAGAACTGGTCGTAGCGCGGCGAATCGCCGTAGACCGGCGCGTTCTGGTCCCATGGCGAGAGGTAGAGCCCGGCGCGCAGCCCCTCGGCACGGCAGGCATCGGTGAACTCGCGGACGAGGTCGCCCTCGCCGCCGCGCCACGGACTCGACGCCACCGAATGCCGGGTCGTGGCCGTGGGCCAGAGGCAGAAGCCATCGTGATGCTTGGCGGTGAGCACCATGGCGCGCGCGCCGGCCGTCCGTGCCGCGCGGGCCCACTGGCGGGCATCGAGCGAGGGAGGGGCGAAGATCGCCGGACTCTCGCGCCCATCTCCCCACTCGCGGTCGGTGAACGTGTTCACCCCGAAGTGGATGAACAGCGCCAGCTCGTCGCGCTGCCAGAGCAGTTGCGACGCCGTGGGGACCGGACGCGTCCGGTGCCACGGCAACCGGGAGAGCACGGGCAGGCCGCCCAGCGCGGCGAGCAGTTCCCGTCGGGTGAGAGGCGGCATCGGAGAGAGTATACCGCCCCAGGTCAACGCCGTGCCGGGGCGGCTGGCGCGATGCGGAATTCCCCGTCACCCCTCGCTGCGCTCGGGGCAAGCCTTTACCCTTCACCCGTCACCCGTCACCCATCGCTCGTCACCTGTCTCCCGTCCCCGGGGCCTGCCATGTCCGAATGCCACCGGATTGCCGACCAGATGCGTCGCGGCTACGACGGCGACGCCTGGCACGGTCCGTCGCTCGTGACCGTGCTCGACCGGATTCCCGCCGAGCGGGCCTTCGAGCACCCGATCGCCGGCGCGCACTCCGCCGCCGAGCTGGTGGGGCACATCGCCTTCTGGAAGCACGTCGCCCAGCGTCGCACCGAGGGCGAGGCGGTCAACGACGCCGATCACCACGATTGGCGACCGCTCGATCCCGCGGCGGCCGACTGGGACGAGCTGCGCCGGCGGCTGGCCGTCGCGCATGCCGCGCTGGTGGCGCGGGTGGAGGGGCTCGACGACGCCCGGCTCGAGGAGTCGGTGCCGGGCCAGGCCATCACCCTCTACGTGATGCTGCACGGCGTGGTGCAGCACGATCTCTACCACGCGGGCCAGCTCGCGCTGCTCGCGCGGGCGCTGGAGGGATGATGGATCGGCGCACCCTGATCGGCGGTGGTGTCGCTGCGCTCGCCGTCGCCACCGGAATCCGGCCCGTCCATGCCGCGCGCCGCGCGGGCTTTCGCATCTCGCTGGCGCAGTGGTCGCTGCACCGCACCTTCTTCGGCACGCTGCCG
This sequence comes from uncultured Gemmatimonadota bacterium, assembly GCA_937961295.1. GTDB lineage: Bacteria > Gemmatimonadota > Gemmatimonadetes > Gemmatimonadales > GWC2-71-9 > Palsa-1233. The sequence continues at coordinate 29,635 of CALGOK010000217.1, forward strand.
CCGGGCACCGATCGCGGCCAGCTGCTGCGCACCGATCCGGACCGGGCCCTGCAGGGGAGCATCCATCCGCTCGACTTCCCGGTGGTGGCACGGCGCGACTACGGCCTCGACGGCGTGGAGTACGTCAACACGTTCATGTTCGGCCATGCCGACGATCGCGCCTACCTCGACGAGCTGCGGCGTCGCGCCGATGGGGAGGGCGTGACCAGCGTGCTGATCATGTGCGACCTCGAGGGCGCCCTGGGCGATCCCGACGCCGCGGCGCGCGCGCAGGCGGTGGCCAACCACGAGAAGTGGCTGCGCGCGGCCGCACACCTGGGGTGCCACGCGATCCGCGTCAATGCGCAGAGCCGCGGCGAGGCAGGCGAGCAGGCGCGGCTCGCCGCCGATGGCCTGCATCGCCTCGCGGAGCGCGCGGCGCCGCTCGGGCTGCACGTCCTGGTCGAGAACCACGGCGGCCTGTCCAGTCGCGCGTCGTGGCTCATGGACGTGCTGCGGCGCGCGGACCACCCGCTGCTGGGGACGCTGCCCGACTTCGGCAACTTCCGCGTCTCGGCCGAGGAGCGCTACGATCCGTACGTGGGCGTGGCGGAGATGATGCCGCTCGCGCGCGCAGTGAGCGCCAAGAGCCACGAGTTCGACGCTGCCGGCGACGAGGTGCAGGTCGACTTCCGCCGGATGATGGGCATCGTGCTCGACGCCGGCTACGACGGCTGGGTGGGCGTGGAATACGAGGGCTCGGTGCACACGGAGCCCGAGGGAATCCGCGCCACGGTGCGGCTCCTGGAACGGATCCGGGCGGAGCGCGCCAGGTGAGCGGTGCCACAGAGCTGCTCGAGAACAACCGGCAATGGGCCGATCGGGTCGCGGCGAACGAGCCGGAGTTCTTTGCCCGGCTGGCGGCGCAGCAGTCGCCCACCTACCTGTGGATCGGCTGCTCGGATTCCCGGGTGCCCGCCAACCAGGTCGTCGACCTCCTTCCGGGCGAGGTCTTCGTGCACCGCAACGTCGGCAACGTGGTGGTGCACGACGACCTCAACTGCCTGTCCGTGCTCCAGTACGCGGTCGAGGTGCTCGGGGTGCGTCACGTGCTGGTGGTGGGGCACTACGGCTGCGGCGGCGTCCGTGCCGCCTGGGATGGGCGTCCTCTCGGGCTGATCGACAACTGGCTCCGACACATCAAGGACGCCCTGGCGCCGCACCACGCCGCGCTGGAGGCGATCGCCAGCGAGGAGGAGCGCCTCGACCGACTGGCCGAGCTCAACGTGCTCGCCCAGGTGACCCACGTCTGCCGGACGACCATCGTGCAGGACGCCTGGCGGCGCGGGCAGCAGCTCAGCGTGCACGGCTGGATCTACGGGCTCCGTGATGGGCGACTGCGCGACCTCGGCCTGACGTGCACCGGTCCGGGCAGCATCGAATCCGCGCATCGCGACGCCGTCGCGCGCCTCCTGGCGGACGGCTAGCCGCCCCCTCGCGTCGACCCCCGGGCGGGGGTACCATTACTGGAGAGCCGCACGCTCCCGATTCCGCGTGCGGATCCTGACCATGGCGACGCCCACGGGCGCCGGGGGGCGCCCGTTCGCCGTCGCCACGCACCCACCGGGAAGGAGGCACACGATGTCCATGGAAGCGAGGCTCGTCGACATCACCACCCTTCCGGTCGATGCGATCGTCACCGCTGCGCGCGAGGACCTCAAGCCGAGTCCCGGCGTGAGCAAGGCGGTCCATGAGGCCGCCGGACCGGAGCTCGCCGAGGCGTGCGCACGGATCGGCTTCTGCCCCACCGGGTCCGCGGTGATCACGTCCGCCTACTCGCTGCCGTCGCGGTTCGTGGTGCACGCGGTGGGCCCGGTGTGGCAGGGTGGCGGCCAGGGCGAGGCGGAGCTGCTGGCGGGGGCGTATCGCCGCGCGCTGGAACTGGCGCACAACAACCGGTGCGAGAGCGTGGCGCTCCCGGCGATCTCCGCCGGCCGCTCCGGGTACCCGATCGCCGGCGCCGCGGCGATCGCGGTCACGGTCACGCGCGAAGCGCTCGAGGCCGAGGCGTACCTCGAGGAAGTGATCTTCGCCTGCTACACCGACGACGAGCTCAAGGCGTACCAGGAGGCGCTGTCGACTCCCGCCGGCGGATGATGTCCGTGGCGGCGCGACACGCGACATGGCCGGTGCTTGCAGCGCTGCTGCTGGCACCGGCCCTTGTTTCCTCCCCCCTCGCAGCCCAGGAACTCAAGCTGCGGACCCTCTCGCCGCTGGCGAGCTGGAACCTCTCCCCGCGCCTCGGCATCGCCGAGGATTCGTTGCGCAGTGTCGGGCGCGGCGTGTGGATCCACGATGTGCAAGCGGGGAACGGCGCGCGCGCCGACAGCGGCATGGTGCTCGAGGTGCACTACGTGGGACTGCTCGCCGACGGTCGCATCTTCGACGCGACCGAGTCCCGGCCCTTCGCGTTCACGCTCGGCACCGGGCGCGTGATCGATGGCTGGGAGGACGGCCTGCTGGGAATGCGGGTCGGCGGCCGCCGACAGCTGGTGATCCCGCCCCACCTGGGCTACGGCATCGAGGGTGCCGGAGCCGTGCCGCCGGATGCGGTGCTGGTGTTTGACGTCACCCTGGTGGGGTTGAGATCGCGTTAGCGCGACAATGCGAGGGGCGAAGGGCGAGGGGCGTGGTGTGACAACTTGCCCCTCGCCCTTCGCGTCGTCGCGCCTACGGCAGCGGAATCCGGTCCCGCACCAGCACCAGGATCGCGGCCTGCGGCACGACGAGGTAGCGCTTCTCCTCGAAGTTGATCTCCACGGCGGCCTTGCGGAAGAAGATCGCGTGGTCGCCGACGCGGGCCTGCATCGGCCGGTGGCGCGGGGTGCGCTCGGCGACGCGCCACGGCTCCTCGTCGAACGCCGAGGGGTCGGGCAGCGGATCGCCGGGGCCGGTGGCGACGATCAACCCGGTCTGCACCTGCTGGGAGTCGATGGCGGTGGCGGGAAGGTAGAGCCCCACGCGGGTGCGCTGCTCGTCGCCCTCCTCGGGGGTGATGAGCACCCGGTCGCCGACGACCTGCAGTTCCTTGGGGATCGAGTCCACGGCGCTCAGTCCCCGGTCACCATCTGGTGGATGGTCACCAGCTCCACCACGCGCAGCTTGCGGCGCATGGTCGGCAGCGTGAGCGACACCTCCTCGCCCACCTTGCGATCCTTGAGTGCGCGCCCCAGCGGTGACGCGAGCGAGATGTGGCCAGCGTCGATGTCCATCATCTCGGCCAGCACCAGCGTGTACTCCTCGCGGTCGCCCGAGCCGACGTCCTCGACCGTCACGCGCGAGCCGAGTCCCACCCGGTCGGTGGGGGCCTCGGTGTTGGCCAGCTGGGTGAGCTGGTTGAGCCGCTGGTGCAGCTGGCCCAGGCGGGCTTGGACAAACTGCTGGCGCTCGAGCGCCGACTTGTACTCGGAATTCTCGCGCAGGTCCCCCATCTCCACCGCGGTCGCGATGGCCTGGGGCAGCAGCACCGCCAGCTCGTGGGTCAGTTCCTCGATCTCGCGACCGAGCTTCTCGCGCATTTCCTGGATCATGCTGTCCTGCTCTTCGGGGGACGGCGAATAGAATCGGACGGTCCACCCAGCGGCTGCCGGGTGGACCGTGTCACTTCGAAAGAGTATACCTCGCCGGAGCGGGGGGAGGGAGGGGTCAGCTCCCCCGGGCGCGCAGCTGCACGCGATAGGCGTCGGGGTCGATCGGCCGGGTGCTCTGCGGCGCCGGCGAGAGCCCGACGACCTCCAGGGTGATTCCTTGACTGGTCACCGATCGCGGTTCCAGGCCGGTGTGCAGGGTGGTGTCGCTCTCGTCATCGGCCCGGGTCAGCCTCAGGACCACGGCGCCATCGCCTTGCCATGCGCAGGTCACGTCGATCGGGCAGCGGGAGTCCGCGCTCACGCGCACGAAGCGCACGGCCACGCCGAGGTCCTCCAGGCGGGCCGATTCGCCAACGTCGAGCTCGAACTCGATTTCCTCCCCCGGGAGGATTGTCGCGCCGCATCCGAGGGTGGCGGCGAGGGCCAGGGGAAGCAGGGCCGGGAGTCGGGGCATGGACGGCACACTCCATTGCGGTCGGTTTCGAGGTCAGGTGTGGTCACCCAATGACCCCGCCGGGCCGGCTCCGGGTCACGCGACCGCCGTTGGCCAGCGTCAGCGGTAGATTTCCTCGCATGCGACGCCTCCTGCAAACGGGACTGCTGTTCGTCGGGGCCTGTGGCGGTGCGCCACCGGCTGCGACCCAGGCCAATGCCGCGGCGCAGGTGGCCGCGCCCGATTCCGCGGCACGCCGGGATCTGGCCGAGCTGCCACCGGCGATCCGGCGTGAGGTCCGCTACGCCACCGCGAACAACTTCACCGGCGCGCCACTCCCCGGGTACGGGCGGCCGGTGGTGCTGCTCCGGCGCGAGGCCGCTGCCGCGCTCGGGCGGGTCGCCGAGCGGCTGGCGGGGCAGGGGTTGGCACTCAAGGTGTTCGACGGCTACCGGCCGGTCCGGGCGACGCTGGCGATGGTGGCGTGGTGCGAGCGGACCGGGCGCACCGACCTGCTGGAGCAGGGGTACATCGCCCGTCGCTCGCGCCACAACCAGGGCGTTGCGGTGGACCTGACCCTGGTCCGCCTCGCCGATGGACGCGAGCTGGACATGGGGACCCCCTACGACACCTTCACCGCGGCGGCGCACACAGCGAACGCCACCGGGGCGGTGGCGGCCAACCGGCAGCGGCTGGTGGAGGCGATGTCGGCGGAGGGGTTCGTCAACTACGAGAACGAGTGGTGGCACTTCTCGATCGCGGTCGCGGACCCGGTCCCCTACGACCTGCCGCTGGACGCGTGGTAGTGCCCCGGTTTTTCTTGACCCACCCCCCCTCGCTGGCTATTCTCTACCCGCCCGAAGCCTTGTGAACGGCTTCACAAACACCGCGACCCGCAAACGGGACGATTGATGCGACCTGCACGCGCGCCGTGGCGGCAATGGCTGCCCCACGGACTCCTCGTGGCGTTCCTGGCCGTGCTGGTGGCCGGCTGTGGCGCCTCCGAGTCCTATCCGCAGTCGACGCTCCACCCCAAGGGCGACTTCGCCGAGGTGGTCGACGGCCTGTTCCAGACGACCGTGTTCTGGGCCACGATCATCTTCATCGGGGTCGAGGCGGCGCTGCTGTACGCGATCTTCCGCTTCCGGGCGAAGCCCAACGATCCCGAGCCGGCGCAGACGCACGGCAACACGCTGGTGGAGATCATCTGGACGGTGATCCCGGCGGCGGTGCTGGCGTTCGTGGCGGTGCCGACGGTGCGGGTGATCTTCGAGACGGCCGAGATCCCCGAGACGTCGGCGGACGGCAGCGCGCCGCTGCGCGTGGACGTGGTGGGCCACCAGTGGTGGTGGGAGTTTCGCTATCCCGACCTGGGGATCGTGACGGCCAACGAGCTGCACATCCCGGTGGGTCGCACGGTGGACGTGCGGATGAAGTCGGTGGACGTGCTGCACTCGTGGTGGGTGCCGCAGTTCGCCGGGAAGCGCGACGTGTTCCCGAACCGCGAGACGCGGATCTGGTTCACGGCGATCGACACCGGCGAGTATCCGGGGGTGTGCGCCGAGTTCTGCGGGCTGCAGCACGGCCGCATGGCGTTCTACACCATGGCGGTGGCGCCGGCCGACTTCGACGCGTGGGTGGCGCGGCGCCAGGCCGACAGCGCCCAGGCGGCGATCCGCCCGCCGGTGCCGCCGAGCGACACCACCCAGCCGGCCCCGCTGCCTGAGGATCCGCAGGTCGCCCAGGGACGCCAGCTGTTCCTGACCAAGGCCTGCGTCGGCTGCCATGCGCTTGGCTCGGCCGGCGCGCCGACGACGGTGCTGGGTCCCAACCTTGGCGGCATCGGCACGCGCCGGATGATCGCCTCGGGCTGGCTGGAGAACACCGATGCCAACCTCGCCGCGTGGATCAAGGATCCGGCCGCCTTCAAGGAGGGGGTCGCGATGGCGGGGGTGTACCAGGTCACCGACGCGGAGGCCGCGGCGCTCGCCGCCTTCCTCCGCACCAGGCAGTAGGCCGGGGAGCGACGCCCAATGACGACGACGGTACTCGACACCGAAGCCGCCCCGGCCCGCCGCAGTGCGCTGGTGGAGTGGCTCACCACGGTCGACCACAAGAAGATCGGCATCATGTACGGTGCCTCGGCCTTCATCTTCTTCCTGATCGGCGGGCTGGAGGCGCTGATCATCCGGGCCCAGCTCACCGGGCCGGAGGGGAAGCTGGTGAGCGCCGAGCTGTACAACCAGCTGTTCACGATGCACGGCACCACGATGATCTTCCTGGCCGTGATGCCGCTCAGCGCGATGTTCTTCAACTTCTTCGTCCCGCTGCTGATCGGCGCGCGGGACGTGGCATTCCCACGCCTGAACGCGATGTCGCTGTGGGTGTTCATGCTGGGCGGGATCTTCCTCAACGCATCGTTCATCTTCGGCGCGCCGAACGGCGGCTGGTTCGGGTACGCGCCGCTGTCGGGGCGCGAGTTCTCGCCCGGCATCAACATGGACTTCTGGGTGATCGGCCTGCAGATCCTGGGCATCGCCTCGCTGGCCGCCGGCGTGAACTTCTTCACGACGATCCTCAACATGCGCGCCCGGGGGATGACCCTGATGCGCATGCCGATGTTCGCCTGGGCCACGCTGATCACCCAGATCCTGGTGCTGCTGGCGTTCCCGGTGATCACGGTGGCGCTGATCTTCCTGATGGCCGACCGGGTGTTCGGCACCGGCTTCTTCGTGACGGCGGCCGGCGGCGACCCGATGCTGTGGCAGCACCTGTTCTGGGTGTTCGGCCACCCCGAGGTGTACATCCTGATCCTGCCGGCGTTCGGGATCATCTCGGAGATCCTGCCGGTGTTCTCGCGCAAGCCGCTGTTCGGCTACAGCGCGATGGTGTTCTCGATGGCGTTCATCGCCTTCCTCGGCTTCGGCGTGTGGTCGCACCACATGTTCGCCACCGGGATGGGGCCGCTCGCCGACTCGTTCTTCTCGCTGGCCACCATGCTGATCGCGATCCCGACCGGCGTGAAGGTGTTCAACTGGATGGGCACGGTCTGGGGCGGCTCGGTCCGGCTCGCCACGCCGATGTACTTCGCGCTGGGCTTCATCGCCATGTTCGTCATCGGCGGGCTGTCGGGCGTGATGCACTCGGTGGCGCCGGCCGACCTGCAGCAGACCGACTCGTACTTCGTGGTGGCGCACTTCCACTACGTGCTCTTCGGCGGGTCGATCTTCGCGCTGACCGCGGGCGCCTACTACTGGTGGCCCAAGATGTTCGGGCGGATGCTCGACGAGGGCCTCGGCAAGGCGCACTTCTGGCTGATGTTCCTCGGCTTCAACCTGACGTTCTTCCCGATGCACTTCGCCGGGCTGCTGGGGATGCCGCGGCGGGTGTACACCTACCCGGCCGGGCTCGGCTTCGACATCTACAACCTGATGGCGACCGCCGGGGCGTTCGTCCTGATGCTGGCGTTCCTGGTGTTCATCTGGAACCTGATCAAGACGTGGCGCGGCCCGGCCAACGCGCCGGCCGACCCGTGGGGCGGTGCCACGCTGGAGTGGACCATCCCGTCGCCGCCGCAGGAGTTCAACTTCGGCGAGGAGCCGGTGGTGACTGGCAAGGACCCGGTCTGGACCGCGCGGCGCGCCGCCGGGGTCGACCGGCTGCCCGAGCCGGCGCACGTGAGCGGCAAGGGGATCCACATGCCGGGGCCGAGCTGGTGGCCGCTGATCGTGTCGGTGGGGATCCTGGTCTTCTTCGTCGGGTTCATGCTCCCGAAGTTCTGGGCGTTCCCGTTCCACCCGGTGGGGATCCTGGGCTTCGCGATCACCACCGTCGGCATCTTCAAGTGGGCGTACGAGCCGGTCGACGCCCACGCCACGCATCACTGAGGACGGCGCGCTCATGAGCTCTGCCGCGATGGATCACGGCCACTCGGCCGGCGGGCACCACACCTCGCTGCCGATCGACAACCGGAAGCTGGCGATCTGGACCTTCATCGGGTCGGAATGCCTCTTCTTCGCCACGCTGATCTCGACCTTCCTGATCTACCGGGGGCAGAGCGTCAGCGGCCCGGGCCCGAAGGACATCTTCGAGGTCCCGCTGGTCACCGGCGGCACCGCCGTGCTGCTGTTCTCCTCGTTCTTCGTGGTGATGGCGCTCAACGGCGCGCAGGAGGGGAACCGCAAGAAGCTGCTCACCTGGCTGTCGCTCACCGTGCTGTGCGGCATGTTCTTCGCCGGGATGCAGGTGTACGAGTTCATGCACTTCTACCACCTGGGGCTGGGGTACTCGACCAACCTCTTCTCGGCGTCGTTCTACACGCTGACCGGCTTCCACGGCGCCCACGTGACGATGGGCACGCTCTGGCTGGCGACGCTGCTCAAGGATGCGATCAAGGGCAACCTGCCGCCGGAGAAGTCGCTCAACCTCGAGATCGCCGCGCTCTACTGGCACTTCGTGGACGTGGTGTGGATCATCATCTTCCCGGTTGTCTACCTGATGTCGCTGGGGAACTGAGCCATGGCCGCTGAACACGCGCAGCACGACGAGCATCCGCACGCCTCTGCCGCGAAGTACGTCCAGGTCGCCGTGATCCTGTTCGTGCTCACGGCGCTCGAGGTCGTCCTGTACGAGATCTGCTACGGCGGGCTGGCCCCGTCGATGGCCGGTCTCTCGAGCCAGCTGGAGCCGTGGTTCGTCGAGCTCCTGCTCTTCCTGTCGTTCTGGAAGTTCTGGTTCGTGGCGATGTTCTACATGCACCTCAAGTTCGACAACAAGGTCCTCTCGGCGCTGTTCGGCTTCTCGCTGGTGATCGCGTTCGTGGTGATCGTGGCGCTGCTGATCCTGTTCATCTACAACCGCGGCCTCTGGTGGCAGACGGGGCAGTGGTAGGGTAGCGAACGGCGAACGGCGAACGGCGACAAGGGTCCCGGGGCAGCAGTCGTCCTCCGGGGCCCTTCGGCTTTCCCCACCCCCGGCCAGGTGTGGCGCCCCCGCCGCACATTTGCGGGAACTCCGCTCCATTCCGGGATCCCCTGAAACGGTCAATGTCTCGCGCTAGCTGGCACGCATTGTGTTATTGAGAATCTCGAACCACGGCGTGGCCTATGCGCTGCAGAGTACGACAGCCGGACCGTCCCACACCCCCAAATCAGGACCTAGCGGGCCATGAAGCGCATCCTCACCCTCGCCCTAGCCGCCTCCGCGCTCGCCGCGGTGCCCGAGGCCCGTGCCCAGGTCACCCAGAACATCTGTTCCGGGTCGGCCAGCGTCTGTGCCGCGGCGATGTACACGCTGAGCGGGTCGAACTCGCTCACCATCTGGGTCTACAACGGGACCACCGCCGCCACCGCGGCGAGCCCGTCGACGCTGACGGAGATCTGGCTGTTCAACCTGCCAGTGCCGGTGACCTTCACCGGGGCGACGTTCTGGGACTGGAACGGGTCGAGCTACACCACCACCAATGTCACCTCGCACTGGACGTTCTCGGGCGGCGGTGCGCAGGGGTGGATGGTGGGATTCAACGGAGAGCTGAATGGCCCCGGCGGCAATGGCGGAATCAGCAGCTGTGCCGGTCCGGCCACCACGTTCAGCGGCACCAACAAGAAGTACCAGACGTGCAGCACCGGGGTCCTGTTCGGGGCCAACTCGGACTACCTGGCGTTCACCTTCACGCTGGGCGGCGCCGGACTCACAGCAGGCCAGCTCTCCAGCCTCAACTGGGGATTCCACGCCCAGCAGCTGGCTGATGGCGGCTCGATCAAGTGCGTCAGCTCGCCGGGGAACTCGACGAGCTCGGACCACCGCTGTTTCCCGCCGCGGGACGATCCCGGCACGCCCACCGAGGTGGTGCCAGAACCGGCGACGATGACGTTGCTCGCGACCGGCCTCGCCGGGCTGGCCGCGGCGAGTGCCCGCCGCCGCAAGAAGGAGCGTGAGCAGCAGCAGGGTTGAACGGCGGAGAGAAGAGAGAAGCGAGAGGAGAGAAGCGAGCAGGCGTCGCTTCTCTCCTCTCGCTTCTCTCTAGCTCTTACTCGTGCTTGAAGGCCGCGAACGCCAGCCCCAGCCAGCCCGCGATCAGCGCCGCGCCGCCGAACGGGGTCACGGCGCCCAGCCACGGCATGTCGAGCAGGACCAGCAGGTAGAGCGATCCCGCGAACAGCACCGTCCCCACCACGAAGAGCCACGCGGCGAGCCGAGCTCCGGGGACCGCCCGGGCGACCCAGCGGGCCGTGAGGAACACGGCGATGGCATGGACCAGCTGGTAGCGGGCCGCGGTTTCCCACGCGTCGAGTCGCTGTTCCGGGACCAGGTCGCGCAGCGCGTGGGCGCCGAACGCGCCGGCGGCGACCGCCATCGCCGCGCTCAGCGCCCCGAAGATTGCGGCGGAGCGCGCCGTCACCATTCACCTGGCGAGGGGTCCCTCGCGCGGCTCGGGACGATGGGCATGGCGGTCAGCCCTCGGCCGGAGGGCTGACCGCCATGCCCATCGCGTGGTAGCCGTTGTCGACGTACACCGTGCTGCCGGTGATCGCCGCCGCCAGCGGCGAGGCCAGGAAGGCGGCGGCGTGGCCCACATCGGTGGACTCGAAGTCGCGAGTGAGCGGCGCGTTGGCCTTGCAATAGCGGATCATCGTGTCGATGAAGCCGATCGCGCTCGCCGCGCGCGAGGCCCACGGCCCCGCGGAAATGGTGTTCACCCGGACGCCCCAGCGGCGGCCGGCCTCGTAGGCCAGCGTGCGGGTGTCGGCCTCGAGCGCGGCCTTGGCCGACGACATCCCCCCGCCGTATCCCGGAATCACCCGCTCGCCCGCCATGTAGGTGAGGGAGAGGAAGTTGCCCCCCTCGCGCATCAGCGGCGCCATCGCCCGCACCATCGCCACGTTGCTGTAGGCGGACACCGACACCGCCTCCAGGTAGCCGCGGCGCGACGTCTCGACGAGCGGCTTCTTCACCTCGGGGCCGTTGGCCAGCGAGTGGACCACGATGTCGAGCGGCCGCTCGCCGAAGTCCTCCACCAGCCGTGCGGCGGCGCCGGCGATGGTGAAGTCGCCGCGCTCCCGATAGCGCTTGTTCTCGCGAATCTCCGCCGGGACGTCGTCCATGGTGTCGAACGCCGCGTCGAGCGGGTAGATCCGCTCGAAGGCCATCGTGCGGCCACCCGAGAGCACCAGCGAGTCGGCGATCTTGCCGCGCTCCAGCAGGTTCTCGAAGATCCCCATGGCCGGCGGCCACGTCCCCACCGTGATCGACGCGCCGGCCTCGGCGAGCGCCTTGGCGATCGCGAACCCGAAGCCGCCGTCATCGGCCACGCCGGCGACGAAGGCACGCTTGCCAGTGAGATCGATTCCGAGCATGCGGCAGGCCCCTTGAACGAGAGACGATGGACGATAGACGATAGACGATAGACGATAGGCGAGCCTGTGCGCCAGCCTTGGAGGAGAGAGGCGAGAGGAGAGAAGCGAGGGGGCTGCGACGGGGGGACGGGCGGCCACTCGCCAGCCCAGCCCGGCCATCGGCTTTCGCTTCGCTCTTCCCGCTGCTCTCCGCTATTCCGCCCGCAGCACCTCGAGCGGCGGGCGCTTGAGCACGTCGAGCGAGCTCCAGAGGCCGACCGCCGTGGTGAGCGCGGCGAGCGCGAGCGACAGCGCCAGCATCGGCAGCAGCGGCAGCGAGAACGACGCCTCGAACACCCACCGTGACAGCGCCCACCCGGCGGTGGCAGCGAGCGTGGTCGCGACCAGCGCCGCCGCGGTGCCGAGTGCGGCGTACTCGACGGCGAGGATGCGGATCACCTGGCCGCGGGTCGCGCCGAGGGTGCGGAGCAGCGTCCCTTCGCGGATCCGCTGCCAGCGCGACGTGGCGATCGCCCCCATGAGGACCACGGCCCCGGTGGCGAGCGAGAAGATGGCCATGAAGCGGATCGCGGCGACGACCTTGCCGATCACCGACTCGAGGGCGCGCTGCACCTCGCCGAGGTCGACGGTGGCGACGTTGGCGGCCCGCTCGGCGAGCGCGCGCTGGACGCGGCCGCGCGCCAGCGGATCGTCCACGCGCGCCAGGGTGACGAAGCTCTGCGGCGCGCGTTCGAGGGCACCGGGGGCGAAGATCACGAAGAAGTTCGGCTCGAACCGCGCCCAGTCCACTTCCCGGAACGATGTCACCACGGCATGGATCCGCGCCCCCTGGACGTTCCAGACCATCCGGTCGCCGAGCTGCAGCTGCAGTTCGGTGCCGACGTCGCGCTCCACCGAGATCGCCACCGGGTCGTCCGCGCTCCTGCCGCTGCCGCTCGGTGCCGACCCGAACCACTCCCCCTCGACCACCCGCTCGGCCGGACCGATGTCTCCCCGGTAGGTCGAGCGATACTCGCGGCGGTAGGCCCAGAGCGAGCCACCATCGTCGTCGCCCTCGGCGGAATCCGCGCGCGCCGGACCGCCACGACCGAAGATCACGCCCACGTCCTCGCCATTGACCTCGGCGATCCGCATCGGGACGATCGGGGTGAACGGCTGCACCGTCGCGCCCTCGGCGCGGAGCACCCGCTCGACCACCGCGCGCTGGTCAGTCTGGATGTCGAACATCACCAGGTTGGCGCGATCGACGGCCGCCTCGACGCGCAGGTCGCGCAGCAGGTTGGCCTGCGCGGTGAACAGCGTGGTGAGCAGGAAGGCACCGAAGCCGAGTGCGAGGACCACCGTCACCGTCTGGTTGCCGGGGCGATGCAGGTTGGCGAGCCCCTGGCGCACGAGGTAGGGGGCCCGCCGGGGCGCGTACCGGCGCGCGACGCGGATCAGGCCAAGCGAGGCGAGCCAGAGCACCACCAGCGCGACCCCGCCCGAGGCCGCAAACCATGCCCCTTCGACCAGGCTGCCGACCTGCACCGCGGCCAGCCCCACCACGCTGGCGGCCAGCGCGGCGACCGCCAGCAGCCGGCGCCACTCCCAGCGGGCCCTGGGCGGATCGGTGTTGCGCCGCAGCGTCGCGAGCGGCGAGATGGCCCGGATGGCCAGCAGCGGCAGCACCGCGAAGACGCCCGCGGTCCAGAGGCCCAGCGCCACGCCGATCGCGATGGCCCGCGGCGAGAGGGCCACCTCCACGTCGACCGGGAGGAAGTCGGCGAGCACCACCGGCAGGAACTGCTGCAGCACCAGGCCGGCCCCGGCGCCGAGCACCGAGCCGAGCAGGCCCATCGCCAGCGCCTGCAGCAGGTGCGCGACGATCACCTGACCGGAGGTGGCCCCGAGGCAGCGCAGCATCGCGATGCTGTCCATCCGCTGCCGGATCAGCACGTGCACGGCGCTTGCCGTGCCGAGGCCGCCAAGCAGCAGCGCGATCAGCGCCACCAGGCCGAGGTAGTTGCCGAGGCGGGTGAACGCGTCGGTGAGGTTGTCGCGATCGTCAGCGACGGTGCGGATGCGGACCCGCGCCGCGTCGAGCCGGTCGCGATTGGCCTCGGCGATTGCCTGGGCGTCAAGCGTGGTCGGCAGGCGCAGGAAGGTGGTGTGATCCACCCGCGCGCCGAAGCCGAGCAGGTTGGTGGCGGCGATGGAGCGATGGGCCACGAACACCCGCGCACCGAACGCCGACTGCAGCCCGGCCTCGCCGGGGACGTTGACCACCGAGCCGGCGATCGGGTACGACGCATCGCCCAGCACCAGGGTGTCGCCCACCTCGGCGCCAAGGGCAGTGAGCAGCGACGGGTCGACGATGATCGCGCCGCCCTGCAGCCGCTCCCAGATTCCCGCGGGCGCGGTGCGGACCTCGCCGTACCAGGGCCAACCCGGATCGACGCTGCGCACCTGGACCAGGCGCGCGGTGTTGCTCGACGGGAGGTACACCATGCCGGCGAACGAGACCGAGTTCGCCACGGCGACCTCGTCACCGCCGATCCGGGTCAGCGAGTCGACCAGCGCGATGGCGACCGTGCTGGTGTCGAGCGGGGCGCGCGAGCGCAGCGACAGGTCGGCGCCGAGGAGCGCCTGCGCCTGCGCGGCCACCGAAGTGCGCAGGTTGTCGGTGAACGAGTTGATCGCCACCAGTGCGGCCACACCGGCCAGCACCGCGCCGGTGAGCAGCACCAGCCGGCGCCAGGAGGCGCGCATCTCGCGCCAGGCGAGCCGGGTGACGAATCCTGCCGAAGTCACCGCGCGGTGTCCGCCACGACGGCACCGTCGGCAAGCCGGATGGTGCGCCGAGCGCGTGCCGCGAGCTCGAGGTCGTGCGTCACCAGCACCAGCGTGGTGCCGTATTCGGCGTTGAGGGCGATCATCGTGTCGATCACCGTCGCACCGTTGGCACCGTCGAGGTTGCCGGTCGGCTCGTCGGCGAACAGGATCGCCGGGCGGGTGCTGAACGCTCGCGCCACCGCGACGCGCTGCTGCTCCCCGCCGGAGAGCTGGCTCGGATAGTGGTGTCCGCGCGCGCCCAGGCCGACGCGCTCGAGCAGGTCATCGGCGGTGGCGGCGGCGCCGTCGGCCCCCGCCAGCTCGAGGGGCACCTGCACGTTCTCGCGGGCAGTGAGTGTGGGCACCAGCTGGAACGACTGGAACACGAAGCCCACCCGGCCGCGCCGCAGCACGGCGCGCTGGTCCTCGTCGAGCGTCCCCAGGTCGATGCCGTCGAGCAGCACGCGACCACGCGTTGGCTGGTCCAGGCCGGCGAGCAGGCCGAGCAGCGTGGTCTTGCCGCTTCCGGAGGGGCCGACAATCGAGAGGAAGCCGCCGGCCTCGAGCGCGAACGTGATATCCTTGAGCACCGCGAGGCGTCGTCCCCCCGAGGAGTACTCGTGGGTGATCCCGACGGCCTCGAGAATCGCGCGATGGGGAGAAGTGGCAGATGACAATGGCGTGGTCACGAGTCAGGATGGCCTTGCTGGTGCTGGTGACGGGCGGCACCGCGTGTGGCGGCACCGCCGACCGGAGTCAGGCCTCCGGGGCGCAAGCCGGGAACGATAACGGCACCCGGGCCACGGCGACGGTGCTGCTCATCGGCACGTCGCTGACCGCCGGGTACGGCCTTGACCCGGAGCAGGCCTGGCCAGCGATGATCCAGGCCAGGGTCGACTCCGCGGGGCTGCCGTTCGCGGTGGTCAACGCCGGAGTGAGCGGTGAAACGTCGGCCGGTGCGCTCAGGCGACTCGACTGGCTGCTCGAGCAGGAGGTGCCGCGGGTAGTGCTGGTGGAGACCGGGGCGAACGACGGCCTGCGCGGCCAGAGCATCGACTCGCTCGAGGCCAACCTCGACGCGATCCTCGGGCGGCTCGGGTCGCTGCAGCCGCGGCCGGTGCTGATCGTCGCGGGGATGGAGGCGCTGCCCAACCTCGGGGCGCGCTACACCAACGCGTTCCGCTCGCTCTACCCCCGCCTGGCTCGTGCGCATGACGCGGTGTTCCTCCCCTTCCTGCTCGACGGCGTGGCCGGGATCGCGCGCTTCAACCAGGCCGACGGGATCCACCCCAACGCCGCGGGCTCCGAGCGGATCGCCGAGAACGTGTGGCGGGTGCTGGGGCCGGTGCTGGATTCAGTGGCCGGGGGTCAGTGATGCAGGCGCGCCGCTCGCGGCGCGCCTGTTATCCCGGCATCGCGCACCGCGAGCGGTGCGCCTGCTATTCCGTCCGAATCGCATCAATCGGCGCCAGCCGCGACGCCTTGAGCGCGGGGTAGAGCCCGAACACCAGCCCGATGACCACCGCCGACGAGGCCGCGACGGCGATCGGCAGCAGCGTGAACGCCGCGTGGACCGGGGCGTCGGTCTGGGCGCGCATCAGCGCCGAGACACCGAACGCTCCCGCCATCCCCACCGCGAGGCCGAGCAGCGAGCCGGCGCCGGTGATCACCACCGACTCGGCGAGGAACTGGGCCACGATGTCGCGGCGCTGCGCGCCGGTGGCGCGGCGAATCCCGATCTCGCGGGTGCGCTCGACCACCCCGGCCAGCAGCACGTTCATGATGCCGGTCCCGCCCACCAGCAACGAGATCCCGGTGATCGCTCCCATGCACAGCTTGGCGATCAGCATTCCCTTGCGCATCTCGCCCAGCAGGTCGCCCCGGCTGCCGATCGTGAGCCCATCGCCGCCGCGCCGGGCGGCCCACGCCTCGGCCCGCGCGACGATCGCCGGCATCGCCTCGACGGTGTCGGCGCGGCCGATGATCCCCGGGAGCTGCTGCAACTGCTGGGGCACCGCCGCCTCGAAACTGCCAAACGGCACCTGCACCGCGAGGCGCTTTCGCTCGCCGCCGCGCCGCCCCCCCACGCCCACCACCGTATGGGGCAGCCCGTTGAGCTCCACCACCGCCCCGACCGCTGAGCCATCGGGCGCAATGAGGTCGGCGAGGTCGGGGGACACCACCACAATCGCGTCGGTTCCCGTGGCTTCGGCCGGACCGAGGTTTCGGCCCGCCACCATCAGGGAATCGGGGATGGCCGGCGGGCCACCCAGTTGCGCACTGACCACGGCTCCACGGGGTTCCGCACCCCCGGGCACGGTCACCATGGTCCCGCCACCGCGGCCGAGGGTCAGGGCAACTCCCGATCCGAGCTCGCGAGCGAGCGCCTCCAGGTCGGCCGGGCCGAGAAGCACCGTGTCGGGGCGGGGAAGCCAGATGCCATCAAGGTGGCGGCCCGAGCTGGCTGAGACCGTGAACTGCTGCAGGTCGGTGTGGGTGGCGATCTGTTCGCGCGCGTAGCGCTCCACCCCATCGCCCACCGCCAGGACGGCGACCAGCGCCGCCGTGCCGATGATCACGCCGAGGGTGGAGAGGAAGGTGCGCAGCGGATTGGCGGCCAGGGTGGTGAGGCCGACCGAGAGGGCGTTGTTGACCATGGGCCCCTAGGACGGAGCGGCCGAGGTCGCGGTTTCAGGACGAAACACCGAGCTGCCGACTTGGCGGTGGGGCCCGGTTCCGGGTAGCCTTTCGCCCCATGTCCTTCTTCGACAGCAAGCACCAGCGCGCAGCCTGGATGGTGGCCCTCCTCGGCCTGCTCATCGCCATCGCGCTCGCCCCGTATGCCTCCGGCATCCTCGGCGCGCCGGTCCTCTACATCATCCTGGCACCGCTGCACACGTGGATGGTGCCCAAGGTGCGCTCGCGCACCCTGGCCTCGTCGCTGATGATCGTGGTCGGGCTGGTGGGGATCGTGCTGCCGTTCTCGTGGATGGTGTCGCTGCTCGTGGGACAGGCGCAGGGCGCGGCCAACGCGATCGTGAACTCGCCAATCCTCGACCGGCTCGACACGCTCACGATCGGGCCCTACGCGATCGGCCAGGAGATCCGCGAGCTGGGGTCCCGGCTGGTCGGGCTCATGGGTGGCGGGGCGATTTCGCTGCTCGGTCGGGTGACGCGGATCGTGCTCAACCTGGTCTTCGCGTTCACGGGGCTGTTCTTCATCCTGCAGGATCCCGAGGCGACGTGGCGCGCGGTGCGCCCGTTCATCCCGTTCTCCGACGACAACGTGCGCGTCCTGCGCGAGCGGTTCGCCGCGGTGACCAAGTCGACCGTGCTGGGCACCGGGCTCTCGGCGGTGGCGCAGGGCGTGCTGCTGGCGATCGCCTTCTCGGTGCTGGGCCTCGGCAACGCGGTGTTCTGGGGCGCGGTGACGGTGGTGTTCTCGATCCTGCCGGTGCTGGGCAGCGGCCTGATCTGGCTGCCGGGCGCGATCGTGCTGTTCACCAACGACCGGATCGGCGCCGCGGTGGCGCTGCTGGTGATCGGCGCCGTGATCATTGCCAACGTCGACAACGTGATCCGGCCCTGGGTGTCGAACCGCTACGCCCAGATTCACCCGATGATCACGCTCGTGGGCGCGATCGCGGGTGTGTCGTACCTCGGCATCCTCGGCCTGCTGATCGGACCGCTGGCGCTGTCGTACTTCTTCGAGCTGGTGCGGATGTACCGGAGGGAGTACCTCGCCGCGGGTGTGGAGACCGCGGAAGGCTGAGGGCGACATCGCGAGGGGCGAGGGGTGGTTGCCTTCCGCCTTTCGCCCCTCGCCCTTCGCACTGTCGCCGCCGGACACGATGAAGCCCCCGCTCGCTTGCGCGAACGGGGGCTTCATCGTGTCCGGCGAGATCAGTTGTTCTGCTTGATCTCGGCCCGGCGGTTCTGGGCGCGACCAGCCGACGAGTTGTTGTCGGCGATCGGCTCTTCCTCGCCACGCCACTTGATCGTGATCCGATCCGCGGCGACGCCCTGGTCGATCAGGTAGCGGCGGGTCGACTCGGCGCGAGCCTGCGACAGCCGCATGTTGTAGGCGTTGGTGCCGATCCAGTCGGTGTGCCCGACGATGTCGACGTTGACGCCCGGGTTGGCCTTGAGCTCGTTGGCCACCGCGTTGAGGG
>CALGOK010000218.1 GCA_937961295.1 uncultured Gemmatimonadota bacterium
CGGCGCCGCCCGCGGCCGACACCGCGGCCGCCGCGCCACCGGACGCCGGCGGCTCGGCGCTCTACCGCTCGGCCACCGGCCGGCTCCGCCAGGCCGACTCGCTGGTCGCGCTCCCCGACTCGCTGCTGCCGCCCCCGCCGGTGAGCATCCAGGCGCTCAACGATTCGGCGACGCTCGGCCTGCCCGACACCTCGTCGTTCACCACCCGGCCGTACAAGGTCGGCTTCTCGCCGGACTACGTCGCGCGTCCCACCATCGGCTACGTGCGCGACAACTTCGGCAACGGCGTGTTCGGCGGCACCACCATCCTGCTCTCCGACATGCTCGGCGATCACCAGCTGCTCTTCGCCGGGTACGTCAACGGCCGGATCGAGGAGGCCCAGGTGCTCGCGGCGTACAGCAACATCTCGTCGCGCCTGAACTGGGCCGCGGGCATCCAGCAGGAGCCGTACTTCTTCTACCAGGGCAGCGCGATCGGGCAGGTCGAGGGATCGTTCGAGAACGTGCTGGTCACCGACGTGCGACGGATCGTGCTCCGGTCGGCGTTCGCGCAGGCCGCCTATCCGCTGTCGCGCTTCCGGCGCATCGAGCTCGGCTTGCGCGGCACGCTGGTGGACGACGCGATCCTGCGCCTGAGCGAGTTCTACGATCCGTTCTCGGGGCTGTACACGCGCGACCCGGAGATCGAGAAGTTCGGGCTCGAGTCCACCGGCTTCGTGCAACCGTCGCTGGCGCTGGTGGACGACAACACCCTGTTCGGCTTCGTCGGCCCGATGATCGGCAGGCGGGCCCGGTTCGAGATCGCCCCGACCGTCGGCGGCTGGAACTACACCCAGTTCACCGCCGACTACCGGCGCTACGACCCGATCGTCGGGCCGTTCACCCTGGCCACCCGGCTGCTCTACTTCGGGCGCACCGGCGCCGACGCCGACCGCTTCACCGTCTACCTCGGCTACCCGGACCTGCTCCGCGGGTACACGTCGGGCTCGTTCCGCCGCAACGAGTGCCTCAACGCGGGCGTCGACCCCAACACCGTCACGGGCTGCGCGGCGCTCGACCAGCTCGTCGGCACGTCGCTCGCCGTGTTCAACGCCGAGTTGCGGTTCCCGATCCTGTCGCCGCTGTGGGATTGGCTGCCGCGCGGGATCCCGCCGATCGAGGGCGCGGTCTTCTACGACGCCGGCGTGGCCTGGGACCCGGGCAGCAAGGTGGTCTTCCGCGACCGCGAGCCCGGGGAGTCCCTGGTGTCGGTGCGGACGCCACTGCGGAGCTGGGGCGGATCGGCCCGGATCAACCTGTTCGGGTTCCTGATCCTGCGCTTCGACTACACCAAGCCGATCAAGCGGCCCGGCACCGACCCGTTCTGGACCATCTCGCTCGGGCCTACATTCTAGGGGTGACCCGAACCCGCACCCCGCTCCTCCTCGTCGCCGTCCTCTTCGCCGCCTGTGGCGGCGGGGAGGACGGCCCGCTTCCCCGCGAGATGCCGCACGGGCTCCCCGACGAGGGCGCCCTGCTCCGGCTCCCCAGCGCGGGTGGCGCCGCGACCCTCTATCGCGCCGACTCGCTGCTGCCGCTCGACTGGCGCGTGCCGGGCAACGTGCCGCCCATCGCGCGGGCCCTCGGATCCGACCTCGAGGACGAGATGGTCTACGCGGTCGACCGCCGTGGCGTGGTGGTCGGCATCGACCTGCGCGTCCGCCAGGCACGCCCGTACCTGAGTCGCGCGGAGCAACTTTCCGGCACCGCCGACGGCATCGTGCTCGGGCTCGACTCGGCCCGCCGCCCGCTGCACTTCTCCGGGCGCAACCTCACCGTGTTCCGCACGGCGATCGTCGGGGGACGGGACGCGCAGCTGCTGCCGGCAACCGGTTCGCGGGTGGTGGCGTATGCCCCGGGCTCCGGCACGTTGCAGGTGCTCGAGGAGGCGGGGGAAGTCCGCCGACTCGAGCTCCCCTCGGGCGAGCTCGACGCGACCTGGGCCGGCGACCTCCTGGCCGTCACGACCGATTCCGGGCTGGCATTCGCCTACCCGTCACCCGCCCGCTCGGAACAGGTGACCTTCGTCCGCGTGCGCGGCACCCCGATCACCAGCACGTTCAGCCCCAGCGGCCACCGGCTCTACGTGGCCCGGGCGCGCGGCGACATCGTGGTGCTCGACCGATTCGACGACGATTACCGCGAGGTCGGCGACATCGCCCTCCCGGGGGTGGTGCGCGCCCTGCGCACCGACCGCGCCGGCCGCTGGCTCCTCGCCCGACCCGCCGAGGGCGACTCGGTCTGGGTGATCGACGCGGTGCGACAGGAGCTCGTGGTGACCATCGGCACGCCGTGGGCCGACGACCTCCCGCTGGTGAGCGGGGGACGGACCCTGGTGGTGCGTGAAGGCGACGACGTGGTGGCCTGGGACCTGACCCCGGCGGTCCCCGAGCCGAAGACCCGGCTCGCCGGCGCGGCGGGCGACGTGTTCCTCGCGATCCCCTGGCGGCCCCGCGATGCCAGGCAGGTCGCGGTGGCCACCACGGCCGACCCGCCGCCGACCCCGCCGGGAGGCGACCCGCAGGAGCCGCCGCCAGCGGCTCCGGCCGACAGCGTCACGGCGGAACCGCGCACCGGCGCGGGCCAGATCTTCATCCAGGTCACCTCGTCGCAGAATCGCCGCTATGCCGAGGCGCTCGCCGACCAGCTGGGCGAGATCGGCTTCCGCGCCCGGGTGCGCGACCCGGAGACCGAGGGCGACGGGTACCGGGTGCTCGTGGGCCCCTACGCCACCCGCGAGGAGGCGGAAGCCGACGGCCGCCGACTCGGCCGGCCCTACTTCATCCGGACCGCTCCCGAAGGCCAGCCCTAGGCGAGTCACCCTGCTATCTTGCGGGATTCCGGCATCCCCCGCCTCGCGGGCCGGGGCGCCGCCTTCGTGCCGAACCCCGAACATCAGGGCGCAATGAAGCTCACCAAGCTGGAGCTGTCCGGCTTCAAGTCGTTTGCCGACACCGTCACCCTCACCTTCGACGACGGCGTCACCGCCATCGTCGGCCCCAACGGCTGCGGCAAGTCCAACGTCTCCGACGCGGTGCGCTGGGTGCTCGGCGAGCAGTCGGCGCGCCTGTTGCGCGGCGGCAAGATGGAGGACGTGATCTTCCAGGGCGCCGCCACCCGCCGCCCGGTGAATGTCACCGAAGTCTCGCTCTACCTCGACAACAGCGACGGCCAGCTGCCCACGCCGTACACCGAGGTGGTGATCACCCGGCGCCTGTCGCGCTCGGGGCAGAGCGACTACCTGCTCAATCGCTCGCCGACGCGACTGCGCGACATCCACGACCTGCTGCGCGGCACCGGGCTGGGCAGCGACGCCGGCGTGGTGATCGAGGCGAAGCTCATCGACCTGCTGCTCAGCGACCGCGCCGACGAGCGCCGCTCGCTGTTCGAGGAAGCCGCCGGCGTGGGACTCTACCGCGATCGCCGGCACGCCACCTCCCGTCGCCTCGAGGAGACCGGCGCCGACCTGCAGCGACTCGAGGACCTGATCGCCGAGGTGCAGTCGCAGGTGCGCTCGCTGGCGCGGCAGAAGGGCAAGGCCGAGCGGCACAAGGCGCTGACCGAGGAGAAGTTCGCGGTCACCGTGGCACTCACCCAGCGCCAGCTGGTGCAGCTCGCCGAGGACGCCGTGACGTTCGAGCGCCGGCACACCGAGCTCACCGAGCAGATCCCCGCGGCGCGCGAGCGGCTGGTCGCGGCCGAGGCGGCCCGCGACGAGGCGGCCCACGCCCGCAGCAGCGCCGAGCGGCACCGCAGCACCGTGGTCGACGACCTCTCGCAGGCGCGGCTGGAGCTCGGGAAGATCGAGGGCGACATCGAGGTCGCCGAGGAGGGCCTCGGCAACGCCGCGTCGCGCAGCC
>CALGOK010000219.1 GCA_937961295.1 uncultured Gemmatimonadota bacterium
CCGGCGCGATCCCGACCTGCTCCGCGCCCGCATCCTCCTCGCCGAGCTGGCCTATGCCGCCGGCGACCGCGAACCGCCGCCGGATGTGCGCGAGGCACTCGCCGTCGAGGTGACGCGCCGCGACGCGCGACCCGAGGCGATGGTCGCGTGGGCGCGGCACCAGCGGGCACTCGGCGCAACGCCGGTCGCGCTCGCGATCCTCGACCGCGCGGCGCAGCTCGGAGCCGACCCGTCGGTCCTGGCACTCGAGCGCGCCAGGACGCTCGCGGCACTCGATCGCATCGACGATGCACGCGCGAGCTACTGGCAGGGCCTCGACCCGCTCACGCGGGACGGCCACGCGCTCTACCGCCAGGACGTCGCCTGGCTGGTCGACGCCGACTCGATCGCCGCATTCGACGCCGTGGCGCGCGCGGAGGTCGGGGCCTGGCTCCGGCGCTTCTGGGCCGAGCGCGATGCCGCCGCCACGCGGGACGAGGGCGCCCGATTGGGGGCG
This sequence comes from uncultured Gemmatimonadota bacterium, assembly GCA_937961295.1. GTDB lineage: Bacteria > Gemmatimonadota > Gemmatimonadetes > Gemmatimonadales > GWC2-71-9 > Palsa-1233. The sequence continues at coordinate 497 of CALGOK010000219.1, forward strand.
CACCTGAACCGGTGGGTGAGCGTGCTGCAGGAGTTCCGGATCCCGTCGCCCTGGCGCAGGACCCTGCACAGCCGGGTCGACTATGCCTTCGACTACATCGGCGATGCCTGCGTGGGGAGCGTCACCCCGTTCTACGAGCGGCTGCCGGTCCGGATGCCATGGCTGCCCGGCGACGTGCGCGCCGACGAGCCGATCATCGACCACCGCGGCGTGATCTTCCTCCGGCACGGCGCACCGCTCACCAAGGCCGTGCCGCCGCTGGTGATCGCCGAGGGCGTCGGCGAGGGGACCGGAGGCGAGGGGATCGTCTCGCCGCGAGAACTCAGTCGCCTGCTCGAGTCCCTCGAGCACACCGAGGTCTGGGTCTACTGGATCGAGGGCGGCTATCGCGTGTTTGCGTTCCGTGGCAGCGATGCCCTGGGCAAGCATGCCGCCACCACGCTCGGCAGCTACCTCCCCTGGCACGCCGCGCAGGCGTGGCTCGCGCTGGCGCGCGTCCTCCCCGAATACACCGGCGCCGCCATCCAGATCAACCGGCCCAAGAGCTCGCCGGCCACCTGCTACGCGGCGGTTCGACAGGCGGTGGCGCAGCAGCGCACCGACGCCCAGGTCGGCATCACCTCCGACAGCGACACCCCTCCGGTGCTCGATCCGTGGCGCGCCGTGCACCGCTTCTTCGCCGTGGGGCACGGCGCTGACGGGAGCGGCCGCGCCGTGGTCACCTTCGCGCTGCAGGTGGGTGACCTTGCCGCCGACACCCTCACCCGCGACCTGCTCGCGTGGCCCATCGAGTACCGGCTGGTGGCCTACCGCCCCTCCGACGGACGGCGAATCACCATCGACACGGTGCGCGGCCCCACCGGACGCCCCGCGCAGCCCGACCAGTTCCTCTCCGGCTACTTCGAGGTGCCGCTCGAGCCGGGAGCATGGCAGCTGTCGCTGCGCGCCAGCCAGCAGCGCGACTCGCTCCCGCGTGCCTACGCGTTGCGACGCCACCTCGTGGTCGACGACGGGCCCGCGCTCGCCCTCACCGACATCGTCACCGGGCGGAGCGGACAACCCGGGTGGACCGCCCCTGATGGGCTCTTCCCGATCAACACCCTCGGCACCTGGCCCGAGGGCGGCACGGTCGAGCTCTGGTACGAACTCCGCGGCATCCCGCCCGGCGAGGAATACCACACCACCATCCAGGTGCTCCCCGCCGAGCAGCGGCTGCGCCGCGACATATCGGTGCGGGTGACCGATCGCTCGCCCGGCGGCATCATCCGCGTGCGCCGCACGCTGGGTCTCGAGAACCTGGACAGCGGCCGGTACACGCTGGTCGTGACGGTCGAGCACGGCGACAGCACGGTGCGGCGGGAGCAGGACATTCTCGTGACGAGTGACAGGTGACGGGTGACGGGAAACGGGGGCCGCAACCGGTCTGCCAGGGGCGTGAGGGCACGGAGCGTATGCTCCGGCCGCTGGTGCTCGTGCGGAGACAGCCGCTCGCACGGCTGGCCAGGAGCGCAGTGCCCTCACGCCCCTGGCGCACGGCGAGCACCGGGCAGTGCGCAATCGCTGCTGCCCCTTGACCCTTGATCCTTCACCTCCTACAATCCGGCCATGCTGAGCATCTCGCGCCGCCACCATCACCATCATCACGTCCCTCTCGGGGCGGGTTGATGGCGTAGGCGCACGCTCGAAGCGAGCAGCACCGACAGACACCATCAACGCCGGCCCCCGGGCCGGCGTTCGACGTTTCCGGGGGTCCGGAGGCGCGGCGCGGGGTCGGGGTCCGGCAGGACGAACCGATGAGCCCGGACCTCGACGCCGAATCGCTGCGCATCGCCCTCCCCAAGGGGCGGATGCAGGCCGCCGTGTTTGCCCTCCTCGATGCCGCCGGCCTGGGGGTGCGCACGGGTGCGCGCGCCTACCGGCCCGCGCTCGCCGCCGGACGCTTCAACGCCAAGATCCTCAAGCCGCAGAACATCGTCGAGATGCTCGCGGCTGGCTCGCGCGACGTCGGCTTCGCCGGCGCCGACTGGGTCGAGGAACTCGAGGCCGACCTCGTCGAGCTGCTCGACACCGAGCTCGACCCGGTGCGCCTTGTCGCGGCGGCGCCGACCGACCTCCTGGTCCAGGGCCGCCTTCCCGATCGCGACCTCGTCGTCGCCACCGAGTACCGTCGCATCGCCTGCCAGTGGATCACCCGCGAGGGGATCCGCGCGCGCGTGGTGCACTCTTACGGTGCCACTGAGGTGTTCCCACCCGAAGACGCCGACGTGATCGTCGACAACACCGCCACCGGGGCCACGCTCGCGGCCAACGGGCTGGCAATCGTCGACACGCTGTTCACCTCGCCGACCCGGCTCTATGCCCCGCCCGCGGCGCTCGATGATCCCCGCCGCCGCGCCGCCATCGAGGGACTGGTGATGCTGGTCGCCTCGGTGCTCGACGCCCGCTCGCGCGTGATGCTCGAGGTGAACGTCGGCCCGGCGGAGCTGGAGGCGGTGTGCGCGCTGCTGCCGTGCATGCGCGAACCGACCATCGCCTCGCTGCACGACGACGCCGGCTACGCGGTGAAGGCCGCCGTCCCGCGCGACGCGCTCCCCACCCTGGTGCCGCGGCTCAAGGTGGCCGGCGGCAGCGACGTGGTGATCACCCCCATCGCGCAGATCGTCCCATGACGGCGCCACGACTGGTCGCTGCCGTGGACGCCGTCACCCAGTACGCGGTGCCTCGCCACCCGGCGCCGTGCGACCTCGACCTCGCCGGCACCGAACTGCCGCCCCTCGATCAGGAGGCACTCCGGCGTGGGCTCGCTGACACCGACGTGACCGGGTATCCCGACCCGTCGCCGCTGGCCGTGCGGATCGCGGCGCGCTTCGGGGTCGCGGTCGACCGCGTGCTGATCGGAGCCGGGACGGACGACGTGGTCGAGCGCGCCTTCCGCGCCACACTCGCGACCGGCCGGGAAGCGCTGCTGACCGATCCGACCTTCGAGATGCTGCCGCGGTACGCGCGCCTCACCGGCGCGACGATCCGCACCGTCCCGTGGCCCGGCAGCGCGTTCCCGGTCGATGCCCTTGTCAAAGCGGTCACACCCGACACCGGCCTGATCGCGATCGTCACGCCGAACAATCCCACCGGCGCGGTGGCAACCGCTGCCGAGGTGCGGGAGGTCGCGAGGGCGGCACCCGATGCCGTGCTGCTCGTCGACGGGGCATACCTCGAGTTTGCGGACGAGGACCCGACCGCCGCGCTCCTCGACCTGCCGAACGTGGTCGTGACCCGGACCTTCTCGAAGGCCTGGGGCCTCCCCGCCTTCCGGATCGGATTCGCACTGGGCGACGCGCGCGTGATCGCGGCGATGCGCCGAGCCGGCACCCCCTTTGCCGTGTCGGCTCCCGCCATCACCGCCGCCTGCATGGCGCTCGAGACGCAGCAACCCGCGATGGGGCGCCGAGTCGCCGCGGTGCGCGCCGCGCGCGAGCGGCTGATCGCTGCGCTGGCGCGCAACCACCTCGACCCGATCTCGTCGCAGGCCGACTTCGCCTGCACCGCCTCGCCACGCGCCGGCTGGCTTCGCGACGCCCTCGCCGGGCTCGGCATCGCCGCGCGCTGGCTCCCCGGCACTCCCGATCGCCTGCGCATCACCACCCCGCTCGATGACGGATCGATGGACCGGCTCGAGCGCGCCATCGACTCCGCGATGCGCCCCGAGGCGATCCTCTTCGACCTCGACGGCGTGCTGGCCGACGTGTCGCGCTCCTATCGCGCCACCATCGTCGCGACGGCAGGGCGGTTCGGTGCGCGCGTCACCGCGGCCGACGTCGCCGCGCGCAAGGCAGCGGGCGACGCCAACGACGACTGGCGCGTGACGCGCGACCTGATCGTCGCGGACGGGATCGATGGCGAACTCGACGCGGTGACCGCCGCGTTCGAGGCGATCTACCAGGGACACAACGGCACGCCCGGCCTCCGGATCGCCGAGACGCTGATCCCGACGGACAGCTGGCTGCGCGCCCTCGCCGCCCGGCTGCCGCTCGCGATCGTCACCGGGCGTCCCCGCACCGATGCCGATCGGTTCCTCGCCGAGCAGGGGGTGGCCGATTGCTTCTCGGCCGTGGTGTGCCGCGAGGACGCCGCCCTCAAGCCCGATCCCGCGCCGGTGCGGTTGGCGCTTGACCTGCTCGGCGTGACGCGGGCCTGGATGATCGGCGACACCCCCGACGACCTCCGCGCCGCCCGCGCGGCAGGTGTCGTTCCCATCGCGATCATGGCTCCGGGTGACAGCTCGGCCACCTCGCGTGCGTCGCTCGATGCTGCCGGCGCTTCGCGCGTTCTCCCTTCGCTCGAGGAACTCGATACATGCCTGGCCTGACCACGCGCTCGGCCACCATCGCGCGGCGCACGCGCGAGACCGCGATCGAGCTCTCGCTCTCGCTCGACGGGAGCGGAACCGCCGACATCGCCACCGGGATCGGCTTCTACGATCACCTGCTCACGGCGCTGGCGTTCCACGCCCGGCTCGACCTCTCGCTCCGCTGCACCGGTGACCTCGAGGTGGATGATCACCACACCGTGGAGGATTGCGCGCTGGCCCTCGGCCAGGCGATCGACACGGCGCTCGGCGAGCGCGCGGGGATCCGGCGCTTCGGCTCGGCGTGCGCACCGCTCGACGAGGCGCTGGCGCGCGCCGTGGTCGACTGCTCGGGACGCCCGTTCGCACGGGTGGCGCTCGACCTTCGCCGCGACACCATCGGTGCGCTGGCGTGCGAGAACATCACCCACGCGCTGCAGTCACGGGCCACCGCCGCGCGGATCACGCTGCACGTCGACATGCTCGCGGGCGAGAACGACCACCATCGCGCCGAGGCGGCGTTCAAGGCCGTGGCGCTGGCGCTGCGCGAGGCCGTGACGCAAGCCGGCGAGGGCGTGCCCAGCACCAAGGGGACGCTCACGTGACCGACGTCGCCGTGGTGCGCACCGGCAGCGCCAACCTCGCCTCGGTGTTTGTCGCCCTCGAGCGACTCGGCGGGGTGCCGCGGCTGGTCGACCGTCCCGACGAGGTGGTCGCAGCCGACCGGCTCGTCCTTCCGGGCGTCGGCGCCTTCGCATCGGCGATGGGCGTCCTCGAACGCGCCGATCTCGTGGAGCCGGTGCGTGCGTACGCCGCTGCCGGTCGGCCGCTGCTCGCCATCTGCCTCGGCTTCCAGTTGCTGGCCGAGTCGAGCGAGGAGGGCGGCGAGGTCCGTGGCCTCGGCGTGATTCCCGGCCGGGTGACCCGGTTCGCCAGCGACGTGCGGGTGCCGCAGTTCGGCTGGAACCGCGTGGAATGGGACGGCAGCGGGAATCCGGCAGGCCATGCGTACTTCGCCAACAGCTACCGGTTGGTTGATCCCCCGAACGGATGGGACGTGGCCACCGCCGATCACGGCGGCAGGTTCGTCGCCGCGATCGCGCGACCCCGGCAGCTCGGCTGCCAGTTCCATCCCGAGCTTTCGGGCGCGTGGGGCGAGGCGCTGCTGCGCCGCTGGTGGGACCAGTGCTGACGCGTCGGATCATTCCCTGCCTCGACACGCGCGACGGCCGGGTGGTCAAGGGTGTGCAGTTCCAGGGGCTGCGCGACGCCGGGTCACCGGTGGAACTCGCCGCGCGCTATGAGCACCAGGGGGCCGACGAACTGGTGATCCTCGATGTCGTCGCGACCGATCGTGGGCGCAGCCACGCGCTCGATGCGGTGCGCGCGGTGCGGCGCGCGCTGCGGATCCCGCTCACGGTGGGCGGCGGGGTGCGCACGGCCGGCGACGCCGAGCGACTGCTCGGGGCGGGCGCCGACAAGGTGGCGGTCAACACCGCGGCACTCGACCGGCCCGGCCTGATCGACGAGTTGGCCGAGCGGTTCGGATCGCAGTGCGTGGTGCTCGCGATCGACGCGGCAGCAACCGATGCGGGTTGGCGGGTGTTTCGCCGCGCCGGTCAGGACCCGACCGGGCGCGAAGCGGCGGGTTGGGCCGCGGAAGGTGCCGAACGCGGCGCGGGAGAGATCCTGCTCACGAGCATGGATCGCGACGGGACGCGTGCCGGGTACGACACCGAGCTGCTGAGTGCCGTCAGCGGCATCGCCGCGATTCCGGTGATCGCCTCCGGTGGCGCGCGCACGCCGGACGACTTCGCGGCGGCCTTCGCCGCCGGCGCCGATGCGGTGCTCGCCGCCTCGATGTTCCACGACGGTGACCTGACCGTCACCGAAGCGAAACAGCAGCTCGCCCTGCTTGGGGTGGAGGTACGACGATGATCATTCCCTCGATCGACCTAGCCGGCGGCCGGGTGGTCCAGCTGGTGGGCGGTCGCGAGCAGGCGCTCGACGCCGGCGAGGCGCTGCCATGGCTCGAACGCTTCCGGCTCGCGGGCGAGGTGGCCGTGGTCGACCTCGATGCCGCGATGGGCGTGGGCGACCAGCGCGACGTGATCGCCGAACTCTGCCGCCACGGCGCCTGCCGGGTGGGCGGCGGCATCCGCGACTACGAGCGGGCCCGCTTCTGGCTCGACGCCGGTGCCACCCGCATCGTGATCGGCACCGCCGCCGAGCCCGACCTCCTGCGCCGCCTGCCGCGCGACCGCGTGATCGTGGCACTCGATGCCCGCGACGGCGAGGTGGTGGTCGAGGGGTGGCGGACTGGCACCGGACGCGATGTCCCCGGGCGGATGGCGGAGCTGCGCGACCTGTGCGGCGGCTTCCTCGTCACCTTCGTGGAACGCGAGGGTCGCCTCGGCGGCACCGACCTGGTGCGTGCCCAGGCGCTGGTGCACCAGGCCGGCTCGGCCCGGCTCACGATCGCGGGGGGCGTCACGGTGCCCGAGGAGATCGCCGCGCTCGACCGGCTCGGTGCCGACGCTCAGGTGGGGATGGCGCTGTACACCGGCCGGCTCGATCTCGGCGACGCCATCGCCGCCCCGCTGGTGAGCGATCGCAGCGATGGTCTCTTCCCCACCGTGGTGACCGATGAGCGCGGGACCGCCCTCGGCCTCGCATGGTCGAGCACCGCATCGCTCCGGCAAGCGGTGGCCACGCGACGCGGGGTGTACCAGTCGCGCCGTCGCGGGCTCTGGATCAAGGGCGAATCGTCGGGGGCCACGCAGGAACTGCTTGCCGTGACACTCGACTGCGATCGCGACGCGCTGCGGTTCGTGGTCCGGCAGCAGGGCGCGGGCTTCTGTCACCTCGAGCGCGCCACCTGCTGGGACGACGGCCCGGCGCTCGACCGGCTCGAGCGCACCATCGCAGCCCGGCATGTCAACGCACCGGAGGGCTCGTACACCCGACGGCTGTTCGACGAGCCCGGGCTGCTCGCCGCGAAGCTGGTCGAGGAAGCCGGTGAACTCGCCGCCGCGGACGATCGCAATGCGGCGATCGAGGAAGCCGCCGACCTGCTCTACTTCGCGCTGGTCCGACTCGCCACGATGGGCGGCCGACTCGCCGATGTCGACGCTGCGCTGGATCGCCGCGCGCGTGCCGTGTCGCGGCGCGGTGGCGATGCCAAGCCGATCACCGTGCCCGGGGAGCTGTCGTGAGGACCAGGATCCTTCGTCTGCGCACCGTGGAGGAGCTCCGTCGCAACCGGGGTGCCCTGCTGGATGCGGAAACCCTCGATGCCGCGCGGGCGATCGTCGACGCGGTGGCGCGCGACGGCGAGCCGGCGCTGCTCGAGTTCGCGCGACGCTTCGGTGACTGGGACGGCTCGCGCCGCTGGTGGTTCGACCGCGGGGCGTGCGAGCGGGCGCGCACCGAGCTGGATCCCGCCGTGCTGGCCGACCTCGAGGACGCGGCGGCGCGGATCACCGCCTTCGCCGAGGCGCAGCGCAGCGCGATCCGCGAGATCACGGTGGCGGTGCCGGGCGGGCGCGCCGGGCACACGCTGGTACCGCTGGAGCGCGCCGGCTGCTATGTGCCGGCGGGGCGCTATCCGCTGCCGTCGTCGTTGCTGATGACGGCAATCACCGCGCGGGTGGCGGGCGTGCAGGAGATCTGGATCGCCACCCCCAATCCCTCGAGCGTGATGCTCGCCGCCGCCGCGCTGGCCGGCGCCGACGGCGTGCTGGGCATCGGTGGCGCGCAGGCGATCGGCGCCCTGGCCCACGGCGCCGGGCCGGTGCCGGCGTGCGACGCGATCGTCGGTCCGGGGAATCGCTGGGTCACCGCCGCCAAGCAGTGCGTGGCCGGGAGGGTGACCATCGACATGCTCGCCGGCCCGTCGGAACTGGTGGTGCTCGCCGACGCATCTGCGGATCCCGCGATCCTCGCCGCCGACCTCCTGGCGCAGGCGGAGCATGATCCGGACGCGATGCCGGTGCTGGTCACCGCCGAGCGCAGCGTTGTCGATCGGGTCGAGGAAGAGCTCGAGCGCCAGATCGAGACGCTCCCTGCCCGCGCGGTCGCCTGCGAGGCCCTGGCCTCCGGTGGCGTGGTTGTCGTGACGTCGCTCGACGAGGGCATCGCAGCGGTCGATGCCATCGCCCCGGAGCACCTCCAACTGGCGGTGGCCGACCCCGACCGGGTCGCCGGGCGGGTCCGGCATGCGGGGGCGCTCTTCCTGGGGGAGGGGTCGGCGGAGGTGTTCGGCGACTACGGTGCGGGACCCAACCACGTCCTCCCCACTGGCGGGGGGGCCCGGTCCACGGCCGGCCTGTCGGTGCTCACCTTCCTCAGGGCCCGGACCTGGCTCCGGATCGACGATCCGGGGGCGCTGGCCGCCCAGGCCGCCCGGCTGGCGCGGCTCGAGGGGCTGGAGGGGCATGCGAGGGCGGCGGAGGCCCGATGATTCCGCAGGCGCGCCCCTCGGGGCGCGCGATGCCGGCACCGCGCGCCGTGAACGGCGCGCCTGCAGCTACCGGCAACCGGTCCGCCCGGCTAGATTCCCGCCGCGTTCACAATCGTCCTCCTCGGGGCCGCACCGCCCCGGGGCGCCATCTCAGACCGAAGGAAGGTGCCGATGTCCCGCACGTACGAGGCGGTGTACATCTTCGACAGCACGCTCGAAGAGTCCGCCATCACCGAAAAGCTCGACAAGTACCACGCCATGGTGCCGCACGAGGGCGAGGAGCCCATGTCGGTCAACCACTGGGGGAAGCGCACGCTTGCCTACCCCATCGCCGGGCGCGAGACCGGGTACTACGTCGTCGCCAAGTTCACCACCAAGGCCGAGGCGCTGCCCGAGTTCGAGCGCGCACTCAAGCTCGACGAGTCGGTGCTCCGGCACCTGATCGTCCTCGACGAGGGCGCGGTCATGTCCAGCGCCGTCGCCGGCAAGGACGGGGAGGACGACGAATAATGCCGCGCCCCAACAAGACCTGCGCCATCTGCGAGAGCGGCGTCCGCGTCGTCGACTTCAAGGACGAGCACCTGCTCGGCCGGTTCCTCACCGAACGCGGCAAGATCCGGCCGTCGCGTCTCTCGGGGACCTGTGCCCGGCACCAGCGCCAGCTGTCGCGCGCCATCAAGCGCGCGCGCGAGATCGCCCTGATTCCCTACATCAAGGGATTCGGCGGCTGACCAGCGCCACGGCGGCGTCCGGCGAGGCCGGGCGCCGCACCTGGTGGATCGCGCCACTCTTGCTGGCGGGCTACCTCCTCACCTCGCCCAAGACGTTCCTGCTCGGTCCGCTGACGTTGCTGCTGCTCCTCTCCCGTCCCGCCACGCTGCGGGAATGGCTGTGGATCGGCATCAGCGTGGTCGCGGCGTTGCTGCTCCTGCGCGCCCCCGCGACGCTCACCGACCGGACCATCCGCTCGGCCGGCGCGTTCTTCACCGGCGCCTTCGTGATGGCCTCCCTGCTCGGCATCCCCTCGCTGTTCCGGCGCGCGCTCTTCGCCACCGGGCTCATGGTGGGTGCGGTGGCGGGGTGGTTCGCGGTGCTGGGGCTGGGCTGGACCGAACTGGTGCACTCGGTGCGCACGTGGCAGTGGAGCGGGCTCCGAGCCCTGCGGCCCGAGCTCCCCGAGGGGCCGCCGGTGGGGGCCGGC
>CALGOK010000220.1 GCA_937961295.1 uncultured Gemmatimonadota bacterium
AGTAGGAGGACTCCACCGCCACGCGCGAGACGAGCAGCCGCGCGTCGGTGCCCGAGCTCGCGATCGTCGCCGCGGTGTAGAGCGCCTCGGGGTAGAGCGGGTTCGACTGCGGGGTGCGGTCGAGGTACTCGGCGATGGCGGCGCGCGCGCTGTCGCCGCGCCCTTCCTGCGCGAGGCGGATGATCGCCACGAACTGCGGCGAGGCGGGGAACTCCGCGTCCTGGGCCAGGGCCGCCGCGCCCGGCATGGCGGCGGCGAGCAGCAGGGCAGCGAGCAGCGATCGGGTCATGCGGCCTTCCGGTTCTTCAGCGCGGCGAGCTGGAGGACGAGGTCGGTGAGGATCCCTTCCTCGTCGGAGATGGTGGTGCTCTTCAAGGCGACGTCGGCGGCGAGGGTGGCGCGCACGCCGTGGCGGATCCGCTCAAGCGGCCAGTCGGCCACCACCTGGGTGGCCACCTGCGCGAACGATTGGTAGTCGCCCACCAGCGGCCGGTTGGGATAGAGGCACTCGCGCATCAGCGGGTTGATCAGTTGCCCACCGCGCAGCTTGCGCGTGCGCGCCACCGAGCGCACCCAGCCGAGCGCCAGGAGCGAGGCGCCGAGGGTGAAGACGAGGCGCACCCCGGAGACGCCGCTCTGTGCCAGGACACCAGGCAGGATCGCCGTGGCGCGGGCGAGGTCGTCGCGCAGCACCGCGTCACGCCAGTCGTCCACCGTCTCGCCGAAGCGGACTCCAACGAGCGCCGCCATCGTGTCGCGATCGATCGCCTCTCCTCCGCCTAGCCCCGCGAGCTTGCCACACTCGGCGGCCAGCAGGCCGAGGTCGCCGGCGGTGGCGCGGAGCAGGTGCTGGCGCGCGTCGTCGGCAAGCGTCACACCGGCCTGCTCGAGTCGCCGGTCGAGCCAGACGTCGAGCGCCTCGCCCACCGGTGCGCGGCAGTCGACCGCGGTGGCGTGCGCCGCGAGGTCGCCGTCGGGGTCCTTGTCGTCGCCCTGCACCATCACCAGCACGGTGTCGGGCGAGGGGCGCTCGAGATACGCCACCGCGGCCTGCTTGGCCTTGGACTTCCGCTTCCACGCCTCGACGTCGCGCAGCACCACCACCCGCCGCTCCGCCATCATCGGCAGCGTGGCGCAGGCGCCGGCGAGCTGATCGGGGTCGAGCTGCGACGCGCTGAGGAGGTCGAGGTTGAAGTCGCGCAGCGAGGGGTCGAGCAGCGTCGCCACCAGCGTCGCGATCGCCTCGTCCTTGAGGATCACCTCGGAGCCGTGGACGTAGTACGACGGCGCGACACCCTTGGCGAGTGCGGCCGCGAGGCGGTCCGGGGTGATGGGGCGGGGCATGGGGGAAATCTACCAACGAGAGAAGCGAGAGGAGAGAAGCGAAAAGCGAGGGCCCCGAACTCGGGGACCACTCGCTTCTCTCTGTTCGCTTCTCTCGCGTGCTATTCCAATTCCGGCTCGATCATCGCGGCGAACGCGGTGCGGGCCCGGTTCAACCGGGACTTCACCGTGCCGAGGTTGGTGTCCGTCTCCTGGGCGATCTCTTCGTAGCTCTTCCCGCGCAACTCGCGGAGGATGAACACCTCGCGCTGGTGGTCGGGGAGCCGGTTCGCCACGTCACGGACCAGCCGGTAGAGCCGCCGGTGCCGGTACAACCGGTCCGGGGCGTTGAGCCAGTCTTCCGCCTCGAGGGGCCGGGTCTCGTCTCCGACGGGCCGCGCCGACTCGGGAAACACGAGCGGCGAGCGACTCCGATTGCGGAGCTCATTCTTGGCCAGGTTCGAGGCAATGGTGTAGATCCACGTCGAGAACTTCCTCGAGGGATCGAACCGGTGGAGATGCCGGTGGACGCGTACGAAGGTCTCCTGAACCAGGTCCTCCGCCCGCTCTGCATCCCCGATCATGCGGTGGACGAATGCCAGCAGTCGGGTACGGTACCGACGCACCAACGCTGGAAACGCCCGTTCATCACCTGCAAGATGCGCGGCAACCAGCCGTGCATTGTCCTGATTCGTGCGCTCCGACACCGGCGAGGCGTACTGGGTGCCGCGTCCGGTGCGTGGTGTCGGGCTCACGGAAGGCAACGGTGAAACCATCGTCGTGCCTCTCGCGCCCTGCCTGCGGGTCTCGCCGACGGCCGGGCAACTGACCGCCGACGGCCGAGCGCCGAGTCACTCCTGCGACCCGGGTCCAACCCCGCGTAGGGTACTGAAATCCTACTCCCGGGATCGGGGTCAGGCAATCCGGCGACGGCGATCCGCCACCAACAACAACGCAATCACCGTCTTGGCATCGTCGAGTGTTCCATTGTGAATCATTTCGAGCGCCTCCGAGAATCGGACCTCGTGGATCTCGAGCACCTCGTCGCGTTCGTGGGCGGTGGTCCCCTCGGCCAGGCCAGCGGCCCAGAAGAGGTGGATCCGCTCGTCGGTGAAGCCCGGGGTGGTCCAGAAGGGGATCAGCGGCTCGATCCGCTCCGCGGTGCGGCCGGTCTCCTCGCGGAGCTCGCGGCGCGCGGTCTCGAGCGGCGGTTCGTCGCCCTCGCGGCGGCCGGCGGGGATCTCCCAGAGCCAGCCGTCGGTGGCGTGGCGGAATTGCCGGATCAGCAGGATGCGGGGGTCGGCCTGATCGGGGTCGTCGAGGAACGGGACGACGGCCGCGGCACCGGGATGCCGGAGCATCTCCAGCTCACCCTCGTTGCCGTTGGGAAAGCGCACCGTGTCGACATCGAGCGACACGACACGGCCGGTGTACACGCGGCGGGAGGAGAGGAGGGGCATGGAGAACAATACGCGACAGCGCGAAGGGCGAAGTGCGAGGGGCGCTTCGCCGCCAATCCCCGCCCTTCGCCCCTCGCCCCCCTCGCTACGCTCGGGGCATGCCTCGCCCTGTCGCCGTCAGTACTCCTGCACCTCCACCGGCCCGAGCCCCAGCGCCTCGATCCCCGGGCGAATGGTGGCGATGTCGCCCACCACCACCACCGTGAGCCGCGAGGGATCGAGGTGCGCCCTCGCCACGCGCTGCACGTCGTCGGCGGTCACGCGATCCATCGCCGCGAGCTCCTCCGCCGTGCGGCTGAGCGGGTGGCCGAACAGCAGCGACGTGCTGATCGCCCCCGCCACCTGGCTCGCGGTCTCGTAGTCGCCCAGGGCGCCGAGCACCTGGTAGTTGCGGGCGCGCTCGAGTTCATCGGCGCTGACGGGCTCGTCGCGGATCCGCTCGAACTCGCGGAAGAAGATCACCAGCGACGAGTCGGTGACATTGGTGCGCACCTGGGACGACGCACGGAACGGCCCGGGCACCGGGCTCCACGAGAGGCCCGAGCCGGCGCCGTAGCTGTAGCCGCGCTGCTCGCGGAGAATGTCGTTGAGTCGCGACGAGAACGACCCGCCGAGGATGGTGTTCATCACCTCGATGGCGGGATAGTCGGGCGTGTCGCGATCGATCCCCGGCGCGCCGATGTAGATGACCGACTGCGGCGCACCGGGCTTGTCCACCAGGATCACCCGGGTCGCTGTGCGCGGCGCCGCGGCGATGTCGCCGGCCGGCTGCTTGCCCGCGGCGCTCGCCGGCGGTGCCCACGCGCTCAGGTGCTGCCGCGCCCACTGGCGCGCCTCGGCCGGGGTGACGTCGCCGGTGACGATCAGGGTGGCCCGCCGTGGATCGGCGGCGCGACTCCAGAACTGGCGGACCGACGCCGAGTCGAGCGCCGCGGTGCTCGCCGAGTCGCCGTTCAGGTCGACGTGGTAGGGGTGGCCTGCCGGGTAGATGTTGCGGGCGAACACCCGGGTGGCCACCTGGCCGGGCGAATCCCTCGCCGCGAGCAGCGCGGCCTGGCGCGATGCCCGCTCGCGCGCGACGTCGGCGGATGCGAACGTCGGCCGCAGCACCACGTCGGCCATCAGTGCCATGGCCTCACCGAAGGTGCGCTTGGGGCCCGACACCGACACCGTGATGTTCTCCCATCCCGCGCCCGTGCCGAGTGACGCACCCAGGAAGTCGACCGCGGCGGCGAGCTCGAGGGCGTCCTTGCCGCCGGCACCTTCGTCGAGCATCGCGGCGGTGAAGGTGGCCAGCCCCGGCGCGGCGCCCGCGCTTCGCGCGCCGCCGTCGATGATCAGTCGCGCGCTCACCAGCGGCACCTCGGCGTTGCGCGAGGTGAGGATGGTGAGGCCGTTGTCGAGTCGCGCGGTGTCCACGCTCGGCAGCGTCAGCGCCGGCGCCGGCCCCAGCGGCGGCGCGGTCGTCACCTGGGCGTTGGCAAGACCCGGGGCGACGAACGCCGCGACGATCGCGGCCAGCAGCAGAGAAACGGCGCTGCCGCGGCGCGAGCGCCGCGGCTGATCATCGGGAACGATCGACGTCGGGGTGATCCCGAATCCGTCGCGCCGCGGTTGATCGACGGGAACGATCGACGTCGGGGTGATCCCGAATCCGTCGCGCCGCGGTTGATCGAC
>CALGOK010000221.1 GCA_937961295.1 uncultured Gemmatimonadota bacterium
CCGAGCGGCGGCGGCGCGGCGTCGCCGGCATGGCCTCCGCCGGCGAGCGGCAGCGTGATCGGCGACTCGGGAGTGGCGCCCCGCACATCGGTGCCGCGCACCGCGTAGCCGTCCATCGACGCCGCGGTCCATGGCGGCAGCGGCCAGGGCGCGGGGACGTCGCGCGCCAGCACGTGGCCGCGCGCGTCGGCGAGGGAGAGGCGGAGGGTGGGTTGCGAAGCGACCGCGTCGAGCACGCGCGCGACCGCGTCGGCGACGCTCACCGCGGACATGGCGGGCTCAGTAGCGGCGGCCGCGCCGCTTCTCGAGGACCACGTCGAAGGCCACCACGAACGACGGCAGCAGCACCCACTTCGACCCGGTGGGCGGATTGGGCGAGCCGACCTCGGAGGGGCCGGTCACGGTGACGAGCTGGACGGCGGTGGCCCTCGCCTCGACGCGGAGCTGGTAGCCGCTCGACGGGGCGGTGGCGAAGCCGGCCGACAGCGCGCCGACCGGCTTGATCGCCTTGCTGTCATCCTGCAGGTAGATGATCAGGCCGTTGCGGTTGTCCTGGCCGAAGAACGCCGTCATCGCGGTGGTGCTGCGGGGCACCAGCGCGAATCCCGCCGTGCCGCGCAGGTACGGCTGCACGTCGCCGCGGCTGGAGAACCGGTAGACGCCGCCGGCCATCGCGGCCACCGCGCTGGCGGCGCGATCGCGGCCGCTCAGCGAGGCGCATGCCTCGCGATTGACCGGGTCGTTGTTGTCGACCGTGATCAGGCAGCCGTCGGTGGTGCCGAGGCCGAGATAGGTGAGCTCGCCGGTCCAGCCGAAGTTGGGTCGCGGGAAGTAGGTGAGCTGTCCGGTCGCGGTGATCCCCGAACGCACGTCGCGCACCAGGGTGAGACGGTCGACATGCCCCGCCGCGGTGAGCAGCGGCTGGTTGCTCACCGACCAGAGCGAACTGCCGCCGATGTAGCCGGCGCCGATGCCGACGACCAGGCGCGCCTCGTCGTTGGTCGCCTGCGCGCCAAGGGGCGCGGCGAGGAGCAATCCCGCGAAGACGAACCTGCGGCGGTGGGTGCGCATCGAACCGTCCGGGTGTTGAAGGCTCAGCTCATTCGGGCCCGAGGCACTCCGCCTCGAGCGAGTCGTCCTCGGCAACCGTCACGCGTTCCAGCCGCACGCCGCCGGCGAGGTGCGGCGCGAGCCGCCGCCAGATGGAGACGGCGAGCGCCTCGCACGCCGGCACGGCCTCGCCGCCGGCCACCTCCGGGAGCGCGCGATTGAGGTCGCTGCCCCCCAGGGGGATGACCACCTCGCGCGCGAGAAGGTCATCCAGCGCCGCCAGGTCGACCACCGTCCCGGTCTCGGGATCGCGTGGCCCGGCCACCGTCACGGCCACGCGGTAGAGGTGACCGTGTCCCGGCGCGTCCGCGGTGGCGCCGAACCGGCGGCGTCCCTCCGCCTCGCTCCACCCGGGCTTGGTCATCCGGTGGCGCGCGTGGAACGCGATGCGGCGCGTGAGGCGGCAGCGCATCGCCCCGTCGCTCAGAACGCGATCCCCACTCCGACGATCAGCGCGGGCGCGAGGACATACTGCCCGTCGCGCCCCGTCGGGTTGAGGGCGTTGGGGTTCTCGGGCGTCCCCGGCTCCTCGCTCGGCTCCAAGCTGTACGAAATCGGATAGTCGAGGTTCCAGGCGAACCCGCGGGCCTCGGCCCTCAGGTACAATCGCCGGTCGAGGAACACGCGGGTACCCACCATCGGCGCGAAATAGAACTTCGTACCGAACTCATACCCGGCATCGTCGTCGATCTCGCCGCTCTTGACCACGCCGATCGACACGCCGGTGAACGGAGCCAGCCGCTTCCAGGTCTTGCCGCCGGTGAGGTTGATCTGCACCGTGGCCTCGGCGCCGTAGAGGTTCTGGTCCACCGAGGGGCCGAACCGCTCCGACAGCTTGGCGTCGGGGTCGACCACGGTGCGCTCGGCAAGGCCGCCCCAGAGGCCGAAGCCCAGCGAGATGGTGTTCTTGGCGCGGAGCACGACGCGGAACCCGGCCAGCGGACCGTCGCGCGGGCCGACCCGGAGCGGGCCGCCCGACCCGCCGATGGTGCCGGCGAAGAGCTCCCACGTGGTGCCGGGGTGGATGTCGCGGAACGGCGAGTCGCCCGGGGCATGCCCCACCTGGGCTGCGAGCGGGGTGACCCCCAGGAGAAGGGCAACGGCGAGGCCGGTCAGGCGCACGGGTGTCATCCGGGAAGAAGGGACGTGCCGGTCATCTCGGCCGGCTGTTCGAGGGCGAGGAGCTGCAGGATGGTAGGGGCGACGTCGCAGAGCGCCCCGCCTGCACGGAGCGCCGGGATCCCCTGGCCGACCCCCACCAGCGGTACCGGGTTGGTGGTGTGCGCGGTGTGCGGTCCACCGGTGGCCGGGTCGATCATCTGCTCGGCGTTGCCGTGGTCGGCGGTCACCAGGACCCGCACTCCGCGACGCTCGGCCGCCGTGAGGATGCGGCCCACGCAGGCGTCGACGGTCTCCACCGCGCGGATCACCGCCGGCACCACGCCGGTGTGTCCCACCATGTCGGCGTTGGCAAAGTTGCAGAGGAAGAAGTCGTGGTCGCCGCGATCCATGGCGCGGATCAGGGTGTCGGCCACGCCGTCGGCGCTCATCTCCGGGGCGAGATCGTAGGTGGCCACCTTGGGCGAGGGGACCAGCTCGCGCTCCTCGCCCGGCCACGGCACCTCGTTGCCGCCGTTGAAGAAGTACGTGACGTGCGGGTACTTCTCCGTCTCCGCCGTGCGGAACTGGCTCCGCGCCGCGCCGCTCAGTTCCTCGGCAAGGATGCGCGCCATCGAGAACGGCGGGAACGCCTGCGGCAGCGGAAAGGTCTGGTCGTACTGCGTCATCGTCGAGGCGACGAGCGCCGGCCGGTCGCGCACGTCGAAGCCGTCGAATCCCTCGATGCAGAGCGCGCCGACGATCTGCCGCATCCGGTCGGAGCGGTAGTTGAAGAAGAAGATCGCGTCGCCGGCCCGGATCGTGGCGCGCGGCGTGCCATCGTGCACCAGCACCAGTGGCTTGATGAACTCGTCGGTCTCGCCGCGCGCATAGGCCGCGCGCACACCCGCCACCGGGTCCTCCACCGGCGCACCGGTGCCGTGGCACATCAGGTCGTAGGCCAGCCGGGTGCGTTCCCAGCGCCGGTCGCGGTCCATGGCGAAGTAGCGGCCGACCAGCGACGCGAGCACGGTGCGGCCACCGCCCACCCGGGCGATCTCCCGCTCGAGCGTGGCGACCACGTCGGCGGCGCTGGTCGGTGCGGTGTCGCGCCCGTCGAGGAAGCCGTGGATGGCGATGCGGGGAACGTCGAGCGCCACGAACGCCGCGATCGTCGCCACGAGGTGATGGTCGATGGCGTGCACCCCGCCGGGGCCGAGCAGCCCGGCAAGGTGGAGCGTCCCCCCCGTGCGGCGCACCTGGTCGGCCAGCGTGGTGAGCGCGGAGAGCCTGGCGAACTCGCCTCGGGCGATGCTCTGGTTGATGCGGACCAGGTCCTGGGGCACCACCCGGCCGGCGCCGAGGTTGAGGTGGCCCACCTCGCTGTTGCCCATCTGGCCCTCGGGGAGTCCCACCGCCAGGCCGCTGGCGTCCAGCAGCGTGCGCGGGCCGCGGGCCACCAGGCCGTCCCACACGGGCGTCCCGGCCAGCGCGATCGCGTTGCCCTCGCGCTCGGTCCGCCATCCCCAGCCGTCGAGGACCAGGAGGGCGACTGGTGCGGTGCGCCCGCTCGCGTTTGACATGCTCCTCCGCGACGTCTACACATTCGAATCGTGAACCGAGCGCCCCAATCTAGTCCCCCGCGATCCCGCGTTCCAATCGGATTCGCGGGGTTCTGCGTCCTCGCGTCGCTGCTGGTGCCGCCGCTCGGCGCCCAGGGCGGCGACCGCACCACCGCCGCCGCCGACTTCGTGAAGGACCCCGGCGGCACCGTCCTCGGCCGGATCGCGGCGAACGCGGCGGTGACCTTCGGTGCCACCCGCGGCAGCTGGCGCGAGGTGACGCTGGAGGGCTGGGTCGCCGCGACTTCGCTCAAGGATGACAGTCGTGACGGGTTCGACGTCTCGGTGTCGTCGTCGGCGGCCGCACTGGTGCGGAACGCACCCGATCCCAACGCCTCGGTGCGCGCCACTGCGGTGACAGGGGCGCTCTTCCACCGGCTGGGCACCCGCAGCGGATGGGTGCAGGTCCGCCGGACCGCCTGGCTGCCGCGCTCCGCGACCGAGGCCACCGCCCAGGTCGCGCCCCCGCCGGCTGCCCCGCCCCCGCCCCCGCCTCCACCACCCGCCCCCGCGGCCTCCGTCGACAGCGCCCCGACCGGTGCACCTGCGACCGCGGGTGGCCAGTCGGTCATCGGCGGCAACGACTTCTCGGCGCGGGCCGACGGTCCGCCGATCGGTCGACTCGAGGCGACCCGGTCGGTGGATGTGGTCGAGGAGCGCGACGGGTGGAGCCGAATCCGGCTCGAGGTGTGGGTCCGCAATGCCGCGCTCGGCAACGCGCCAGCCACCGGACAGATCTCCGCCGCGGAGATCCGGGCCGATCCCGAGCGCTACATCGGGCAGACGGTGGAGTGGTCGCTGCAGGTGCTGGCAGTGCAGCGCGCCGACGAGCTGCGCCCCGAGCTGCCGCTGGGGCAGCCCTACGTGCTCGCGCGCGGCCCGCTTCCCGAGACCGGCTTCGTCTACCTGGTGGTGCAGGGTGACCAGGTCGACGTGTTCCGCAACCTCGACCCGCTGGCGCAGGTGCGGGTGCGCGCCACGATTCGCGCGGGGAAGACCCGCTTCCTGCCGACCCCGGTCCTGGACCTGGTGCGGCGGCTCGACTAGCCCCCGGAGGGGCCATGCAGGAACACCTCAAGGAACGGATCCAGCGGCACCTCGACGCCCTCGATGACGAGCGGGGCTATCGCGTCCTCGATTACATCGAGTTTCTCGAGAGCAAGTACGCGTCGCGCTCGGCACCGGACAACATCTTCACCCGGTTCACGGAGCGGGTCGAGGACACCATGCGCGCCGGGAAGCTGCCGGTGGACGCGATTTCGGGCACGGTG
>CALGOK010000222.1 GCA_937961295.1 uncultured Gemmatimonadota bacterium
GACACCTATTCGCACGGCCGGCTGCTGGCGGTGCTCGAGACGACCTGGAGCGATGGCGATCGGCGGACCGTGGTGGGCCTCGAGGGCGGCGCGGTGTTCGGTGGCGTGGGGCTGGTGGCCCGGATCGGCCACGGCGGCCAGGTCGCGGGCGATGCCGTCAGCAAGACGAGCTACGGCGCCTCGGTGGTTCTCGGGCGGGCCCGGCTCGACTACGCCTACCAGCCGCGCTCGCTGATCGGCCGCAGCGTCCACCTCTTCGGGGTGCACTGGACCCCGTGACGCGCAAGGGAAGGAGATGGCGCATGGGCCTGCTGATCGCCGCGGGGGCGCTGCTGTTCGGGTTCGGGGCGGCCTACGTCGCCAGCGAGGACGTGCGGTACCTCACCCGCGCGGGGTTCGAGGAGACCAGGATCCTCACCGGGCGCGAGCCGATCTCGCGCGTCGCGACCGATTCGTCGCATCCCGCGGAGGTCCGCGCCGCGGCCGGGCTGGTGGTCGACGTCCGGAGCCACGCGATCCGGTTCGGCCTCGATGCCAACGAGACGTACACCACCTACAGCGACGTGAAGCGCGACACGCTGCTGCTGGTGCTCACGGCGTCGCCCGCCAACTGCCTCTGCCCGGTGACCTGGCGCTATCCGTTTGTCGGCCGGGTGCCCTATCGCGGCTACTTCGACTTCGAGGCCGGCGAGCGCGCCGCCCGCGAGTTCGCCGACCGCGGCCATGACGTCCACCTGCGCCCCTCCGCCGCGTTCAGCACGCTGGGGTGGTTCAACGATCCGCTGCTCAGCACCGCGATCACCCGCGATTCGGTGGAGCTGGCCGCGCTGGTGTTCCACGAGATCGCCCACAACACCATCTGGGTCCGCGACGCCACCGATTTCAACGAGTCGTTCGCGCAGTGGGTGGGCTACCAGGCCGCGCGCCGGTTCTTCCTCGCGCGAGGCGACACCGCGCTGGCGATCCGGGCGGTGGACCGCTGGCACGACGAGCGGATCCTCGGGCGTTACTACGCCCGACTGGTCGAGCAGCTGGATTCGCTGTACGCCGAGCGTCCCACCGGGGCGGCACTCGCCGCCGGCCGCGCGGCCGTCGAGGCCGGGAGTCGCCACACCCCCGCCGCGCCGCTCGGGCAGTCACTGCGGACGGCGTCAGCGCCGCAGCTCGCCGAGCGGCCGGTGAACAACGCCGCGCTGATCGGGGTCCGCCTCTACCGCACCGATCTCGAGCTGTTCGACGGCTGGCTCTGGCAGCACGGCAACGACCTCGCCGTGGCGATCTACGCGCTCCGGCAGCTGATGGACGGGGTGCAGGGTCGCGAGGCGTTCGCGCTGCTCCGCGCCACCGTCGAGCCGCCACCCGCTCCGGTGCCCCCGCCCGCTCCGCCGCCCGAGTAGGTTACGGCCTCACCTCAACCGGAATTCGCGAGCCGATGGACCAGAACTTTGTCGAGCGGGAGCAGCCCCGGCTGCTCGAGGAACTCGCCGCCTTCCTCGCCATCCCCAGCGTCAGCACGCTGCCGGAGCACGCCGGTGACTGCCGCCGCGCGGCCCAGTGGCTGGTGGACCAGCTCTTTGCCCTGGGGTGCCCGACGGTCCAACTGATTGAGGGCGAGGGCCATCCGGTGGTCTGGGGCGAGAGTCCCGAGGTGCCGGGCGCGCCGACGATCCTGATCTACGGCCACTACGACGTGCAGCCGGCCGCCCCGCTGGACGAGTGGCACTCGCCACCGTTCCAGGCCTCGATCCGCGACGGCAAGCTCTATGCGCGCGGAGCCATCGACGACAAGGGTCAGGTGTTCACGCTCCTCAAGGCGTACGAGGCGGTGCGCGACGCCGAGGGGCGGCCTCCCGTGAACGTGCGGTTCCTGTTCGAGGGCGAGGAGGAGTGCGGCGGTCACGTGGTCTTCGACCTGCTCGCCGCCGAGCCGGAGCGGATGGCGGCCGACGCGATCCTGGTGGCCGACATGGGCTATTACGCCCCGGGGTGGCCGGCGGTGTACACCGCGCTCCGCGGGATGTGCTACGCCGAGCTGCACGTGCGCACCCTGCAGCGCGACCTGCACTCCGGATCGTACGGCGGGGTGGCTCCCAACGCGATCGAGACGCTGATCCGGATGCTCACCGACATCAAGCGCCGCAGCGGGCGCATCCGGGTGCCCAAGCTCTACAAGAGCGTCAAGGCGCCGACCCGTGCCGAGCGGAAGGGGTGGGCATCGCTGCCGTTCGACGAGGAGGAGTATCGCACCCGCGAGGTCACCTCGCGCGCGCTCACCGGGCTGGAGGACTTCACCGTCTTCGAGCGCACCTGGGCGCTGCCGACCTTCGAGATCCACGGCATTCGCGGCGGCTTCACCGGCGAGGGCGCCAAGACGGTGATCCCGGCCGCGGCCGTCGCCAAGATCTCGATGCGCCTGGTGCCGGGGCTGCCGCTCGAGTTCGCGCAGCGCCAGCTGCGCAAGGCGATCGAGCGGGTGGCGCCGCCGCACGCCGACTGGGAGCTGCGCTTCCTGCACGGCGGCGACCCGGTGCTGCTCGACGTCGGTGCCCCGGCGTTCGGGAAGCTCGACCGGGCCTTCGAGGACGTGGTGGGCCGCAGCACCGTCGCGGTCCGTGCCGGCGGCTCGATCCCGATCGTGTCGGTGCTGGCGTGAAGCGGGGCACCCGTGCTGCTCACCGGCATCGGCCTTCCCGATGACGGCCTCCACTCGCCCAACGAGAAGGTGGACGTGCAGCAGCTGTGGGACGGGATCCGGGTGTTCGGCAGGTTCTTCGAGATGATGGCGGAGGCGTAGCGCTGCAGGCGCGCCGCTCGCGGCGCGCGATGTCCGCCGCGCGCGGCGCGCCATATCGAGGCGTCACACGCATCGCGCGCCCCGAGCGGCGCGCCTGCTCACTGCTCCGGCTGCCTCGGCCGCCCGCCGCCGGCGTACTGCTTCTCGATCCGGGTGTGGAGGTCGTCGGCGCCGATGAGGCCTTTCACCGAGGCGATGATCCCCGCCACCACGTCGTCGGCCCAGTACTCGTCGATGCCGCTGCGCTCCTCGAGCGTGGCGGCCTGCCGGTCGAGATAGTCGATCGCCGTCTGCTGCCACTCCGACACGGCGCTCGGCACCAGCGACCACGACCCGGTGGCGCGCAGCTCGAGCGCCGCCAGCGCGTCGAGATGGGGCTTGAGCTCGCGAACGACGGGCCCGTTGCGGAGCCGCTCGGCGACCAGGATCAGGACGGCGCGACGGGTCGATTCCTGCGGCTCCGGCAGCGGCGCGAGGTAGTGCCGCTGGTCGGCCACCATCTCGGCGAGCCGCACGCACACGGCGCGGATCGCCGGCGTGAGGGCCGGCGGGGCCTCGGCCGCCCACGAGGCGGCGGCCAGCAGGATCTTGTCGATCGTCTCGTCCGCCGCGGCGGAAATCCGTTCCTGGTCGAGCGCGTCTGCCATGGGGTGAAGGGTGGCGCGGCCGGAGGCGAATCGCAAGAGCGTGGCGCCGGTCATGCGGCCCCCGAAGTCGCACCATCGCGAGCTGCCGGTGCGAGCGCGAACGCCGCACCGAACGCCGCAACCACGGCATCGCGAGTCGGCTGCCACCACGTCGCCTGGTCACCGCCGAGTTCGCGTGCCACCGAGGTCATCTCGACACCGCTGATGCCGCAGGGGACGATCGCGTCGAACCACGCGAGGTCGGGTGCCACGTTGAGCGCGAAGCCGTGCAGCGTGACCCACTGCTTCACGTGGATGCCTATGCTGGCGATCTTGCGCCCGCCGTTCCAGACGCCGGTGCGTCCCGGGTCCGGCGTCGCCTCGAGGCCGAGCTCCACAAGCGCCCCGATCAGGGCGCGCTCGAGTTGCCGCAGGTACCAGTGCAGGTCCTCGCGATGCTGGCGGAGGTCGAGGATCGGGTAGCCCACCAGCTGGCCGGGGCCGTGCCACGTCACGTCGCCGCCGCGCTCCACCTCCGCCACCGTGGCGCCGCGCGCCTCGAGCGCGGCGACCGGGAGCGGGAGCGAGCTCGCGCGGGTGCCGCGACCGAGGGTGTACACCGGCTCGTGCTCCACGAGCAGCAGGAGGTCGCGAGGCTCGCGGCCGTCGAGCCGCGCCAGCCGCAGGTCGCGTTGCAGCGCCAGCGTGTCGAGGTAGTCGCGCCGGCCGAGATCGATCACGTCGAGGAGCGCCGTCACGGCGCCACCCGTCGGGCCGCGCGGGCGAGCCGCATCGCCAGCAGGGCAGCAAGCGCGGCGAGCGCCAGGAGCGCCATCGGTCCGCCAAGCTCGCGCACCGCGAAGGTGGCCAGCATGCCGATCACCATGCCGCCGAGCACGGCCACCACGGTGACGCCGAGCCGGCGCCAGGTGTTGACGATCGGCTGCATCAGCCGCCAGCCAACGAACCCGGTGATCGGCAGCGTGCCCACGGTGCCGAACAGCAGCAGGTTCACGTAGGCCGCGTTGGGGTCGACCTGCTCGGGGCCGGTCGCCGTGACGCCGGCTGCCAGTTGCACCGTGCCCCACGTCACCAGCGCCAGGCAGGTCACCGCGGTCGCGAACTCGGCCCCCACGGCGCGCACGGCCACCGGGACGAGGTCCTCGGTGACCGTGGGGTCGGCGAGCGGGTTGGGGGAGGGGGGCGGAGTCGTCACGCGACATTGCGAGAGGCGAAGGGCGAAGCGCGAGGTCGCAACGCGCCTCGCCCCTCGCCCCTCGCCAGTCGCCCCTACATGTGCACCGCGCGACCCAGCGAGTCGAGCGCCGCCTCGGCGATCGCCTCGGAGAGGGTCGGGTGGGCGTGGATGGCGAGGTCGACCTCCTCCACGGTGTACTCGCTGGTGCGGGCGAGCACCAGCTCGTGGATCATCTCGGAGGCGTGGCCGCTCACGATGTGGGCGCCGAGGATCTCGCCGTACTTCTTGTCGCGGATGATCTTGACGAAGCCGTCGGTCTCGTTGGTCGCGCGGGCACGGCCGTTGGCCGAGAACGGGAAGCGGCCGACCTGGATCTCGTGCCCGGCCTCCTTGGCCTGCTCCTCCGTGAGGCCGATGCTGGCGACCTCGGGGTGGCAGTAGGTCACGCTCGGCACGTTGGTGTAGTCGATCGGCCGCGGGTGGTGGCCCGCGATGATCTCGGCCACGTGGATCCCCTCGCGGGTCCCCTTGTGCGCGAGCATCGGCGCACCGGCGACGTCGCCGATGGCGTAGACGCCCTTCACGCTGGTCTGCAGCGTGGCGGGGTCGACCTGGATGAAGCCGCGGTCGGTGAGCTTGACGCCGACCTTCTCGAGCCCGATCTCCTCGGTGTTCACGGCGCGGCCGGCCGCCATCAGCACCTTGTCGGCAGTGATCGTCTCGGTCTTGCCGCCGGCCTCGATCGTGAGCGTCACCTCGTCCTTTTTCACGTCGGCCTTGACCACCTTGACGCCCGCCTTGACGGTGATGCCGCGCTTCTTGAACGACTTGGCGATCGCGTCCGACGACTCGGCGTCCTCGAGCGGCAGGATCCGCGGGAGCGCCTCGATCAGGGTGACCTCGCTGCCGAAGGCGTGGAACACGTCGGCGAACTCGCTGCCCACCGCGCCGGCGCCGACGATCGCCAGCCGCTTGGGCGCCGCCTCGAGGAAGAGCGCCTCGTCGGAGGTGATCACCACCTTGCCGTCGACGGCGAGGCCGATCTGCGGGATCCCCTTGGAGCGCGACCCGGTGGCGAGCACCACCGCCTTCTTGGCGGTGAGGGTTTCGTCGCCGACCTTCACGGTCGTGGCCGAGGCGAGCACGCCGGTGCCCTTGAACACGGTCACCTTGTTCTTCTTCATGAGGAACTCGGCGCCCTTGGAATTCTGGTCGGCCACCTTGCGCGAGCGCTTCATCGCGACGCCGTAGTCGCCGCTCACCTCGCCGGTGGTGATGCCGTTCTCCTTGGCGTCGTGGCGCAGCGCGCGGAGCAGCGCGGCCGAGTGCAGCAGCGCCTTGGTGGGGATGCAGCCGATGTTGACGCAGACGCCGCCGAGCTTGTCCTTCTCGACCACGGCAGCGGTCATCCCGAGCTGCGAGGCGCGGATGGCGGCGGGGTAACCGGCGGGCCCGCCGCCGATGATGATGACGTCAAAGGAATGATTGGCCACGAGCAGCGAACTCCGGATTCAGGTCAATGCCGTTGGGTGCGACACGCGAGGGGCGAGGGGCGAGGGGCGAGGAGCGATCCCGGCGGCGCACCGCCCCTCGCCCCTCGCCCCTCGCCCGTCGCGTCACCACACCATTGCCAGCGGATTCTCCAGCATCCCCACCAGCGTCTTCAGGAACTGGGCGCCGGTGGCGCCGTCGATCACCCGGTGGTCGCACGACAGCGTCATCCGCATCCGTCGCCGCACCACCACGGCGCCGTCGACGACCACGGCCTTGGGCTCGATCCGGCCGACGGCCAGGATCGCCGCCTCGGGCGGGTTGATGATCGCGGTGAAGTCGTCGATGCCGAACATCCCCAGGTTGCTCACCGAGAAGGTCGCCCCGCTGTACTCGTCGGGCTGCAGCTTCTTGGCCCGCGCCCGCCCGGCGAGTTCCTTGACCTCGGCGCCGATCTCGCGCAGCGACTTGCGGTCGGCGTGGCGGACGATCGGCGTGATGAGCCCCTCGTCGATGGCCACCGCCACGCCGATGTGCACGTCGTGCCACTGGCGGATCCGGTCGTCCATCCACCAGGCGTTCACCCACGGGTGCTGGCGCAGCGCGCTGGCGCAGCTGCGGATGATGATGTCGTTGAACGAGAACTTGCCGTCGGGCTCGCGGGCCAGCAGCGCCTCGCGCGCCTCGGCGGCGCGCTCCATGTCCACCTCGGCGGTGAGGTAGAAGGTCGGGATCGGGCCGATCGACTGCACCAGCCGTCGCGCGATCGCCTTGCGCATCTGCGACAGCCCCACGTCGGTGAAGCCCGAGGCATCGAACGAGGCGGCGGCGGGCGCCTGCGCCGCCGGCGACGCGCCCTCGACGTCGCGCTTGATGATCCGTCCCTCGGGACCGCTGCCGGCGATCGCGCCGAGGTCGAGTCCCTTCTCCTCGGCGATCCGGCGGGCGACTGGGGAGGCCCTGACGCGTTCGCCCGCCGCGCGGGTCGGAGCCTCCTGCTGCCGCGCCGCGAGCGGCGCGGCCGATTCGGCCGGCGGCTGAGCCTTCGGCTCGGGAGAGCCCTTTGCAGGCTTCTTCTCGGTCTCGTCGCCGGCATCGCGCGCCGCAGGCGGCGCGCCCGCTGGCGGCGCGCCTGCAGGCACCTCCTCGCCCTCGGCGCCGATCCAGCCCACCACCTGGGCCACCGGGACCGTGGCGCCCTCGTCGACGACGCGCTTGAGCAGCACGCCGTCGGCGCGCGCCACCAGCTCCATCACCGCCTTGTCGGTCTCGACCTCGGCGAGGACGTCGCCGGTGCTCACCGCGGCGCCCTCGTCTGTCTTCCTCTCCACCAGGCGCCCTTCCTCCATCGTGGGCGCGCGCGCCTCCAGCGCGCCCTCTGGCGGCATCGATCAGTCCCGGTAGCAGACGGTGCGCACGGCGGCCGCGATCTTGTTCGCGTCCGCCTTGGCCGCCTTTTCGAGGTGCTTGTTGTAGGGCATCGGCACGTCGGCCTGGTGCACGCGCAGCACCGGATGGTCGAGGTCGTCGAACGCCTCGCGCTGGACCAGGTCGGCCACCTGTGCGCCGACCCCGGCGAACTCCCACCCCTCCTCCGCCACCACGATCCGGTTGGTCTTGGCGACCGAGGCGAGGATCGCCGCGGTGTCGAGCGGCCGGATGGTGCGCAGGTCGATCACCTCGCAGTCGATCCCGTCGTCCTCGAGCGCCTTGGCGGCGTTGAGCGCGGGGGCCACCGTCTTGGAGTGGCAGATGATCGTCGCGTCGGTTCCCGCGCGCTTGACGTCGGCCTCGCCGATCGGGGTGACGTACTCCTCGTCGGGCACCTCGCCCTTGAGGTTGTAGAGCATCTCGCCCTCGATGAAGATCACCGGGTCCTCGTCGCGGATCGCGCTCTTGAGCAGCCCCTTGGCGTCGGCCGGGGTGGCCGGCATGACCACCTTGAGGCCGGGGATGTGGGCGTACCAGCTCTCGAACGCCTGCGAGTGCTGCGCGCCGAGCTGCAGCGCGGCGCCGCCGGGACCGCGGAACACGATCGGGCAGGCGATCTGGCCGCCGCTCATGTAGCGGATCTTGGCGGCGGCGTTGACGATCTGGTCGATCGCCAGCAACGCGAAGTTCCAGGTCATCATCTCGATCACGGGCCGGAGCCCGGTCATCGCCGCGCCGACGCCGATCCCGGCGAAGCCGAGCTCGGCGATCGGGGTGTCGACCACCCGCATCGGGCCGAACTCGTCGAGCAGTCCCTTGGACACCTTGTACGCGCCGTTGTACTCGGCGACTTCCTCGCCCATCAGGAACACCGTGTCGTCGCGCTCCATCTCCTCGCGGAGCGCGGCGTTCAATGCATCCCTGTACGTCAGGGTCGCCATGTCAGTCGTTCTCCTTCACGGGCGCGTACACGTCGGTCCACAGCTGCTCGGCGTCGGGCTCGGGAGAGTCCTCGGCGAACTGCACCGCGTCGGCCACCTCGGCGGCCACGTCGGCCTCGAGCTCGGCCATGCCGTCGTCGTCGAGCAGGCCGAGTTCGCGCATCCGGTCGGCGAGGACGGTGATCGGGTCGCGGCCGCGCCGCTCGTCGACCTCCTCCTTGCTGCGGTAGGTGCCGTGCGGGGCGTCGGACATCGAGTGGCCCACGTACCGGTAGGTGATGATGTCCATCAGCGTGGGGCCCTCGCCGGCGCGCGCGCGGGCCACCGCCTCGTCGGTGGCCTCGCGCACCGCCACCACGTCCTGGCCGTCCACCGTCACGCCGGGCATGCCGTAGGACGCGGCGCGCTCGGCGAGGTCGGTGATCGCCGACGCGCGGCCCACCGCGGTGCCCATGCCATAGCCGTTGTTCTCGATCACGAAGAGGGCCGGCAGCTTCCAGAGCGCCGCCATGTTGAGCGCCTCGTGGAACGAGCCGATGTTGGCGGCCGCCTCGCCGAAGTAGGAGATCGACACCTCGTCGGTCTTGCGGTACCTGGCCGAGAAGGCGAAGCCGGCGCCGAGCGGGATCTGGCCGCCCACGATGCCGTGGCCGCCCATGAACCGCACGCTGGTGTCGAACAGGTGCATCGAGCCGCCCTTGCCGCCCGAGCAGCCGGTGGCCTTGCCGTACAGCTCCGCCATCACGCTGCGCGAGCTCATCCCGCGCGCCAGCGCCTGGCCGTGCTCGCGATAGGCGCTCACCACCCAGTCGTCCTCGCGCAGCGCGGAGAGCGTGCCCACCGCCACCGCCTCCTGCCCGATGTAGAGGTGGCAGAAGCCGCCGATCTGGCCCACCGCGTACGCCTCGCCCGCCCGCTCCTCGAAGCGGCGGATGAGGAGCATCATCCGGAGCCAGTCGCGGTACTCGTCGCTGTAGGGGGCCTCGCGCTGGCGACTGCGCGACCCGCGCTCGGTGGAAGTGCCCATCAGGAGTTCCTTGCGGCCTTGGCCTGGTCGCTCTGCTCCCAGGCGTGGTACGACGAGCGGGTGAGCGGCGAGCTCTGCACGTGGGCAAAACCCATCGCCAGCCCGATGTCGCGCAGCTCGTCGAATTCGGCGGGGGTGTAGTAGCGCACCACCGGCAGGTGCCCGTCCGACGGGCGCAGGTACTGCCCCAGCGTCAGGATGTTCACGTCACTCCGCCGGAGGTCGCGCATGCAGGTGACGATCTCGTCCCACTCCTCGCCCATGCCGAGGATGATCCCCGACTTGGTGAGCGCCTCGGGCGACAGCGCGCGCGCGGTGGCAAGCACGCGGAGCGCACGGTCGTAGCGCCCGCCCGGCCGTGCCAGCCGGTAGAGCCGCTCGGCGGTCTCGAGGTTGTGGTTGAGGATGTCGGGGCCGGCGTCCATCACGATCTTGAGCGCCCGCTCCGACCCCTTGAAGTCGGGAATCAGCACCTCGACCGAGGTGCCCGGCAGCCGCCGCTTGATCTCGGTGATGCAGCCGGCGAACGCCTCGGCCCCGCCGTTGGGGAGGTCGTCGCGATCGACCGACGTGATCACCACGTGCTCGAGTCCCATGACCGCGACCGCCTCGGCGAGCCGCACCGGCTCGGCGGGATCGAACGCCTTGGGGGTGCCGTGCGACACTGCGCAGTAGGCGCAGTTCCGGGTGCACACGTCGCCCAGGATCATGAACGTGGCGGCCTTGTGCTCCCAGCACTCGCCGATGTTGGGGCAGCGCGCCTCCTCACAGACCGTGTGGAGGTCGAGTTCGCGCATCAGCTTCCGGAGCCGCAGGTACTCGGTCCCGCCCGGCGCCTTGACCTTGAGCCACGACGGCTTCCGGGCCGGCGCCATGGGGAGCACCACCGCCTCGGGGACGGCCCCCGCGGGTGGGGCGGCGCTGCGGGTCAGCTGGACGAGCGGAACGGCCACCGAATCTCCTCCGGGCAGGTCGGAATGAGCCCGGAAAGATAGCCCGGCAATGGAGATGGGCGCTATTCGGGTGGCCGCAGCCGGGCTACCAATCCCAGAACCGCGAAGGGCGGACCAGGCGGAGCTCGTCGGGGAGCGGTTGGCCGCCGATCGCCTGGGCCAGCAGCTCGCCAGTAATCCCCGCCAGCAGGATGCCGTTCCGGCCGTGGCCGGTGGCATACCACAGCCCCTTGAGTCGCGGCTCGGCTCCGATGATCGGGATGCCATCCGGGGTCATCGGGCGCAATCCCGACCACTGCCTCGTCGGGGTCATCGCGGCGAGCGGCGGGTACAACTCGGTGGCCCGCGAGAGCAGGGTGGCGGTCGCCTCGGGTGAGGTGGCCACCTCGAACCCGGCGTGTTCCATGGTCGAGCCGACCACCATCTCGTCGCCGCGCCGCAGCAGGTAGCAGCGGTTGCCGTACACCGTGGCCGACTTGGCGTCGGCGGGCCACGGGAAGGCGAGCAGCTGGCCGCGCACCGGCTCCACCGACAGCGGTCGCGGCAGGTGCTCCAGCCGTCCCGACCACGCCCCGGCGGCCACCACCACCTCATCGGCCGGATGGCGCTCGCGCGAGCCGATGGCGCCGAGCAGTCGCCCATCCTCGCGCCAGAGTCCGGTGACCCGGTCGTCGATGATCCGGGCGCCGTGCGAAGTGGCCTCGGCCAGCAGTGCCTCCACCAGGCGCTGGGGCGAGACCATCCCATCCTCCGCGGCCCAGAACGCGCCGTGCCCCGGGCGCAGCCACGGCCACGACTCCTCGACATCGGCGGGCTCGAGCCAGTCGGCCTGCTCCGCCTGCTGCCGCTGCCAGGCCACCTTGGCCTTGAACAGGTCGACCTGCTCCTCGGTGGTTGCCACCTGCAGGATGCCGCCCTGACTGAGGCCGATGTCGATCCCGGTGGCTTCCTTGAGTGCCTCGGCCTCGCGGCGATAGAACGCCCTGCCAGCCACCCCGAGATTGAAGAGCGGCTCCTCCGGGCCGGCCTCG
>CALGOK010000223.1 GCA_937961295.1 uncultured Gemmatimonadota bacterium
CTGTTTCGCACCCTCTGCGCCGACGGCGTCGCGATTCCCTCCTCCGCCGATCTCGACGGCGACTACACCTTGGGCGGCGCCCCGGTGCTCACCGGGCGCTGACGCTCAGCGGGTCCAGGTCGGAGCGCAGTCGGACACGTCGGGCGGCGTGATGGTCACCACTTCGCCACGCGCCATGTGCCAGATCCGCACCTCCTGGCGGTAGCGATACCGACCGCGAGCGGGATCGGGCAGGGAGACGCAGAACGCGAGGCGCTCCCCGTCCGGGGCCCACGTGGTGTAGCTCGGCCAGTCGTGCACCTCGAGCTCGTGCCGGATCGCACCAAGGCGATCGACCACCCGCAGGATGATCTGCGGAGAGAACGACTCGGCCACCGACATCGCGATCATCCGTCCGTCCGGTGACCACGCCGGGGAAGAGAGGGTGACGTAGGTCCCGGAGTCGGGGACCGGCGTGAGTTGGCGACGCATCCCGGTGCCGAGATCCACCAGCTCGAGCCGACGGTCACGAATCACCGCCACTTCGCGCGCGTCCGGCGAGATGCTCGGCTGGCTGCCCGCCACGGCGGTTTCCCCGAGTGGCATGCGCAGGTCGGAGCCGTCGGACTCGGTGGTCACGAAGACGCCGGGCCCGCCGTCCCGCGGCGTGCGCACGAACGCCAGCCGGATCGGCGCGCGACTCCACGAGAGCGAGCCGGCCCGCATCTCTTCGGGGATGACGATGGTCGTGTCACCGGTGTGGCGGTCGTAGGAGTAGAAGCGGGTGACCGACCGAGCGGAGTAGCCGTCCGGCCAGCTGGTCCTGGTCCAGGCGAGGTGGCGGCCATCGGGCGAGACGATCGGAGCGACGTCGCGCGGGGCCACCGGCACCGCACGGAACGCGTCATCGATGGTCATGTGGAGCGCGCCGCTGACGCCGGCCACCGGATCGAGAGGGGTCCGGACGAAGAAGATCCGCCCGCCCGCCGGCACGGGGTCGCCCACCACGAAGGTCGGCCCGGCGTCGCACGCCGCCAGCACCACCGCACACACCAGCCAGCCGCCTCGGCGCATCGCCACTCCGACAGGGGATCACCAGCAGACCTGCCAAGGGACCGGCGAGTCACCTCGCGCCGTCGCGATCCGAAACGCCCGCGGTCCGGGTCGCGTAAACTGTGGGAAGCATGACGACACCCGATCCCGCCGGTCCGCTGTTCCTCGATCTCCAGGCCGCCCTGGCCGGCCGCTACTCGCTCGAGCGCGAGCTCGGGCGCGGCGGCATGGGCATCGTCTACCTCGCCCGCGACGTGCGGCTCGACCGCCCCGTGGCGCTCAAGCTGCTGCCACCCGGGCGCGCGCAGCATGTCGAGGTGCGCGAGCGGTTCCTGACCGAGGCGCGCATGGCCGCGCGGCTCGCGCACCCCAACATCGTGCCGATCCACGCGGTCGAGGAACTCGACGGCTTCGTGTTCTTCGCCATGCGCTACGTGGCGGGCGAGACCCTCGGCGACCGGATCCGCCGCGAGGGCCGATTGCCGCCGTGGCAGGCCGCCCAGTTGCTGCGCGACGTGGCCTACGCGCTCGCCTACGCCCACGCGCAGGGAGTGGTGCATCGCGACATCAAGCCCGACAACATCCTCCTCGATCGCGATGACCGCGCCCTGGTGGCCGACTTCGGCATTGCGCGGCTCGCCGACGACGGCGGCACGGCCGGGATCCAGGGCACCCCGGAGTACGTCAGCCCCGAACAGGCATCAGGGGCGGCATGCGACGGCCGGGCCGACCTCTACTCGCTCGGTGCCGTCGCGTTCCACGCGCTGATCGGGCGGCCTCCCTTCGCCGGCGACGCGGCCACCCAGCTGCGCCAGCACCTGACGGTGGCCGCGCCGTCGCTGGTCGACCTCGCACCCGAGATCCCGACACGGCTCTCCGCCGTGGTCGATCGCGCGCTCGCCAAGGATCCAGATGGCCGCTGGCCCAGTGCCGAGGCGATGGCGGAAGCGCTGGCACCACCGCTGCCGCTCACCGCCGACCTGCCGGTGCCCGTACGGATCTGGGCGGAACGCGGCCGCGAGATGAAGGGGCTCTACGTCATCTGGTCGCTGCTGTTCTACGGCCTGGCGACGATGATCTTCACCGTCGCCATGGCCGAGGGGTGGCCGCTCGAAGTGAAGGTGATCTTCGGACTGTTCACGATGGCGATCCCGTTGCCGTGGCTCGGCCACGCAGCATGGCGCCTGGTGGAGACCCGGCGTGCCCTCGAGGCCGGTGCCTCACTCGAGGACCTGCGGCACGCCGCCGAGGTGACGCGCGCCCGGCGCGAGGAGGAACTCCGCTTCGATGCCACCCGACCGATCCACTGGCTGCCGCGACTGGTTCGGGCAGCCACCTACGGCGCGTTCACGACGGCCGTGGCGTCACTCGTCGCGGCGGGTGTGGGCGAGACCTGGTTCTGGAACACCCCGTGGGCCGCGCTCTTCGCCCTCTCGACGCTGGCGGGAATCGGCGGCGCGCTCGCGGGGCTGATCATCCCGGGTCGCCGGGTCCGGCCGGTGGATCAGTGGGCGAGGCTGCGCAGCTGGTTCTGGCAGCGCCTTCCGGGGCGGTGGTTCGCCGCGATCGCCGGCACCGGATTGCCGCGAGGCGAGGCAGCGTGGGCCGCGTGGCGTCCCACCGAGGCCGCGCTGGGCGGAGCGACCACCACCCTGTACGAGGCTCTGGCGCCTTCGGCGCGTCGGGAGCTGTCCGACCTGCCGCGCGTGGTGGCACGGCTCGAACACGAAGCCACCCACGCGCGTGCGCAGCTCGCGGGCGGGGTCGAGGGCAACTGGGGCGGGCGACTGGAGGCAGCCGTGGGCGCGATCGAGACGCTGCGGCTCGGACTCCTGCGCGTCCACGCGCAGCTTGGTGAACCGGCATCGCTCACGGCCGACCTCGAAGCCGCGCGCGCGCTCGCCGAGCAGATCGACTACATCGTCGCGGCGGAGCGCGAGGTGGGCGAGGCGCTCGACCAGTCGAGCCAGAGCAGCACCCAGGCCGCGCCGAGCGCCAAGGCACCGAGCACGTCGCTGGGGTAGTGCACACCGAGGTAGACGCGTGACGCCGCAATCGCCGTCGGCAATGTCACTGCGAGCAGCACCGGGAGCCAGCGCTGCCGCGGGGGCAGGCTTCTCGCGAGCAGCAGCAGCGGGAGGGCGAGCAGGATCGTCCCCATCATGACGTGGCCGGAGGGGTAGGAGTACCATCCGGCTCCCGAGAGCCGCTCGATCACCTCCGGCCGCGCGCGCTGGAACGAGGCCTTGGCGGCCAGGTAGACCAGCTCACCGGTCACGCCGCCGAGGATCACGGCCAGCGCCGCTCGTCGCGCCGCTCGCGCCCACAAGAGGGCGGCGATGCCGAGCGCGAACGGCACCTTGACCAGGCCGTCCCCGATAAACGTGACCACCAGCATTGCCTCGGTGAGCCCGCGGGACCGGATCGACCCTCCCCACTGCAGCACGGCGGTGTCCCAGGCGAGGGTGACGCCGCTCACCACCAGCATCGACAGTCCGGCAAACACGGCGAGCAGGGCGAAGATCGGCGGGGTGAGGCGGAAGCCGCGGTGCATCGGCACAAGCTACCTTCCCCGCATGGATTCCACACCCACCCGGGTCGTGTCGCTGGTCCCGGGCGCCACCGACATCATCGCGGCACTCGGCGACGCCGACCGGCTGGTCGGCGTGTCGCACGAGTGCGACCACCATGCGCTCCCGGCGGACGTGTCGCGGGTGACAACCACCGCGATCGACCCGTCGGCACCCTCGGCCGCGATCGACACGGCGGTGCGCCAGCTGGCGGCTGCCGGGCGCGCCGTGGTCGGCATCGACGCCGCGCTGCTCCGCGAGCTCGCCCCCGACCTCGTGGTGACCCAGGTGCTGTGCGAGGTGTGTGCCGTCTCCGACGGCACCGCACAGCGCCTCGCGGCGGTGCTCGATCCCCCGCCGCGCACGGTCACCCTCGACGGCACCACGCTCGACGGTGTCTTCGCCGACGTGCTCCGGGTGGCCGACGCCCTGGGCCTCCCCGAACGCGGGCGCGACCTGCTCTGGGTGATGCGCGAGCGCCTTGCCACGCTCCGCGAGCGGTATCGCCGTGATCCTCCGGTGCCCACCGTGGTGATCGAGTGGCTCGAGCCGTGCTTCCTCGCCGGGCACTGGACTCCGGAGATCGTCGCCGCAGCCGGCGGCCGCGACATCGCGACGCGACCGGGGTCGCACTCGGTGCCGCGCGACTGGCGCGAGGTGGTGACGCTCGACCCGGCGGTGGTGGTGATCGCGCTGTGCGGCTTCAACGAAGCGCGGGCGCGCGAGGAACTCGAGCGACTCGACAGGCCGGAGGTGCACCGCTGGCTGGATGCCCGGCAGGTGGTGGTGATCGACGGCAACGCCTACACCAGCCGGGCGGGACCGGGACTGCTGGAGGCCATTGACGTCATCGGAGGAAAGCTGCACGGATGACGGAGCGACGTGGCGGGCGCGCCGTGAACGGCGCGCCCGCAACGTCGCTCCGTGCCCTGCCGGCTACTCCCGCATGGCCGCCAGCAACTCGTCCACATCCTCCTCGCCCGTCGCCCAGCTGGTCATCAGCCGCACCTCGCCGGTCGCCTCGTTCCACACGTAGAACCGGAAGGTCTCCAGCAGCCGCTCGGTCATCCCGTCGGGAAGGAGGGCGAACACCGCGTTGGCCTCGACCTCCTGGGTGATCTCGATGCCGTCGATGGCCGCCATCCCGGTGGCGAGCCGGCGCGCCATGGCGTTGGCGTGCCGGGCGTTGCGGAGCCAGAGGTCGTCCTCCGCGAGGGCAACCACATGTGAGACGAGGTAACGCATGCTCGAGTCGAGCTGCATCCCCTGCTTCCGCACGTACTTCATCTCCGCGGCGAGTTCGGGTCGGAACACCACCACCGCCTCGACGCCGATGGCGCCGTTCTTGGTGAGCCCGAACGACAGGATGTCCACGCCAGCGTCGCGGGTGATCTCGCGCAGCGGCAGCCGCAGCGTGGCCGAGGCGTTGGCGATCCGCGCGCCGTCGACGTGCACCAGCAGGCCGTGGGCACGGGCCACCTCGGCGATCGCCTCCAGCTCGTCGAGCGCGTAGGCGGTGCCGTATTCGGTGGTCTGGGTGAGCGACACCACGCGCGGCTGCACGTGGTGCTCGAACCCGACGCCCTTGGTGGCGGCGTCCTCGACCTCCTCCACCGTGAGTTTCGCGTCGGGACTCGGCAGGTCGAGCAGCTTGCAGCCGCCCAGCAGCTCGGGCGCGCCGCATTCGTCGACGTGGATGTGCGCGTGTTCGCTGCAGATCACCGCCTGCCACGGTCGCACCAGGGCGCGGAGCGCCGTGACGTTGGCGCCCGTGCCGTTCCAGACCAGAAACGCCTCGGTGTCGTCGCCGAACTGGTCGCGGAACCACGCCGTGGCGCGCTCGGTCCACGGGTCGGCGCCGTACGCGCCTGCCGATCCCTCGTTCGCGGCGGCGATCGCCGCGAGCACCGCCGGATGGGCGGGTGCGGTGTTGTCGCTGCGGAACTCGCGCGGCGCGCTCACCCGTCCTCCCGCTCGCTCACGTTGTCCTCCCAGAGCGCCATCACGTTGCCGTCGGGATCGGCCACCATGGCCATGATCCCGAATCCCTGTTGCGTCGGCTCGGCGACGAAGCGCACGCCGCGCTCACCCAGCGCGCTGCAGAGGTCGAGCAGGTTGGTCACCCGGAAGGTGAGGCCGGTCTCGCGGCCCACCATGGCCTGGGCGTTGGCGTGGCCGGCCGGATGGACGCCGAGGTGCGGCGGCTGCTCGAGGAACTGGAAGCCGAAGGAGCCCTTGGCCACCAGCGGCAAGCCGAGGGCGTCCTCGTAGAACGCGCGGGCGCGCTCGAGGTCGGTCACGAACACGGCGATCGAGTGGAGATCCGGGGTCATCGGTCAGCCTTGCGGTGGCTCGCCACGGCGAGCCGGACGTTGCGGCGCATCCGGGCGAGCCCGGGTCGCGCCAGGGGGGTGTCGGCATAGCGCCGGCGGAATTCGGTCTCGTCCATCGCCTCGAACACCGCCGGATCGCGTCGGTCGGGATCACCGCGGTCGCGGAACTCGGCCACGGTGGTGGGGCGCGCGAACTTCACGTTCCATGGGCAGACGTCGTTGCAGATGTCGCACCCGAACGCCCAGCCGCTGAAGCGCTCCGCCAGCTCGGCGGGCGGGTCGGCGCGCTGCTCGATCGTGAGGTACGACAGGCATCGGGTCGCATCGAGGACGCGCGCGTCGACGAACGCCTCCGTGGGGCATGCGTCGAGGCAGCGGGTGCACGAGCCGCAGAGGTCGGCCACGGGCGGCGCATCGTCGGCGAGCTCCAGGTCGGTGAACACCGTGCCGATCAGCGTGAACGAGCCGAGCCGCGGGTGGATCAGCATGGTGTTCTTCCCCACCCAGCCGAGGCCGGCGCGCTCGGCGAGCTCGCGCTCCGGCACCGGGCCGTCGTCCACCCAGGTGTGCGCGACCTCGGCACCGCGCGCCTTCATCCATTCGCTGAGCCGGTGCAGCCGTCCGTGCGTGACGATGTGGTAGTCCATCCCGCGGGCATAGCGCGCCACGTGGAACGCCTCGTCGGTGCGCGGGCGCTCGTCCGAAGCGGGTGCGTAGTTCTCCAGCACCACCACCGCGGTGCGCGCGCCCGGGGTGATGGTGCGCGGATCCTTGCGCTTGCGCGCCTGGCGCGGGAGGTAGCCCATCACCCCGGCGTAGCCGCGTGCCAGCCAGCGGTCGAGCGCGTCGGCGCGACGCGACGGTTCGAGCGGCGCGATGCCGCACGCCACGAACCCGATCCGCTCGGCCTCCGCCTTCACCTCGGCGGCGGTGAGCGGCGTCATGTCGACCGCGCCACCCGCGCGGCGTACTCACCGGTCTCGCCGGTGATCAGCCGGGCACCGTGCCCGAAGGTGAGGTACGACCACGCGTACTGGATCATCACCAGCAGCCGGTTGCGGAACCCGATGAGGTAGGCAATGTGGATCAGCGCCCAGAAGAGCCAGGCCGCCCAGCCGCCGAAGTGGAACCGGCCGATGTCGGCCACGGCGTGGCCGCGACCGATCACCGCCAGCTGTCCCTTGTCGAAGAACCGGAACGGCTTGCGCGGCCGGCCGGCGATGCTGGCGCGGATCGCCTTCGCGGCGTACTGCCCCATCTGGATCCCGCCGGGACAGGTGGCGGGCACCGGTGGCTCGCCGGCGTGCTCGTGCCAGGCCGCGTCGCCGAGGACGAACACTTCCGGGTGGCCGGGGATGGTGCAATCGGGCTCGACGATCACGCGGCCCTGCGCCGTGAGCGGCGCGCCGAGCGACGCCAGCAGTGGCGAGGCCTGGTTGCCGGCGGCCCACACCACCGTGGTGCTCGGGATCCGCCAGCCGCCGGCCTCCACTGCCTCCGCCGTGAGTCCGGTGACCATGGTGTTCTCGCGCACGTCGACGCCGAGGCGCCGGAGGTCCTCCTTGGCGCGCCGGGACAGCGACTCGGGATAGCTCGGCAGGATGCGCGGCCCGCCCTCGAGCAGCATCACCGTCGCCTCGCGGGGATCGATGTGGCGGAAGTCGCGCGCCAGGGCGAATCGGCGGATCTCCGCGAGCGCACCCGCCACCTCGACGCCGGTGGGACCGCCGCCGACCACCACGAAGGTGAGCATCTGGTGCCGCGCCTTGGCATCGGGCTCCCGCTCCGCCTGCTCGAAGGCGAGCAGCACCCGGCGGCGGATCTCCAGCGCGTCCTCGAGCGCCTTGAGTCCCGGCGCGTGCGCCTCCCACTGGGGGTTGCCGAAATAGCTGTGCCGGGCGCCCGGCGCGACCGCGAGGTAGTCGTAGGCGATCGCCGCACCATCGGCCAGGTGCACCATGCGCGCGGCGACGTCGACGCGCTCCACCTCGCCGAGGAGCACCTCGACGTGGCGATGGCGACGGAGGATCGAGCGGATCGGCGAGGCGATGTCGGCGGGATTGAGCGCCGCGGTGGCGACCTGGTACAGCATCGGCTGGAAGAGGTGGTGGTTGCGACGGTCGACCAGGGTGACCCGGACCGGCGCACGCCGCAACCGCTTCGCGAGGTAGAGTCCCGCGAAGCCGCCGCCGACGATCACCACGTGCGGCCGATCGGTCACAGTCCCATGGTCTCCCGGCGCCAGCGCGCGAAGCGGATCACGTCGTCGGCGGGCGGCACCGCGTCCTCGTGCCCGTAGGCGGTGTACATCCGCCAGCGAAGGTAGGCCGGGTCGGGAAGCGGCAGGAACGGCGGTCGCCGCCACCAGCCGCGGCGACGGAACGCCCACGCGGTGCCGAGGAGGTCGAGCGCCAGGCGCGGCGCGACCGCGGCCCGCAGCGCGAGCCGCCCGGCAAGCCGGCCCCAGGAACCGCGGTAGCGAGGGTCGAGATCGGGCACGGGTGGAAGCTAACGGAGGACCTGTCACCCCGAGGGAGCGCAGCAACCGAGGGGGCGGAGGCCGGCTGCTGCGAGTGCTGGCTTGCGCCCCCTCGCTGCGCTCGGGGTGGCAGCCCTCCTCCTCCCGTATATTGCCCCCTCATGACGGTCCATCCGCCATCCCTGCCGCATCCGCTGGCCGCCTGGCGCGAGGAGTTCGCGGTGTTCCGGCACGCGACCTACCTCAACTCGTGCTCGCTCGGCGCGCTGTCGCGCGCGTCGCGGGCGCGGATCGCACGGCACCTCGACGAATGGGAGGAGCGTGGCGCCGCCAACTGGTACGACCGGTGGTGGGCGATGCTCGTCGAGCTCCGCACCCGCTACGCGCAGCTGATCGGCGGGCGGCCCGACGAGATCGCCCTGCACCCGTCGGTGTCGAGCATCCTCGGTGTCGTGGCCGGCGCGGTCGATCACCGCCATCGCCCGCGCGTGGTCACCACCGCGCTCGACTTCCCCACCGTGCCGTATCAGTGGCACAACCGCG
This sequence comes from uncultured Gemmatimonadota bacterium, assembly GCA_937961295.1. Classification (GTDB taxonomy): domain Bacteria; phylum Gemmatimonadota; class Gemmatimonadetes; order Gemmatimonadales; family GWC2-71-9; genus Palsa-1233. Next base: position 8,958 of record CALGOK010000223.1, read on the forward strand.
ACGTCGACCTCGTGGTGCTGCCGAGCGACGACGGCGTGACGGTCCCGGTGGAGGCGTTCGCCGACGCGATCGACGGGCGCACCGCGCTGGTCGCGACGAGCCACGTCTACTTCACCTCCGGCGCGATCCAGGACGTGCGCGCGATCGCCGACGTGGCGCGGCAGCGCGGCGCGCTCACCTTCATCGACGGCTACCACGGCGCCGGGCAGCTGCCGGTGCAGGTGGACAAGCTGGGCGCCGACTTCTACTGCAGCGGCGGGCTCAAGTGGCTCCTCGGCGGCACCGGGGTGTGCTTCCTCTGGGCGCGCGCGGACACCACGGCGTCGCTCCACTCGAACGTGACCGGCTGGTTCGGGCACCGCGAGCAGTTCCGGTTCGACCCGTCGAGCTACGTGCCGCACGATGACGCCCGCCGCTTCGAGACCGGCACGCCGCCGCTCCTCCCGGTCTGTGCCCAGCTCGGCGGGCTCGACGTCCTCGAGGCCGCCGGCGCGCAGGCGATCCGTGCGGTGACCAGCGCGCTCGCCGAGGACCTGATCGAGCAGGCGCGCGAGCACGGCCTCCAGCCGAAGGTGGCGTCGCGGCCGCTCGAGCGGAGCGGCATCGTGATGCTGCCGAGCGACGACCCGGCGCGCGACGTGGCGCGCCTGGCGGAGCGGGGGTACGTGGTCGACGCGCGGCCCGGGCACGTCCGGGTCTCGCCCTACTTCTACAACGTCGCGGAGGATCACCGCGGCATGCTGGAGGCGTTCCTCGATGGCTGAGCACAGCGGCGACTTCCCCGCCACCTCGCGCAAGGGCACTCCCACCGAGGACGAGAAGCTCCTCAACGAGCCGGTCGATGCGGAGACGGTGCGCATCCGCCGCAACTCCGATTCGTGGCGCGTGCTCCGGATCATGGGCGAGTTCACCTGGGGGTTCGAGAACCTGCAGGACGTGGCCGGCGGGGTGTCGATCTTCGGCTCGGCGCGCACCCGTCCCGACCAGCCGATGTACCAGGCGGCGGTCGAGACCGCGGCGCTGTTCGCCAAGGCCGGCATCCCGGTGATCACCGGCGGCGGGCCCGGCATCATGGAGGCGGCCAACAAGGGCGCCTTCGAGGCGGGTGGCCTCTCGATCGGCTGCAACATCGAGCTGCCGCACGAGCAGCACAACAATCCGTACCTCACCCGCTCGCTCGACTTCAAGTTCTTCTTCGTCCGCAAGACGATGTTCGTGAAGTACGCGGTGGGGTTCGTGGTCTTCCCCGGCGGCTTCGGCACCCTTGACGAGGTGTTCGAGGCGCTCACGCTGATCCAGACCGGCAAGGTGACCGGCTTCCCCGTGGTGCTGTTCGGCACCGAGTACTGGAGCGGCCTGATGGAGTGGATCCGTGCGCGCCTGCTCGAGGAGGGGATGATCTCGCCCGGCGACGAGCACCTGCTCACGGTGACCGACGATCCGCACGAGGTGGTGCGGATCATCAACGACTGCCGGCGGCGGCTGCGGATCACGCAAGTGGAGCCCTGACCGGTGGCGGAGCCGGCGACGGACGGCGCGGCGCAGGCGCGGCGGAGGGCGTGGTGGGCACTCGCACTGCTGGCGTTCATCAACCTGCTCAACTACCTCGATCGCAACGTCATCTTCGCGCTGTTCGAGCCGATCAAGGCGGAACTGAGCCTGAGCGACGCCCAGCTCGGCTGGCTCGGCTCGGCATACATCCTGGTCTTCTCGCTGGCGGCGCTGCCGTTCGGCGTGCTCTCCGACGTCAAGAGCCGCAAGGGCGTCATCGCCGGCGGGGTGGCGGTGTGGAGCCTGTTCACGGCGCTGAGCGGCCTCGTGCGCAACTTCGGCCAGCTGTTCTTCTGCCGCGCCGCGGTGGGGGTGGGCGAGGCCGCCTACGGGCCGGCCGCCAACTCGATGACCGCCGACTACTTCCCCGGCAAGGACCGCGCGATCGCGATGGGGATCCTTGCCGCCGGGATCCCGCTCGGCGGCGTGCTCGGCCTGCTGCTCGGCGGCTGGCTGGAGCAGATCTACGGCTGGCGGGTGGCATTCATGGCGGTGGGCCTCCCCGGCTTCCTCTGCGCCGCGCTGGTCTCCCGGCTCCGCGACCCGACCCGGGTCGAGGCGCCGCTGACGGTCCGCGGCACGCTGCGCGACCTCGAGATCGGCGTGCGCAACTTCGCGCGGGTGTTCGCGGAGTCGCTGCTGTTCATGATGATTGGGCTGGTGGCGGCCGGGGTGTCGTCGTTCCACTACGGCGCCGACAGCGCGGCGGACGTCGCGGTGTTCGCGGCGCTGATCGGCATCGGCATCGCGCTCAACATCTGGCGCTGGGTCCGCCTGGTCGAGCACGGCCAACGGAGCGAGACGCCGTGGACGCGGGAGATGGAGGGCGCGGTCGACGAGCTGATGCGCGCCATGCGGGTGGTGCTCGCCACGCCCACGCTGGTGTTCATGTTCGCCTCCGGGGCGCTGATCTCGTTCGGCCTCAACGGCCTGGTGGGGTGGGGACCGACCTTCATGACCCGCACCTTCGACCTCAGCGCCGGCGCGAGCGCGGCCCTACTCGGCAAGTGGGGGCTGGTGGCCGGGGTGAGCGGCGCGCTGGTGGGCGGCGTGGTCGCCGACTGGCTCGGCCGCTACACCGCACGGGCACGGGTCATCACCGTGGCACTCGGGCTGCTGTTCGGCGGGCCGCTGGCCATCTGGCTGCTCACAGTGCGCGACCTCGACCTGTTCGTGCCGCTCTTTGCGCTCGCCTTCTTCCTGCTGTCGTGGTACCACGGTCCGCTCACCGCGGTCATCTTCGACGTGGTCCCCGCGCGGATCGGCGCCACCGTGAGCGGGGCCTACCTGCTGTTCATCCACCTCGCCGGCGACGCCATCGCGTTCCCGCTGGTCGGTACCCTCTCCGACCGGATCGGCCTCGCCAACGCGGTCATGGTGCTGCCGATCATGGCGCTCATCGGCGGCGTGGTGATGCTCGGCGCGCTGCGCACCGTGGTGCGCGACATGGGGCGCGTGAATCGTGACGGGTGACGGGCAACGGGTAACGGGTGACGGGGGACGGGGACGACCGAACCGGCTGACTCGTACGTTGGAGGTCGTCCGCTGCCGCGCCGCGAGCGGCGCGGCCGATCGGTGAGTGCATCCTGAGCCGCTCACCGCGATTCCCCGTCCCCCGTCCCCTGTCACCCGTCACCGGCAGTCGCTGCGCCCCGGCTCCTGCAGGGGTAGTTTTCCGGGCACCCCGAGACCGATTCGCCCGGAGCACTGATGGAGCTCGATCCGCCGCTGCGCGGCCATGACCTGCTGCAGCACCCCCGCCACAATCGCGAGATGGCGTTCACCGACGCCGAGCGCGAGGCGATGGGGCTGCGCGGCCTGCTGCCGCCGCGGGTGGTCACCCTCGAGGAGCAGGTCCAGCGCTCGCTCGCGCACCTCGAGCGCAAGCCCACGCCCCTGGACAAGTACATCTACCTCACCGGGTTGCTGGACCGGAACGAGACGCTGTTCTACCGCACCGTGCTCGACCACATCGCCGAGCTGATGCCGATCATCTACACGCCGACGGTGGGCGAGGCGTGCCAGCGCTGGGGCGAGATCTTCCGCCGCCACCGCGGCCTCTACGTCACCGCGCAGGATCGCGGCCGGGTGCGCGAGGTGCTCGCCAACTGGCCGGTGCGCGACGTGGAGGTGATCGTGGTCACCGATGGCGAGCGGATCCTCGGCCTCGGCGACCTCGGCGCGCAGGGGATGGGCATCCCGATCGGCAAGCTGGCGCTCTACACCGCCTGCGCCGGCATCGACCCGGCGCGCTGCCTGCCGGTCACCATCGACGTCGGCACCGAGAACGACGAGCTTCGGCAGTCGCCGTTCTATCCCGGCCTCGACCGCCGCCGGGTCCGCGGCCACGCCTACGAGGAGCTGGTGGCAGAGTTCGTCGAGGCCGTGGCCGAGACCTTCCCGCGTGCGCTGCTGCAGTGGGAGGACTTCGCCACCGAGAACGCGTTCCGCATCCTCGCGGCCCACCGCGACCGGCTCCGGTCGTTCAACGACGACATCCAGGGCACCGCCGGCGTCACGCTCGCCGGGCTGCACGCCGCGTCGCGCGCGACCGGCCGGCCGCTCCGCGAGCAGCAGCTCCTCTTCCTTGGCGCCGGCTCGGCCGCCACGGGGATCGCCGAGCTGATCGTCTCGGCGATGGTCAGCGAGGGAGTGTCCGAGGCCGCGGCCCGGCGGCGCTGCTGGTTCGTCGACTCGAAGGGCCTGGTGGTCGCGAGCCGCGATGACCTGGCAGAGCACAAGCGACCGTTCGCGCACGAGCACGAGCCGGTGGCGACGCTCGCCGAGGCGGTCCGCGCACTCCGCCCCACCGCGCTGATCGGCGTGGCGGCGCAGCCCAAGGCGTTCACCGAGGAGATCCTCCGCGCGTTCGCCGAGCAGGAGCCGTCGCCGATCGTGTTCGCGCTCTCCAACCCCACGTCCAAGGCGGAGTGCACCGCGGAGGAGGCGTACCGCTGGACCGAGGGGCGCGCGCTCTTCGCCAGCGGCTCACCGCAGGGGCCGGTGCCGCTGCGCGGCCGCACCGTGCTGCCGCGCCAGGCCAACAACGTCTACGTCTTCCCGGGACTCGGCCTCGGGGTCGTCGCCACGCAGGCCACCCGGGTGACCGACACCATGTTCCTTGCCGCCGCGCGCACCCTGGCCGACACCGTGACCGAGGCCGACCTCGCCCAGGGCGCCCTCTTCCCGCCGCTGGAGCGGATCCGTGACGTGTCGGTGCGGATCGCCGGCGCCGTCGCGCGGGTGGCCATCACCGAGGGACTCGCCACGGCGGAAGTGCCGGAGGACGGGCTGGAACCGTGGCTTGCCGACCGGATGTACCGACCGGCATATCGATGACGGCGAGGAGCGACGGGCGAAGGGCGAGGCGCGAGGGACGCGACCACACACCAGCAATCCGCGAGCAGCCGGGGCGGTCCCGTCCAGGCTGCCCCCACCGAGGAGCAGGACCCGCATGGATTTCCGACTGACCGAGGAGCAGGAACAGATCCGCGCCATGGTGCGCGACTTCGCCGCGAGCGAGATCGCGCCCCACGTGATGGAGTGGGACGAGGCACAGCACTTTCCGCTCGACGTGATGAAGCAGCTCGGCGAGCTCGGGCTGCTGGGCGCGATCTTCCCCGAGGAGTACGGCGGCGCCGGCCTCTCCTACGTGGACTACATCCACATCATCGAGGAGCTGGCCGCGGTGGAGTCGGGGATCGCCCTCGCCCTCGCCGCGCACAATTCGCTCGGCGCGGGGCACATCTACCTGGCCGGCAGCGAGGCGCAGCGCCAGCGCTGGCTGCCCAAGCTCACCAGCGGCGAGTGGATCGGCTGCTGGGCGCTCACCGAGCCGGGATCGGGCAGCGACGCCGCCGGCCTCCGCACCACGGCGGTGCGCGACGGCGACCACTGGATCCTCAACGGCACGAAGAACTTCATCACCAATGCGAGCCACGCCCAGATCGCGGTGGTGCTGGCGGTGAGCGACCGCGAGGACAAGCGCCGCGGCGTCACCGCATTCGCGGTGGAGATGGACACCCCGGGGATCCGCGCCGGCAAGAAGGAGAACAAGCTCGGCATGCGCACCTCGGACACCGCCGAGCTGGTGCTCGAGGACTGCCGCGTGCCCCACGAGAACGTCCTCGGCGAGATCGGCCACGGCTTCATTGACGCGATGAAGGTGCTCGATGGCGGGCGCATCTCCATCGCGGCGCTCTCGCTCGGCATCGCGCGCGGCGCCTACGACGCGGCGCGGAAGTACGCCGCCGAGCGGCAGGCGTTCGGCAAGCCGATCGGCCACTTCCAGGCGATTCAGTTCATGCTCGCCGACATGGCCACCGAGATCGAGGCGGCACGCCTCCTGTCCTATCGCGCCGCCACGCTCAAGGATGCCGGCGAGCGCACTACCACCATCTCGTCGATGGCCAAGCTCTATGCCTCCGAGGTGGCGGTGCGCGCCACCGAGAAGGGCGTCCAGATCTTCGGCGGCTACGGCTTCGTCAAGGAGTTCCCGGCGGAGAAGTTCTACCGCGACGTGAAGCTCTGCACCATCGGCGAGGGAACCAGCGAGATCCAGCGGATGGTGATCGCACGCGACCTGCTCGAGGGGTAGGCTGCCCCGGGAGGGCGGCACGATGATCCGGCGACTGCTCGAATCGTCGCTCTACTGTGACGACCTGTCCCGCACCGCGCGCTTCTATCGCGACGTGGCGGGCATGACCGAGCTCTTCGCCGACGACCGGCTGGTGGCGCTCGATGCGGGGGAGGGAACCGTGCTCCTCCTCTTCCGGCGCGGCGCGACCCGCGAACCGGCCGTGCTCCCCGACGGCCGCGTCATCCCCGGCCACGACGGCCACGGTCCGCTCCACCTCGCCCTCGCCGTCGACGCCGACGCCCTGCCCGAGGTGCGCAGGCGCCTCGCCGCCGCCGGGGTCGCGGTCGAGAGCGAGGTGCAGTGGCCGCGCGGCGGCACCTCGCTCTACTGCCGCGACCCCGAGGGGCACTCGCTCGAGTTCGCCACGCCCGGGCTCTGGGCCACCTGGTGACGTCGGCAGACCCTTCGCCGACGGACCGCACCCCCACGGTGGCCAGGTAGCGGGACCCCCAGCCGGCCGGACGCTGTCCAGCTTTGCCCCTTCGCGATCCCGGCAGTAGCCTCAAGCGTGGTGGAGGCGCGGGAGGGCCCATGCAGTGGCAGATCGAGCCCGGGGGGTCGCGCGGCTGGTGGCGGGTGACGACGAGCGGCCCGTTCAGCCCCCAGGAGCATGTCCAGATGGTGCGCGAGATCACCGAGCACCCGGAATGGCTGCCCGGTGCCGACGTGCTGTTCGACCACCGCGACCTCGAGCTGGGCGGGGCAACGTTCGAGACCATGTTCCGCGCGGTCCAGACGCACCGCGCGTTCGAGGAGCGGATCGGCGACGGGCGCGCCGCGATCCTGGTGGGGACGCGCGCGGCGCCCGGCAGCGCGCGCCCGTGCGAGCTCCTCCTCGGCGAGGGAACGGCGACCCGATTCAACGTCCTGCTCGACGAGGCCGAGGCGATCCGCTGGCTCGAGGACTGAGGGTCACTTCCCCCAGAGTTCGACCAGCTCCGCCACCACCCGCTCCGCCTCCGCCGGGTCGCCGCTCCGGATCGCATCGGTCGTGCAATGGGTCAGGTGGTTCTGCAGCAGCACCCGGCCCACGCCGCGCAGCGCCTCCTGCACCGAGGCGATCTGCACCAGCACGTCGGCGCAGTAGCGCTCCTCGTCGACCATCCGCTGCAGCCCCCGGACCTGCCCCTCGATCCGCTTCAGGCGCTTGGCCAGCGCATCCTTCGTCTCCGGCGGGACGTGGGCAGCGTGCCGAACGGCATCCTCAGGCAAGGGATCCCCCTTTCAGGAGGTTCGTGAGGCGCGACTCGAGATTCGAGAGGACGTCCATGCGACCTCGAATCTCGAGTCTCGAATCACGATCCTCGTTCATGGCTGCCAACGCCGCAGCCGGAGCGAGTTGCTCACGACGCTCACGCTCGAGAGCGCCATCGCCGCACTGGCGATGACCGGCGAGAGCAGCACGCCGGTCGACGGGTACAGCAGCCCGGCCGCCACGGGAATGGCGACCACGTTGTAGGCGAACGCCCAGAACAGGTTCTGGCGCATGGTGCGCATCGTGCGGCGCGAGAGGGCGATGGCATCGGCGGCGCCGCGCGGATCCTCGCGCAGGAGCGCCACGTCGGCCGCCTCGATCGCCACGTCGGTGCCGCCGCCCATGGCGATGCCGATGTCGGCGCGCGCCAGCGCCGGTGCGTCGTTGATGCCGTCGCCCACCATCGCCACCACGTGACCGGCGTCGACCAGGCCGGCCACCTCGGCCACCTTCTGTTCGGGGAGCACCTCGGCGATCACCCGGTCGATGCCCACCTGCCGGGCCACCGCCTCGGCAGTCGGGCGCACGTCACCGGTGAGCAGCACCACGTCGAGCCCCATGGCCCGCATCCGGGCGATCGCCCCGGACGACTCGGGACGCAGCGGATCGGCCACCGCGATCACGGCGGCATGGCGTCCGTCGATCGCGACGTGCACCGGCGTCCGGCCGGCAGTCGCGAGCGCGTCCGCGGTGCGCGCGGCGGCCTCGGGGAACTCGATGCTCCAGTCGGCGAGCAATGCCGCGTTGCCCACCGCGACCGGTCGACCCTCCACGGTGCCGACCACCCCCTTGCCGGTCACCGAGTCGAAGCTCCCGGCGGGCGGCACGGCGAGGCCGCGCTCGCGCGCCGCGGCCACGATCGCGGCGGCGAGCGGATGCTGGCTCGATGCCTCGAGCCCGGCCACGAGGCGGAGCAGTTCCGCTTCGGCGACCTCCGCGCCACGGGTCACGGCGATGTCGGTCACGGTCGGCGTGCCGGCGGTGATCGTGCCGGTCTTGTCGAGCACCACGGTGTCCACGTCGCCGGCACGCTGGAGCGCCTTGCCGCCCTTGATCAGCAGCCCGAGCTCGGCGCCCTTGCCGGTGGCGACCATCACGGCGGTGGGCACGGCCAGCCCCATGGCGCACGGGCAGGCGACGATCAGGACCGCCACCGCGGCCGCGAAACCGCGCATCGCCGGGGCGGTGTCGGCGGCAACGAACCACACCACGAACGTCGCGATCGCGATCGACACCACCACCGGGACGAAGACCGCGCTGATCCGGTCGGCGAGACCCTGGATCGGGGCGCGCGACGACTGGGCGTCCTGCATCATCGCCACGATGCGGGCGAGCACCGAGGCCTCGCCCACCGTGGTGGCGCGGATGCGCAAGGCGCCGGTGCCGTTGATCGTGCCACCCACCACGCGATCGCCCGCGGCCCTGGCCACCGCCGGGGGCGCGCGTGCGCGCAGCGGTTCGTCGACCGCGCTCTCGCCGGACACCACGTCGCCATCGACCGCCACGCGCTCGCCGGGACGGATCACCACGATCTCGCCGGCGCTGACGTCGGCCACCGGGACCTCGAGCTCGCCGCCGTCGCGCACCACGCGCGCCACCGGCGGCTGCAGGTCCGCCAGCGCCCGCAGCGCGGCAGAGGTGCGACGCGTGGCCCGCGCCTCGAAGGTGTCGCCGAGGAGGATGAACGCGGTGATCAGGATCACCGCCTCGTAGTACACGTCGGCGGCCACCCCGCGCGACGTGAACAGCTCCGGCGCGAGCGTCGCCACCACCGACCAGCCGAACGCCGCCCCGGTGCCGAGCGCGATGAGGGTGTTCATGTCGGCACTGTGGTGCCGGAACGCCTTCCACGCGCGCACGTGGAAGTGACGGCCGGCCCAGCCCATCACGATGGCCGTCATCAGCAGCAGCGTCCACGAGAGCACCGCGGCCGGGATGGCGTAGAGCCACGGCAGCGCGTCGCGCAGCGGCGGGGTGAGCGACGTCATCACCCAGTGCATGAACGGGTCGACGGTGACCCCTGCCACCATGTCGCCAGCCATCAACGGCATCGAGATCACCATCGCCACCGCACCCGCCACGAGGCTCACCAGCGCCTTCAGGCGCAGGCGGCGATACTCGGCGTCGTGCTCGGCGTCGCGCGCCTCCTGCTCCGCCAGCGCGTCGCGACGCGGCTCGGGAAGCGCGGCGTCGTACCCGGTGCGGCGCACCGTGTCGAGCAGCGTGTCGCGCGACACCACCGCCGGATCGAAGCGCACCGCCGCGTTGCCCATCATCAGGTTGACGGTGGCGTCCTCGACCCCCGGCACCCGCTGCAGCGCGCGCTGGACCCGCGCCTGGCACGCGGCACAGGTCATCCCCCGCACCGCCAGGGTCAGCTCGGTGGCCTCGACGGTCGGCTCAGTGGTGGTGGTGCTCATGCCTCGCCTCGCGCGGGTCGCCCGCCACGAAGAACCACCAGTTCACGGCGGCGATCGCCACCGCGCCTGCGGCGATCACGAGCCACTCCGTCGGGCTCACGCCGCCCCGTCCACGTGGCTCACGTTGTAGCCGGCCTCCTCGACCGCGGTCACCAGCTCGTCACTCGCCGTGCCCCCGTCGGCCACCTCGACCTCCGCCCGACCAATCCGGACCGAGCGGACCGTGGCCCCGGCCACCCCCGCCAGCGCCTGGTTGACCGCGTTCAGGCAGTGCCCGCAGGACATCCCCTCGATGTGCAGCGTCATCACCTTCATATACCCCCCTAGGGTATGATCGTCGAGAGGAACATGCGGAATCGCCCGCGGTCGCGCAAGTCCCCCTCATGGCACGTGGCGTGCAGATTCGGGATCCAGACACCATGCCCACCGACGACCCGGTTCCGCTCGAGGCCTTCGTGCCTGCGCTGGCCTGGCCGGGACGCCGCCCGTCCCTGGCCGAGCTGGCCACGTGGCACGAGGCGCTGCGCGACGCGGTCGGCCAGATCCTCCCTCTCGACCTGCTCGCCTGCTGGCTGCTCCCCTCGCGGGGTGGCTCGTTGCTGCTGGGTCCCCAGGGGATGGTGGGCGAGGGACTCCAGGTTCCGGCCGCCGAGCCGCTGCTCACCCAGGAGGGGCTGTTCCGGCTCGAGGACCGGGTCCGGGCCGCGGGCTATCAGTCGGTGATGGCGGTGCCGATCCGGTCCGAGGTCCAGGACGTGGGGCTGCTGGCGGTGGCCCGGTTCGCGGGTGAGGAGTACCGGCTGGCCGATCAGCGCACCCTGCACCGCGTGGCGGCCCAGCTGGCCACCTCGTTCCGCCGCCTCGCGGCCCAGCCGTGGATCGCTCCGGCGACCGCCGCCGAGGACCGGACGGCGATGGTGGCCGGGGTCACCGACGCGGTCCTCGATGCCGTGGATCGGGCCCGCAACGGCAGCGAACTGGTGCTGCTCGCTTCCGACGCCCTTGGTGCCCAGGTACCGCACGACCGGCTCGACCTGGCCGCCGTGGCACCGGCCCCCGACTGCTGGGCCCTCCTCGGCATGGAAGGCCTGCCACTCTCCGCCGGGATCCAGCTGACCGCCGGCGACCTCGATCGCGTCGACGCCCTGGTCCACCACCTCGGTGGGCGCGAGACCCTGCGGATCGACGACCTGCAGGACGCCGGGGTCGAGTGGCCCGGGCCGCTCGACCGACGCGGGGCGACCCGCGTGCGCTCGCTGTGCGCGGCGCGCCTCGCCGTGGGTGGCGAACTGGTCGGCTGGCTCTGGCTCGGGAGCGATTCCCCGGGATGGTTCCGCGAAGCCGACGAGGAGGCCGTGCGACTGGCGGCACGTCTCCTTGCCGGTCGAGTCGCCGCGTGGACCGCGCGGCACGAGCTGGCGGGGGCGTGGAGCTGAAGCGCGACAACGCGAAGGGCGAGGGGCGAGGGGCGGACCGCTGACGGCATCCGCTCTTCGCCCCTCGCCCTTCGCACTGTCGCCCGCTAGAACTCCATCCCCATCCGTACCGTCAGGTTCCTCCCCATCTCATCGGCGTAGCGCTTGTAGCGGCTGAGGAACGGCCGGTACGCCACGTCGAAGAGGTTGCTCACCTTCGCAGCCACTTCGACGCGCCCCACCGTGGCGCCGACTCCGATCCCCGCCAGCGTGTAGGCGTCGGGCGCGATGTCGTCCGGATCGAGTCGCGTCTGCTTCGCGTTGTGCTCGACCTCGAACTCGAGCCACGGTGCGGCGATGGTGCCACCGCCGTCACCCTCGAGTCGTGCCGATGCGCTCACGCGCAGCGGTGCAATGAACGCGAGCGGCTGGTCGGTCGAGGTGTTCTGCCCACGGGTGTAGTCGACTCCACCTGCGAGGTGCAGCCATGCGGTGGCGTGATACTGCACGGCGGCCTCGATCCCGGTGAGCGTGGCGTCGCCCTGGGTGATCTGGTAGACCTGGAAGCCCGACTCCGGGTCGACTGCCCCGGTGGGGTCGGGGTAGATGTACCCGCTCACCCGATTGGCGAACACGCCGAGCTCTGCCTGCACCTTCCGGCTCGCGACGCGGAGCGCGAGGTCGGTGTTGAGCGCCCGCTCGGTGTCGAGGGTTGGGTCGCCCACCTCGTATCGAATCGTTCCCTCGTGCACCCCGTCGGCGAACAGCTCGTAGGCCGACGGCGCGCGGAAGCCGCGCCCGACGTTGAGCACCAGGGCGCTCGGGGCCCCGAGCCGGAGCAGGATCCCGGCGTTCCCCGACACGGCAGTCCAGTCGCGCTCGCCTGCCTCGAGACCAAGGTCACCGTTGGCGTCGTGGGACAGCGTGCGCCGATCGATGCGGGCGCCGAGCGAGAGCTGCACCCGCCCGAGGTCGAGCTGCTCGAACACGTAGGCCGCGACGTTGGTGGTCCGGCTCGCCGGCACGAGCGCTTCCTCGCCGCCGATGTCGACATCGGTGCGCTGGCCCTGCACACCGATCACCCCGGCCGTGCGCGCGCTGGTGGCGTGGTGCAGGTGCAGGTTGCCGGTGAGGGTGGTGGCCACCAGGGCGAGCTCGATGTCGCCCGCCGCCTCGGCCTCGCGCGACTCGAGTTCCTCGCGGTCGTTGCGCTCCCAGCCGAAGTCGCCCTCGAGCCGCGAGCTGCCGATCGACACGTTGCCGGTGGTGGCAATGCGGTCGGTGGTGATCCGCTGGAACGGCGTGGCGCCCGGCTCGTCGGCGGGATCCTCGTGGATCTCGACGCGCTCGTTCCGTCGCGCGTACGACGCGGTGAACGCTCCCCACCCCGGGCGCGCGCCGATCGCGGCGCTGCCCGCGGTCATCTCGTGGCCGGAGTTGAGCAGTTCGCCACCGGGTGCGGCGATGTCGTCGCTCCGCCGTCCCGCCAGGGTGCCGCGGAATCCGAGCCGTCCCGACGCACCCTCGAGGAGGAGCGAGCCATCCGGCGCGGCGCCGTTGGTGCCGTAGCGGCCATCGAGGCGGCCGGACACGAACGCCGGAGCCCCCTCGGCATCGGGCAGCTCGCGCGCGATGACATTGATCACCCCGCCAAGCGCATCCGAGCCGTAGAGCACGCTGGCCGGACCGCGGACCACCTCGATCCGCTCGGCGTGGGCCGTCTCGAGATTCGGCGCGTGCTCGTCGCCCCATTGCTGCGACTCGGTGCGCTGGCCGTTGTCGAGCACCAGCACCCGGTTGCCGCCCAGGCCGCGGATCACCGGCTTGGCGATGCCGTTGCCGGTGCTGAAGCTGCGCACGCCGGGCAAGTCGGCGAGGACGTCGCCGAGGGATGGGGCCTGCGCCGAACGCAGTGCGTCGCCCTGGAGTACGGCGAGCGGCTGCGGCGACTCGAGCGCACTGGTGGCCAGCGGAGTCGCGGTCACCTGGATCGGCGGCAGCTCGACCAGCGAGGGAAGGAGCGACACGTCCTGCTGCTGCTCGGCATCATCGATGACGACGCGGAGCACCATCGGCCGGAAGCCGATCGCGCGAAACGACACGCTGTAGGTGCCGTTGGGCACCTCGGTGAACCGGTAGTGACCGTCGCGATCGGTGGTGGTGGTGCGGTGGACCTCCTGGATGATGACCTCGGCCCCCGCGATGGGGGCACCGGCGGTGTCGGTGACCTGCCCGCGCAGTGCGCCGGCAGCGTGAGGCGGTGGAGTGGGCGCCGCGAGCAGGGCGGCGGCGACGATCATGGCGAGCATGTTCCGATTCCCGAATTGACGATGACGGTCGGCCGCGCCGTCACCGAAAGGGTGGCGGCACGACAGGAGATGGTGCGGACAGCGTCAGTGGATTCGGGGCGGGGCGCGCGCGCCGAGCGGCGCGATCGGCGTGCGGTCGTGGTCCTGGCTGGCGAGGACGCGCGGAGATTCACGGTGGGTCGCGGCCGATGGCACCGGCGATGCCGGCGGGACGGCCGGCGCCTGCGGCGCCCCCGGCGCGTCGAGGACGCAACCGTGGTGGTGGCAACCCGGTTCACCGGCTGCCTCGATGTGCAGTGCCCGCGCGATGCCGTCGCGATGCGACGCGAACGCGTCGGCAAGCGGCGTGGCGAGGCCGATGCCGACGTAGAGCAGCAGCGCCAGCAGGGCGCGGGCCCGGCGACCGGTCACGCCGCCGCCTCCGCGCGCTCGACGGCCGCGTCGGCGGGTGGCCCCTCGACCGGCAGCAGGAACCAGAAGGTGCTTCCCTTGCCGAAGATCGACTCCACCCCGATCTGGCCGCCGTGCATCTCCACGAACCGCTTGCACAGCGCCAGCCCCAGCCCGGTGCCTTGCGCCGAGCGGGTGGTCGAGGCATCGACCTGGGAAAATTCCTGAAAGAGCTTGGACATGTCCTCGGTCCGGATCCCGACACCGCTGTCGGAGACCGACACCCAGACGACCTCGCGGGGCGAGAGTTTCGCGGGCTCGCCGTTGCGCGGATTCACGCGCTCCGGCATCGGCGCGATGGTGCGCACCACCGAGACGGTGATCCGGCCTTCCTCGCCGGTGAACTTCGAGGCGTTCGACAGCAGGTTGAACAGGATCTGCCGGACCCTGGTGCCATCGGCGAGGATGCCGAGATCGACGCCCTCCGGCAGCTCCACCACGCACTCCTGGTCCTTGGCGCCACGGAGCGGGGCGGTGTCGGTGATGGCACCGGTCACCTCGTCGCGCAGGTCGCAGCGCGAGAGGTGCAGCACCATCCGGCCCGCCTCGATCTTGGAGAGGTCGAGCACCGAGTTGATCAGCCCGAGCAGGTGGCGGCCGTTGCGGAGGATCGCCTCGAGGAATTCCTTCTGCTGTTCCTCGAGGGGGCCGAGGCCCTCGGTGAGCAGCAGGTCCGAGAAGCCGATGATGGCGTTGAGCGGCGTGCGCAGCTCGTGCGACATGTTCGCGAGGAACTCGCTCTTGAGCTGGGTGGCGCGCTGCAACTCGCGGTTCTTCGCAGCGAGCATCCGCTCGTTGCGGCGGAGCTCCTCGAGCACCGTGGTGCGGTCGAGGCCGAGCACCACCTGGTCGCCGAGCGACTGGAGCAGCTGCTGGTCGTGCTCGGTGAACGGCCGGCCATCCCGGCGGTTGAACGCGCACACGGCGCCGACCACGAGCCCAGCCGAGCGCAGCGGCACCATGATCGCGCTGGTGAGCCGCCCCGTGAGCTGCTCGTGCGGATGGTTGCGCGGATCGCTCTCGAGGTCGTCGACCAGGACCGGCTCGTCGCTCGACACGACGTGGCCCACCAGCGAGCGCTCGATCGGCACGAGGGCGCCCACCGCCGGCTGCAGCGGACCGGAACCGGCCACGAGCCGGGCGAACCGCCCCTCCTCGACCACCAGCATGATCGCGCCGCCCTCGGCCTCCAGCAGGTCGCCGGCGGCCTCGGCCACCTGCTTGTTGAGGGAGGCGAGATCGGTGCCCGCCAGCAGCGTGGCGGCGAGCTGGCGCAACCGCTCCAGCTCGCGGTTGCGCCGGGCGGCCGCCTCGAGCGCGCGCGACAGGGACACCTTCTGCCGCTCCGCGAGGGAGCGGCCCCGCTTCATGGTGATCAGGGTGAGCAGCGAGGAGATCGCCGCCGCCCCGAGGCCCATGTCGTACCGGCCGCTCGCCAGCAACGCGACCGCCACCCACCCCGACAGGAGGCAGTAGAACACCAGCGAACTGGTGGCGAACAGCGACCGCCACCCGGGGGCGGGCCGCAGCGGCCCGCCACCGGGCGGTGCATCGGGTGTGCTGGGTATCGGGGTGCGTTCGCTCAGGGCGCTTCCTCCGGCGACTCGAGCAGCTCGCGGAACACCGTGGTCCCGTCGGCCAACATCCTGCGCAGGTACGGGCGACACAGGCCGCACTGGACCCCGGCACCCGTCCGCCTACCGAGCTCCGCCACGCCCCAGCCGTGGGCCCTGGCTTCGTCGAGGAGGTCGGCGAAAGGCCGGTCACGACAGACGCAGCGGTCGATGCGGATCCGGGCGCGCCGGGTCATCGGGGCTGCCGCACTGTAGCCGACCGCCGCTCAGACCTTGTGATACACCACCCGACCGGCCTTCTCCCCATCATCGGCATCGTAGAGCTCGAAATCCGCGAAGAATCGCGGCGCCTCGCCGCGAAGCGTCTCGAGGACCCGGACGGCCATGCGGCGGATCTCCCGCTCGGCGCCCTCGCCGAGCCGCAGTTCCAGCATGGTCCGCCAGGCGCGGACGTTCCCGCTCACCACGATCTTGGTTTCCGTGGCATTGGGCAGCAAGGACCGCGCCGCCTCGCGCGCCATCTTCCGGCGGTGGACCTTGTCCTCCACCCAGGCGAACCGATCCATCAGCCCCTCGACGGCGCTGACATAGGCATCCTGCGCGGCGGCGACCTGGGCCCGCCAAGCCGTCTCCAGCGCCTCGTCGCCCTGGATCGCCGGCGGGACCACGAAGGCGGCCTCCGACTCGTCCACGTAGCGCTGCGACAGCTGCGAATAGCCGAACCCGGCCCGATGCCGCACCAGCTCGTGCGTCAGGGAACGGGAGACCCCCTCGATCAGCACCACGTAGGTCGCGTGCTCGAACACCGACCCGTGCCCCTGCCGCAGGATGTTGCCGAGGTATTCCGCCGTGCTGCGGCCCGCGGGGTTGCGCTGGCTCATGTAGCAGAGCCGGCCGGCGAACTCCGCCAGCCGCTCGCCGTCGGTGCCGGGATCCTTCCACTGCACGCCGAGGTGCGACGGCTCGAGGAATTCAGGACGGGCGATGAGCGTGACCGTGGGTTCGCGAATCAGCTTGAGCATCGGCAGGCGGGTGACTGGTGACGGGGAACGGGTGACGGGGACTGCGGGTCACCGCTGGATCGCGCGAAACCTAAGCGGGCCGGGTCCCCGATGTCGTCGGCGACCGTCCCCCGTCCCCCGTCACCCGTCACGGCTCATCCAGCGGCTCTCCCCCCAGCGGCGCTCCGCCTCGATCCGGTGGAGGTCGGCCGCCACGGCGGGGGCGATCGGCGCGGCATCGGGACCGACCTTCATCGCGCCAAGCGGATCGGCGGCGTCGGGAAGGATCACGCCGGGATTGAGGCGGCCCTCGGGATCGAACGCGCGCTTCACCGCGCGCATGCAGGCCATGGCCTCCGCACCCACGAACCGCTCGAGAATCGGCGCGCGAAGCCGACCGGCGCCGTGCTCGCCGGCCGGCGTGCCGCCGAGGCGCAGCTGCGCCTCGGTCACCGCGGCGTACACGTGGCGCACGGCATCGGGCCAGTCGGGCCGACCGAGGTCGGGAAGCAGGTTCACGTGCACGTGCCCGTCGCCGGCGTGCCCGAACATCACCGCGTCGATCGCCGCCTCGCGGCACGCGGCGTCCACCGCGTCGAGATACGCGGCGAGCATCGGCAACGGGACGCAGCCGTCCTCGATCACCTGCAGCGAGCGACGCCCATCGCCGAGGCCCGCCAGGATCGGCGAGGCGCGGTGACGCAGCGCCCAGAGCGCCGCGATTGCCTCGTCCGCATGCGCCACGGCGACGGCGGCCCCGTGGCGCACGGCCGCATCCGACGCCGCGGGAATTCGTCGCTCGAGATCATCTGGAACGTCCGCCTCGAGGTCGACCAGCAGCACCGCGGCAATCGACGGGTCGTGGGGCACCGCGGCGCTGCCCACCGCCGTGGCCACCACGGCGAGGAACGAGCGATCGAAGAGTTCGATGCTCGTGGGTGCCGATGCAGCCAGCGCCTCGACCAAGGCGGGCAGCGCGGCGCGATCACGCAGCCGAAGCTCGAGGGTGGCGCGCTCCGCGGGAACTGGCTCCAGGCGCAGACGCGACCCGGTCACGATCGCCAGCGTTCCCTCGCTGCCCACCACGAGGTCGAGCAGGTGACCGCGCTCATGGTAGCGCTTGAGGCCGTAGCCAGCGGTGTCCTTGCGCGTGCGGGGCACGCGATCGAGCACCGCCGCACGATGCCCGCGCAGCAGCGGCTCGGCGTCGCGGCGGAAACGCGCCACCACCGGATGGCTCGGATCGGGACCTTCGCTCCGCGCCAGGGACAACGGGCCGTCAATCGTCACCAGGTCGACCGCCTCCACCCAGCGATCGGTCGCACCCAGCCGGTACGAGCGGGCACCGGCGGCGTTGGTGCTGATGATGCCGCCCACGGTGGCCCAGGCGGCGCTCGATGGATCGGGCCCGAACCGGAGGCGGTGCGTCGCAGCCGCCGCCTGGACGCGCGAGAGTGCGACACCAGCATCGACGCGCACGACGCGTCCGCGCGGATCGACATTGGGCTCGCGCGTGCCGAGCCCGCACAGCTCGAGCACCATTCCCGCGCCGACATTGCCTCCCGCCATCCCGGTGCCGGCGCCCCGCGGCACCACGGGGAGGCCCTCCGCCGCGGCCCACTCCAGGGTGCGGATCAGGGTCGCCACGTCCTCGGGGCGTGCCACCGCTGCGGGAATCAGCCGATGGATCCCGGCTCCCTGGCTGTAGCGCTCCCGCGTGGTGCGGTCGGTGCGGATCGGCAGCATGCCGCAAATATGCGGGAATGCGGACGGCGGGGTTGACTCCGACCGTCCCAGTCGGAGATTTCGCCGCCATGGCCTCACCGCGTGCGCAGCTGATCCACATCGACGTCGACCGCCGCCTCGGGCACGAGTGGGACGAGTGGACCGGGACCCCGCTCCCCAATCACGGCAACTTCGACTCGCCACCGTCGCTCTTCTTCCGCTGGGCCTCGCTGGCCCTGGCCGTGGCGATCGCCGTGGTGGTGGTGCTGCTGTTCCTCCTCGCGCCACGACTCGGCCAGGTGCACGTCGCGATCCCCGCGGTTGCGTGGGCGGTGCTCGCGGGCGGCACGGTCCTCTGCGTCAGCTGGTGGCTGCTGCTCGGCGCGTCGTTCGCGCTGCGCCGTTCGCTGCTCCCGGCGTGGCTGGCCGAACGCGGGCTCTTCCTTCGTGTGATGGCGTTCACGTCGCGCGTGGCGTCGTGGTTCGGCCGGCGCGACTGGGTGGAGAACGCCGCGGTGAAGGTCTACAACGCGCTCGCCCTGCTCCGGGTCCGTCGCGTCGGCGAAGGGGAGCTGCTGCTGCTGGTGCCGCGCTGCCTGTCACGCACCACGCTGGATCGGGTCCTCGACGCCGCGGGACGCCACGACGTGCCGGTGTTCGTTGCGACCCGCGGCCAGCTTGCCCGGCGGGTGATCCGCGAGCGCCGCCCTCGTGCGGTGGTGGCCGTCGCGTGCGAGCGCGACATGGTCACCGGGCTGCACGACGTCGCCGACAAGGTGCCGGTGCTGGGACTCACCATGACGCTCCCGGCCGGACCGTGCAAGGACGCCGAGCTCGACCACGAGACGCTTGAGCGGTACATGGCGGCGTTCGTGGGAAGAAGTGAGGCCTGAGTCCTGAGACGTGGGGGAGGAAGCGAGGGCCGGCATCCGTGAACGGAGCCGGCCCTTTGTCTTTCCTCACCTCTCAGGACTCACAACTCACTGCTCTCCATACTCCGCCTTCAACCGTTCCAGCGCCCGCTGCACCCGCACCGCCACCGGGTGGCCATTGGGCACCTGCTCCTCCAGGTCGCGATCGGGGCGCGACGGATCGGCGACCGGCCGGTAGACCGTCTCCACGATGAGCAGGGAATGATTGGGCCGGCTGGGGGTCACGAAGCCGCGCACCTTGACGGTGGCGACGCCGAGCGGGCGGCCGCGGACCGGCGCGAGGGTGGTCATGTCGAACCAGTCGGTCTCCAGCCAGCCGTCGTCGGGCTCGGTGCGCGCCACCGGGATCGAGTCGGTGTCCAGCGCCAGCGCGAGGGCGCGAGTGGCCTCGACCATGAACAGCTCGATCTGCAGCCGCGGCGCCTCGGGAAGCGGCTGCAGGTCGGGCCTGGTGGCGGTCGGGTCGCACGCCGCCAGCAGCGCGAGCAGCG
>CALGOK010000224.1 GCA_937961295.1 uncultured Gemmatimonadota bacterium
ATCCGGTGATCTCGATCACCCACGACGCCGCGGTGCGCTTCGCCGCGTGGCTCAGCGAGCGCACCGGCCACCGGTACGCCGTGCCCACCGACGCGCAGTGGCAGCGGGCCGCCGACCTCGCGATTGCCGTTCCGACTCCTGGTTCCGCGGGGCACGCCTGGTCGAGGGCGAACGCGGACGGAACGACCCACCCGGTGGCGGCGCTTGCGCCCGACGCGCTGGGACTGCACGATCTGCTGGGCAATGCGGGGGAGTGGGTCACCGGGCAGGACGGCACGCCCTGGTTGCGCGGGGGCACGTTCCTGACGCCCGTCGACTCGCTCGTCCCGGCGATGCGCGCCCGACAGCAGCCGACCTGGAACCAGACCGATCCGCAGGTTCCCAAGAGCCGCTGGTGGCTCTCCGACGGCCCGTTCGCGGGCCTCCGACTGGTGAGGTTGCCGTGACCGTCTCCCGACGCTCGTTCGTTGCCAGCACCACCGCCGCCGCCGCGGGCCTGGCGCTGCCGCGCCGCGGGTTCGGCATCGGCCGGCCCGATGCGGATCCGATTCGGATCGGCGTGATCGGATGCGGCGGTCGCGGCACCGGCGCCGTGCGCGACGCGATCGCCGCCAGCGACAACGTCACCGTCACCGCGCTCGGCGATCTCTTCCCCGACAAGCTCGCCAAGGCGCGCGAGCAGTTCGCCCGGATCGCCGCAGAGGACGCCCGCTTCGCCGCCGGCTACCAGGTGACCGACGAGCGCTGCTTCACCGGCTTCGATGCCGTCGACCGGGTGCTGGCCACCGACACGGAACTGGTGATCCTCGCCACGCCGCCGGCCTTTCGCCCATCGCACCTCGCCGCCGCGATCGGGGCGAACAAGCACGTGTTCATGGAGAAGCCCGTGGCGGTGGACGTCGCCGGCGCGCTCAGCGTGATCGACTCGTCGGACCGTGCCCGGACCGCCGGTCTCGGCATCGTGGCGGGCACCCAGCGCCGTCACGACCCGCGCTACCTCGAGACGATCCGCCGGATCCACGACGGCGCGATCGGCGGGGTGGTCACCGGCCAGGTGTACTGGAACCAGGGCGGCCTCTGGATGTACCCGCGCGAGGCCGGCTGGAGCGACATGGAGTGGCAGCTGCGCAACTGGCTCTACTTCACCTGGGCGTCGGGAGACCACATCGTCGAGCAGCACGTGCACAACATCGACGTGGCCAACTGGGTCTTCGGCGAGCTCCCGGTGCGCGCCGCCGCCACCGGCGGGCGGCAGGTGCGCACCGACCCGGCCTACGGCCACATCTTCGACCACTTCGCGGTGGAGTACGAACTGGCCGACGGTCGGAAGTGGCACGCCACTGCGCGGCAACAGGACGGCACCGCCTCGCGGGTGGGTGAGCAGTTCCAGGGGACCGCGGGGACGTCGAACGCCTACAACCGGATCGAGGGTGCCACGGTGTGGCGCCATCCGGTGCTCGAAGGGGTGAATCCCTACGTGCTGGAACACCGCAACCTGGTGGCGAGCATCCGCGCCGGTGCGCCGCTCAACGAGGGCCGGCGCATCGCCGAGAGCACGCTGGTGGCGATCATGGGGCGCGAGGCGGCGTACACCGGTCAGGTGGTGACCTGGGAGGAACTGCTCGCCAGCGGGCAGTCGATCACGCCGGCCGAATTCCGCTTCGGCCCGCTCGAGGTGCCGCCGGTGCCGATGCCGGGGCAGACGCAGCTCGACCGCACCTTCAACGAGGGATGGTGAGCATGGATCGCAGGGGATTCGTGGGCGGGGTGGCCGGGGGGCTCGTAGGGGCGACGCACGCGCCGACCGTCGCCCGTGACTTGTGGGCGACGCGTGCGTCGCCCCTGCGGTTCGCGCTGGACTATGCCCCCCATTTTGGCATGTTCCGCGCGTCGGCCGGCGAGGACCTGGTCGATCAGCTGCGCTTCATGCACGAGCAGGGATTCCGTGCCCTCGAGGACAACGGGATGCGCGGCCGTCCGGTCGCCGACCAGGAGCGGATTGCGGCGGAGATGGCGCGACTCGGCATGCGGATGGGCGTGTTCGTCCTCAATCCCGACACGGCGTGGACCACCACCTTCGCCGAGGGAAAGCCCGAGTTCCGCGAGAGCTTCCTGGCCGACACGCGGGCATCAATCGAGGTCGCGAAGCGGGTCAACGCGAAGTGGATGACGGTGGTGATGGGGACGGTGGCGCCGCGGCTCGAGCCGGAGTACCAGGCGGCCAACGCGGTGGAGATCCTCCGTGCCGCCGCGGAGCTGCTCGAGCCGCACGGCCTGGTGATGGTGCTCGAGCCGCTCAATCGCCGCGACCATCCGTCGCTGTTCCTCACGCGCATCCCCCAGGCCTACCAGATCTGCCGGGCGGTCGACTCGCCGGCCTGCAAGATCCTGTTCGACGTGTACCACCAGCAGATCACCGAGGGGAACCTGATTCCCAACTTCGACCGGGCATGGGACGAGGTGGCGTACGTGCAGGTGGGCGACAACCCCGGTCGCAAGGAGCCGGGCACCGGCGAGATCAACTACGCCAACGTCTTCGCCCACCTGAAGCGGAAGGGCTACATCGGCATCGTGGGGATGGAGCACGGCAACGCCGGGCAGGGCGCGGCGGGGGAGCAGGCGGTGATCGAGGCGTATCGGAAGGTGGATCCGGCGTAGCAGGCGCGTCGCTCGCGACGCGCGATGCCGGCACCGCGCGCCACAAGTGGCGCGCCTGCGATCTCATTCCATCAGCTGCCGTCTCGGCGACACGATCCTCGCGATCAGGATCCCCGACACCAGCGACACGGCGATCAGCGCCATCCGGAAGACGCCCTCGACGCCGAGGAGCACGTCGCGGTCCATCATCGAGGTGAGCGAGCGCAGCCCGATGCTGCCGGGGACCAACAGCAGCAGTCCCGGCACGAGCGTGATCTGCGACGGCCGGTTGCGGATCCGCGAGTACCACTGGCTGCCCATGCCGGTGAGCAGGGCGCCACCGAACGCGCCGAGCTCCGGTCCGAGCCACTCGCTCCCCAGTCGTGCGCCGCCGAATGCCAGCGCGCCCGCGAGCACGATCCACGGCGCATCGCGCGCCTCCGCCTTGAGCAGCACCACGAACGCCAGCGGGGTGGTGATCAGCGCCGCCACCAGCGTCCACGGCGGCAGCCCCACCGGTTCGTGCACGGGGATCGCGCCGAACATCAGCGTCACCGCCTTGGTGCCGAACGCGATCCCGAACGTGATGCTCACCAGCAGCACCAGCGCGCCCATCAGCCGTGCCGTGCCCGAGGCGAGATGGCGGGTGGAGAGCTCGGTCATCGCGGTGGTGAGCGTGAGTCCCGGGATCAGGATGATCACGCCCGCCAGCGTGGCGAGGAGCACCGAGACCGGCGCGCCCGCGCTGGCCACCAGCGCCGCGATCGCCGAGGCGGTGAACGCCGCGACCGGCTCGAACACCCGCCCGATGCCGGGATTGCGCCCGGCGCCGATGGCCAGCACGCCGATCAGCAGCCCGATCAGCAGCCCGGTGCCCACCTCCCACGCCCCGCCGCCGAGGAATCGCGCGGCGCTCCCCGAGGCGATCCCGAAGGCCAGGGTGGTGAACAGGGTGCCGTACGGCGGTGCCATCGACTCGATCGTCGCGATCGCCGCGTTGCCCTCTGCGGGGGTCAGGCGGCCGCCGAGGACGTCGCGGGTGACCTGGTCGACCCGGGCCAGCGCGCCGAGGTCGGATTCGCCGGGCTCGACCCGGATCATGAAGGTCCGCTGGTCGTCCTGGGGGCCGAACGAGGCCATGATCGACGTGGGCGTGGAGAAGAACTGGCCGGTGAGGCCGAGGCGGTCGCTGGCCAGCACCAGCACCTCCTCCAGCCTGGGCGCCGAGTACCCGGAGGTGTGCAGGGCCCGGCCCAGGTTGAGGATGAAGGCCACCCGCGGGTCGGCGCTCGAGAGGGCCGGCGGCAGGGGGTAGCCTCCGGCCGGGGTCCAGCCGGTCCAGGAGGTCCGCGGTGCAGGAGATGGCACATTGCTCGTCACGGCCGGTATGATATCGCGGACCTCAACCCCAGAGCCAATGCGAATCTTCCGATACCTACCCCTGCTCCTCGCCGCCGCCTGCGCCACCAATCCGGTCACCGGACGGCGGGAGCTGTCGTTCATCAGCGAGGCCCAGGAGATCGAGCTGGGCCGCCAGTCGATGGAGCAGGCCCGCCAGCAGACCGGCTTCGTCGACAACGCCGCGCTCACCGGCTACGTGAGCTCGGTCGGGATGCCGATGGCCCGCACCTCCGAGCGCCCCGACCTGCCGTGGGAATTCCACGTGATGGACGACGCTTCGATCAACGCCTTCGCCGCCCCCGGCGGGTTCATCTTCATCACCCGCGGGATCCTCGCGGTGATGGGCAGCGAGGCCGAGCTCGCCGGCGTCCTGGGCCACGAGATCGGTCACGTCACGGCCAAGCACACGGTGAACCAGATCAGCAAGCAGCAGCTGTTCACTGGAGTGTTCATCGCCGGGGCGATCGCCAAGCCCGACCTGGCGCAGGGGCTCCCGGGGCAGCTCGCCCAGGCGGGCGCCGGATTGCTGCTGCTGTCATACGGTCGCGACGACGAGCGGCAGTCCGACGAGCTGGGTCACCGCTACTCGCTGCACGCCGGCTACGACGTGCGGGAGATGCCCAAGACCTTCGCCACGATCCAGCGGGTGAGCGAGCGCAGCGATGGCGGTCGCCTCCCCGGCTTCCTCTCCACGCACCCCGATCCGGGCGACCGCGTGGCGGCAACCCAGGCGTGGGCCGACACGGTGAGCAGCTACACTGGGCTGCGCACCGATCGCGACGACTTCCTGAACCACCTCGACGGGATGGTGTTCGGCCAGGACCCGCGGCAAGGGTACTTCGACAACAACCGCTTCCTGCATCCGGTGCTGCGGTTCCAGTTCGACGTGCCGGCCGACTGGCAGGGTGCCAACCAGGCGGTGCGGGTGGTGCTGGTGGAGCCGAACGGCCAGGCGCAGCTGGAGCTGGCCGGGGCGCAGGAGGCGAGCGCCGGCGCGGCGGCGCAGGCGTTCGCGTCGCAGCAGGGGATCCAGGTGAGCGCCACCGGTGCCACCCGCGTGAACGGCCTCGCCGCCCACGCGGTGCGCTTCGCGGCCACCACCTCGCAGGGGCAGGCATTGGTGGGCGAGGCGATGTTCATCGAGCACCGCGGCGAGGTCTACCGGTTCCTCGGCCTCACCCTCGCGGCGAACGCGAACCAGTGGATGGGCACCCTGCAGTCGGCGATCCGCACCTTCGCGCCCACCGCCGCCAACCAGCAGTTCAGGCGGGTGCGCGAGCTGGACATCGTGACGCTGTCGTCGGCGTCGACGGTGAACCGGCTCGCCTCGCAGAGCGGCGGTGCCGCGACGGCCGAGGAGCTGGCGCTGATCAACGGCGTGCAGCCGGGCGAAATGATGCCGGCGGGGCGGCGGGTGAAGACGGTGCGGTACAGATAGCAGCGACATCGCGAGGGGCGAGGGGCGAGGGGCGAAGGGCGAAGGGCGAAGGGCGAAGGGCACTGTTGGCGGAATTCCGCCCCTCGCTCTTCGCCCCTCGCGTTGTCGCGCTCCGTCAGGCGACGCGCCGCGTCTTCCCCTTCAGGAAATCCATCAGGATCGCCTCGCCCAGCGTCATCGGCGAGGCGAACCATGCCTTGCCGCGGCAGATCCGCGACACCTGCATCACGAAGTCCACCAGCTGCCGCTCGCGGGCCAGCATGAAGGTGTTGATCATGATGTTGCTGCGGCGGCAGGCGGCCACCTCGGCGAACGTCTCCCGCAGGATGCGCGGATCGAGCCCCATCGGGTTGAGGTAGACCTGGCCGTCGGGAAGCGTGAGCGCCGACGGCTTCCCGTCGGTGAGCATGATGATCTGCCGGTTCGCGCTCTTCCGTCCCGCCAGGATCCGGCGCGCCAGCCGGAGTCCGCCGGCGGTGTTGGTGTGCCACGGCCCGACCTGCACGTTGGCGAGCGCCGCCACCGGCACCTCCTCGGCGCCGTCGTGGAAGAGCACGACCTTGACGGTGTCGCCCGGGAAGTGGGTGCGGATCAGGTGCGAGAGCGCCAGGGCCACCTTCTTGGCCGGGGTGAAGCGGTCCTCGCCGTAGAGGATCATCGAGTGCGAGCAATCGAGCATCAGCACGGTGGCGGCTGACGAGCGGTACTCCGACTGGGTGACTTGGAGGTCGCCGTACTCGAGCGGGATCGGCACGCCGAGGCCATGCTTGCCGATGGCGGAAAGCAGCGTGGCGGGGACGTCGAGGTTCATCACGTCGCCGAACTCCCACGGCTTGCTCGCGGCATCGCTCTCGACCGAGGTGGCGAGGTGCGGCGTCTCGTGGGCGCCGACCGCCGACTTGCCGATGGCACCGAGGAGGTCGCGCAGGGTGCGGTAGCCGAGGAAGTCGGCACCCTTCTCTCGGAGGTCGCAGTGCACCATGCGCGCGGCGGCGCGCTCCTCGCCCCCGGGGAGCTGGTCTGGCGGGACGGAGCGGCCCGACGCGTCGCTAAGCTTGAGGTAGCCCTCGTCCACCAGTCGCTCGACGATCCGGTCGAGCAGCTCGGCGATCTCGCGCTGGACCTCGGCGTCACGCTCCTCGTTGCCGGTGGTGCCGTTGCGGAGGAAGCGGAGCATCTCGGGGGTGAGCTGCCCCGACTCCATCAGCGCGCGCAGGATGGCGTCCTGCAGGTCGGCGAGGTTGCGGGCGTCACCCTCGTCGCCGGGCTCGCCCCACCAGGCAGGCATGCCGTTGAAGCCTGACTGGAGCAGGAAGTCGGAGAGCTGGTCGAGCAGCGCCTGCAGGTTCACCTGGTCGGCTAGGCCGGGGATGAACTTGGACCAGGTGGTGTAGCGCATCTTGAGAAGGTAGTCGTGAGTCGTGAGGCGAGGGGGGCTCGGGTGGCGCTGCCCTCCTTCGGTCACTACTGCTGGACGCGAGTCCAGTCGACCCCTCCGGGATCGCCTCGCCAGAGGCGCAGCTGCCCAATGACGTTCGTCGTTCCATGCGACTTGCCCATCAGCCATGCCCGCAGCTGGTGGTTAAGGGACACCGAGCTCGTGGAGATGGCTATCGGGACCGAATCGATCGCGATGCCGCACCGTCCGTCGCTGAAGACTGTCACCCGCCACATCCTCGGGGTGCCGTCGCCAAGTTCCCGGGTCACCGCGATCATCGCCTGCCGACGGCCGGCGTCGAGACTGAGTCGCGACCATGCTGCAAACCCTTCACCGGCAGGGTAGGCGAGCCCGCAAGTGCCGATGGAGGACGCTGCCGTCCCTGGTGGCCCGCCGGTCCGATGGTCCCATTGTTCGAGGACAGCGCTGTCTGTGCTTGCGCGGAACCCGAAATTGAGGGTCTGGTGTAGCGGCTGATTCACCGGTATCGCGACCGGTGCTTCCATGGTGAGACCGGCACCGGCCGGCCAGCTCGCCAGGCTGTAGACCCCCGATGGAAAGGAGTTGTCGCCGTTGGGGAAGAGAGCGCGTCCCATCACCTGATGGATGCCCGTGAACGGCGATGGCCGCCCGAACGCCCGCCACCTCGCCTGTAACGCGCCCGCGTCCCACGGCTCCTCGAGCAGCAGTGCGGCGGAGGCCCTCCGAAACCGGATGGTGTGCGTGGCACTGCGCCACCCCCCCGCAGTCACCTCGATGTGCACCATGCCGTCCCGATCCATGGTGAGCAGGCCGGAGCGTGCATCGATGCGAGCTCCTTCCCCGTCGAGGATTCGCCACCGGACCGTCGACGAGTCGAATGCCACTGGCGCACCATCGGTGCCACGCCCCACCACGCGAAGCTGGTACTGATGGCCGGTAGGGGCCACCGAATCGGCGACGATGGCCAGTGATTCGAGGTGCGGCCGAGTTCTGCGGCCCTTGACCATGCGCACCTGTCCCACGGGGAACTCACTGGGCGCATCGATCCATGCCCCGCGATCGACGGCGGTTAGCGGGGAGACGTACAGGCGAGGCTCGTCCCGCGCCGGATCGATGCAGATGCACGCCAGCACCTCACCTCCGGGGTCTACTGCCGCCGTTTGCGCCTCGTGGGGGAGGAGTTGTTCGCGTCGACCGGTGCGGGTGTCCATGCGCTCGAGGGATCGCCGAGCACCGATGCTGAGTATCACGACCACCTCGTCGTGGTCCGCCCAGGCGATCGGCTGAATCGTTTCCGCACCCTCGACCGGGAGGCACGCCAGCTGCTCCCCAGCAAACGTTGCGACACAGAGACTCACCGGCCCTCCCTGAATGGGCACCAGGCCATACGCCACCCGGGTGCCGTCGGGGGAGTGCACCGGAAACTCCTCTCTTGCCGGAGTGCGTGCCACCGGAACGACCTCATCGGCTCCGAGCTGGTGGTAGCCAATGCTGTAATCGTCGGGACCGGTCCCGCTCCAACGCGTCGTCGTGAGGAAGTAGCCGCGGCCATCCACCGTCCACGCGGGATTGACGTCGTCTCCCGGGGTGGTGGTCAGCACCTCGTGCAGTCCATCAGCGATGAGGAGGATGTCTTGGCTGCCGGTCGAGGCAGAGTCCTCTGTGCTGGACATCAGGAGGGTGTCTCCGCTCAGCGAGTACCCCCCGAGCATCCCCCAGCTGACAAACGGCTCATTCCGAAGTACGGGAGCACCTAGTGCCAGTGAGCGCTCGGGATCCCAGTTGACCGGGTCGATCGCAATCCGCGCGGTCCGCCAGGATGGGAGTCCGTCTCCTTCCCACGCCACCTCCAGGACGACCGAACTCGCCCACGAATCGGCCGCGGCGGCCAGCACGTGTGAACGCCGCCACAGGACCACGCCAAGCAGCGCGACCACGGCGGCGGCCGTGACCGCCATCCGGTTGATTGGAAGGCGTTCCCGGATGGGGCAGAGCCGGCGAACCTCACTCCGCAGCGCCGGGTCGCCCCCGACGAGTTGATCAAGGAGTTTATCGAGCGATGACCGGTCATGTCCCGCGTGACGTTCCTGCTGTCGTGCTCGTTTGACCAGGCGTGCCAGCGACGCGCTGTCGCGTACCTGGGCATAGTGGTGTGCAGATCGTCGCAGCGCGGATTGACTGTTGGAACTCCTCGACTCAAATGCACGGCCCAGCGCACGCCGCAGTCGCTGTTCCTCGACCGGGTCCATCGCTGCTGCGGCAGATGCGATTTCGTCGTGCGTCGGTTCGAGGATGCCGTGGCGATCCTCGACGAACCCAAGTCGAGCCAGGAGCATCAACTGTGTGGAGAGCGGTTGGGCCGGGCGGGCCACCCCTTCGCCGGGCAGTTCGTGCTCGAGGGGCGTCCCTGCCAGCGCCAGTGCGCCGAGCACGCGCCTTGCCTCTGGGCCCAGTTGTGCGAGGCGCTGACGAATCCCGTCCCGCTCCGAGAACACCGGTTCCCTGGATGTGAGGGCGGGCCCGACCCACTGCTCGCCCTCGATGCGCAGCGCTTCGCGCTCCGAGGCCAGCGACAGCAGCTCCAGCACCATGAGCGGGTTCCCCGCCGCGGCGAGGTGGAGTTGGTGGCCGATCCGCTGTGCGTGGGCGGCATCGGGGAATCGCGCCAGGGACTCCAGCAGCTCCGTGACCTGCTCCTCGGTGAGCGGCTCGAGCGCCACGGCCTGTCGCGCCTCGGATCGCAGCTGGATTGTCCCAAGAGGCCTGGTCGCCGTGACGATCAGGATTCCGGTGTGGTCGAGTCGAGCGAGGAGTCCCTCGAGGATCGTGAGCGACTCCGCATCGGCCCAGTGCAGGTCGTCGATCAGCAGCGCATGTGGAGCCTCTTCTGCCGTGGCTCGCGCCAGCTCGGCAAGGGCGAGGGTCCGCCGTCGCACGGCCTCCGCCGCCGTTGCGGTGTCGGCGCGCGCGTCGTAGTGGCTGGCCAGGCCCGGGTCGAGGGCCACGAGTGTCGCGGCAACCTCCGGCGACACCCCCTTGGCCCCGGGGAGCGAGGCCAGCGCCCGGGCGAGTTCGCTCGCCAGCGATGACGCCAGCTCACGATCCCCAGGGTGGGCACGGAGGTACCGCACCCGGGCACTGGAGCTCCGAAGTCGCGCCTCGAGATCCAGGAGGAGGCGAGTCTTGCCGAGTCCGGCTGCACCGACCAAGTGGACGTGCTGGGGGGATCCTTGGCGTGCGTCAGCCCATGCCGCGAGGGCGGTTGCGAATTCTCGTTCGCGCCCCACGAGCTCAGCGGTTAGTCGGGTCGTGGCGGGCACCTCTGTGGGGCCGGATGATTCGTCGGCCGTGGTGCGCCCGAGCGCCCGGCGGACCATCGCCTCCGACGCCGGTTCGAGCTCCACCTCGTCTTCTCGCGCCCGCCAGAGGAGCCGCTCGGCTTCGCTGGCAGCGGAGAGCGCATCCCCGCTGGCGAGGTGCGCCTCTATCAGCAGCCGGGGGCCGGATTGGCCGTCGGGGTCGAACTCCTTGATCCGGCGACTCACGGTTATCGCGTCGCGGGGCGAGCCTCGGGCAAGGGATCGTCGCGCGTGCAGTTCAGCGGCGCGGAGGAAGGCGGACTGGAGCTGGAGGCGTTCCCCGTCGGCCCAGTGCTCAAACGCCGCGCCGCCCGGCGAGGCGAACGCCGTGATGAAGGGTCCGCCGTAGATGCTGAGGGCTGTCGCGAGTTCGCCGGCCTCTATCGCAGCGAGGAAGCGGTTCCGGTCGAGCCCCACATCACAGGCGAGGCGGATCTCCTCCTTGCCGTCGAGGCACGCCTCGCCCAGCACCTGCCGCAGCTGCCAGAGCGCCTGACGGAGGGCGTGGCGGGCGCGCTCAGGGTCGGCATCTGCCCAGAGGAGGTCGATCAGGTGCTCGCGTGAGGCGGTGCGGCCGGGCGAGGCGGCCAGGTAGACGAGGAGGGCGAGCGGCTTGCCGGGTCCGAGGAGTTGCTCGCCTCGGGTGTCGCGCAGGGCGAAGCCACCGAGGGTGACCAGCGTCAGCGGAACGTCAGCCGGGGGGCGCATGACGGTCTCCGAGGGCATATGACGGCCTCCAGACGCGCGGGTAGTTGACTCCATACCAGCGCGACCGTGGCCCTCTACGGCGCGTTCACGCCGTCACTCCTGGTCCGGGTCGGACCTTCGACTGGCTCGCACCTGAAAAGGTACGGTCCGGGCTGGGGGGGCGGTAGGTGCCGGAATACCGGCCTATGCCATTCCGAGATGGTCCACCTGGCCTCCCCACTTCTGCGATCCCCCATATGAGACCTGTCCGCAAAGCTGAATCCGTGTCGATCCTGGCGAGCCAGGTCGGTTCCGTCTATTCCAAGGGCGGATGCCCAGCCCTTATCGCGTCGGTGGCCATGCTTTTCGCCGGTCTTTGCGCTGCGTCTCATGATCTCGAAGCACAAACCCAGCGGCGCATCACGATCCAAACTGCGGGCAGTGGAGCAGGAGAGGTCACTGTAAACGGTACAGGTATTGTGTGCAGGCGTAGTGCATCTGGAATTCAATCTGGAACGTGCTTCGCGGACGTGACCTCCAGCGGACCGTGGACAGTTTCTGCACTTCCAGATCTGGGGACGGATCCGCCGGCCTTCTCCTCGAATTGCAGCCCTATCTCGTCGACGGCATGCCGGGTGACTGCTTCGTCAAGTGTGACAGTCACGGTCACATTCACCCGCACTATTGCTCCACAACTGTCCATTACGTCGGTCACGATCGCGCCGAATCCAAGAACTTCAGCCGATCCGGTTGACATCACGTGCCGCGTAGAGAACGTCGGCGGTGGCACCGCCAGTGGTAGTACTTGGCGCATCTTGGTGGATGGTGTCCAGCAGGCGTCGGGGTCATTGCCCTCGTTGTCTGCGGGAAACTCAGCGACGCGAACCGCTTCCGGCAGGGGACCGTTCAGCCAGGGGGTGCATACCGCGAGATGTGAGGTGACCTACAACGGTGTCACAACCCCATTCGACCAGGGGTTTACCGTTGGGGCGGCTCTGTCCACGCTGCCCGTGGCTGTACGTCAGGCTGATGGCGTCAGTGGGGTAGGGGCCGGCTACACCGTGGAACTGATCATCGGATCTAGTGCGGTTTCTGTAAAGCAGACCGATGCCACTGGGGTGGCAACCTTCTCTTCGCTCGATCCGACTCTGGCATACTCACTTCGAGCATATGCACCCCAAGCAGCGGGTGGATACTACTGGGGGGATCAGGCACCGTTCCAGGTACAGGTGGGCATAAACCCATTGAAGGTGCTGTGGCGAAATGTGCCGTTTGTTACGGGTGCCCGGATCTCTCAACAGGGTGTCCCAAGTCAATCTTTGCTGCAAGGAGCTACTACAGGTACGATCGTCTCTCCAACGATTGTCAGCTCGCGTCCAACGACTGCTCAAACGACGATCGAAGTGGATGTGTCCAATCCCTCGTCTGCGGTGCGAGTCGTTCGGGTTGACGCCTCAGCTACCGGAGACAACGGGCGGACCTACTCCTATTCCACGTCTCATTCAACCACACAGGTGTCAGTGCCCTCTGGAGGCGCGCGGACTGTCTCACTCAGGTATGAACTTCCTCACGGTACCGAGTCCAGCGTGCGGTTCGAGTTTTCAGCGGCAGCCGAGGTGATCAGCGGTGGCCTGTGGACTTCTACCGACCGTACACCTCCCCATTTCGGGTTCCGTATCAATGGCGAGTGCCCGGCAGCGTATGATCTTCGAAGGATCTCGACGGCCGGTGGTACTGGCGTGCGGGATCTTGTTCTCATTCACGGCTTTGTACCTACTGGCGCTAGTACCTGTAGTGCTGTCCAAGCCTGGTGGCCCGATGGGGACGACTATTTCAATGCAAGCCTTCAGCTGACTCCCGACCAAGTGGGTGCTGAGTGGTCACAGCTGAGGACTGAGTTGGAAGCCGCTGGGGTTCGCTTGTGGGTGTTCCGTTGGCCAACCTGGGAGAGTATCGAGGCAGCTGGCGACAACCTCCGTCGGATGATTCTCGCGCGAGCTGACCTCGCGTACGACCTCATGCTGGTCGGGCACAGTATGGGAGGACTCGTAGCTGTCCAAGCTCACTCGGGCGCCGCCTCACTGCGTCCTCGGGTCAGAAGAGTGGTCACCTTGGGTACTCCCCACGAAGGGACATCTTTCGCCAACCTGTGTAACGCCGTCGTTGGTGTGACGATTTGTGCCCAGAATCCGACGTCAACCGCCGAAGCTAGCGTTAACAGCGCATGGCTGCTCAATCTGGCTCTCCAAAGCACACTCGCGGATGAGGCTGTTACTCGTGTCCTTGGTGGGAACAAAGCACTGCAGGGTGCGCTCTGCGGGATACCGAGGCCTGCCGGTGATTGCGTGGTGAGTCTAACGAGTGCTCTCGGAGCAGGGTATGGTGGACAGAGTCTGGTGCCGACCGGATTCCCTGGTGCGCGAGCTGGAGAACTGATCGGATACCATCACGGCCAGATGCGGTACCGGTATGGTTCTGATGGACTCTACGTACCGTTTGAGCAAGCCCCGGATCATGATGGCGGGGCAACTCTAGGCCGACTCCTCCGGCAGTTCCTTATCACTGACTTCGGCGGCCCTCCCCCTCCCGTCTATCCACTGGTGGTGGCAGGCTCGGGTCTAGGAAATGGAACTGTCGCGTCTATCCCATCGGGGATCGGTTGTTCGCTTGTTGCGGGTGTTGGCTCAGGCGATTGTAGTGAAGATTTCGTCATTGGGACGATTGTGACCTTGACGGCCTCGCCAACGAACGGGACGTTCACGGGGTGGAGCGGGGCCTGCAGCGGGACGGGGACGTGCCAGGTCACGATGAGTCAGGCGCGGAACGTGACCGCGACGTTCACGGCCCCCCAGCCGAACACGCTGACGGTGGCGGGCAGTGGGACCGGGAGCGGGACGGTGACGTCGAGTCCCGCCGGGATCAATTGCACCGTGACCGCCGGGGCGACGAGCGGGACGTGCTCGTCGCCGTTCACGAATGGCGCCCAGGTGACGCTGACCGCCTCGGCGACGAACGGGACGTTCACGGGGTGGAGCGGGGCCTGCAGCGGGACGGGGACGTGCCAGGTCACGATGAGTCAGGCGCGGAACGTGACCGCGACGTTCACGG
>CALGOK010000225.1 GCA_937961295.1 uncultured Gemmatimonadota bacterium
TTCACGTGCCCGACCAGCGGGATCATGATCTCCGGGCGC
Organism: uncultured Gemmatimonadota bacterium; assembly: GCA_937961295.1. GTDB lineage: Bacteria > Gemmatimonadota > Gemmatimonadetes > Gemmatimonadales > GWC2-71-9 > Palsa-1233. Next base: position 40 of record CALGOK010000225.1, read on the forward strand.
ACGTCCACGCCGCGCCGCGCGCACACGGCCGCGGCACGCGCGATGGCCCGCACCTGCATGTCGTAGATCTCGGGGTGGCTGATCCCGAGCCGGCAGCCGCGGTGGCCCATCATGGGGTTCGACTCGCGCAGCGCCTCGACCCGGCGCTTCACGGCCGCCGCGCTGATCCCGATCGCCTGCGCGGTGACCTTCTGCGTCTCGCTCGTGAGCGGCACGAACTCGTGCAGCGGCGGATCGAGCAGCCGCACCGTCACGGGCAGGCCGGCCATGGCCCTGAAGATGCCCTCGAAGTCCTTCTGCTGCATCGGCAGGAGGCGCGCCAGCGCCGCGTCGCGCGCGTCCCGCGAGTCCGCCAGGATCATCTCGCGGACGATCGTGATGCGCTCCTCGTCGAAGAACATGTGCTCGGTGCGGCAGAGCCCGATGCCCTCGGCGCCGAAGTCGCGGCCGCGATGGGCGTCGGCCGGCGTGTCGGCGTTGACGCGCACCTTCATCGGCCGGATCCGGTCCGCCCATGCCATGAGGCGGCGGTAGTGGTCGTCCAGCTCGGGCTCGAGCAGCTGCGCCTGCCCGATGTACACCTGGCCGGTGCTGCCGTCGAGCGTGATCCAGTCGCCCGCGCGGACCGTCCGGTCGCCGGCGCGCAGCGTCCCGGCGGACTCGTCGACCTCGAGGTCGGCGGCGCCTGCCACGCACGGCTTGCCCATTCCGCGCGCGACCACCGCGGCGTGCGACGTCATCCCGCCCCGCGCCGTGAGCACCGCCTTCGAGGCCACCATGCCGTGGAAATCCTCGGGCGACGTCTCGCGCCGGACCAGGATCACCGCGTCGCCGCGCGCGGCGCGCTCCGCGGCGGTGTCGGCGTCGAGCACCACCATTCCCGACGCGGCGCCGGGGGACGCATTGAGGCCGCGGACGAACCGGTCGAGCTCGGCGCGCGGGTCGATGGTCGGATGGAGCAGCTGCTCGAGCGCCTGCGGAGGAATGCGGGCGACCGCCTCCTCCTCGCTGATCAACTCCTCGTCCACCATCTCGCAGGCCACCCGGAAGGCCGCCTGGCCGGTGCGCTGGGCGCGCCGGGTCTGCAGCATGTAGAGCTGGCCATTCTCGATGGTGAACTCCATGTCCTGCACGTCGCGGAAGTGCCGCTCCAGCGTGCGCGCCATCCGCTCCAGCGTCTGGAACGCGCCGGGGAGGGTGTCGCGCATGCGGGCGATCGGCTCGGGGGTCCGCGCGCCCGAGACCACGTCCTCGCCCTGTGCCCCGGTGAGGAACTCGCCGTAGAGCTCCGCGGCACCGGTGGACGGGTCGCGCGAGAACGCCACGCCGGTGCCCGAGTCCTCGCCGAGGTTGCCGAACACCATCGCGACGATGCTCACGGCGGTGCCGAGGGTGTCGGGGATGTCGTGCAGCCGGCGGTAGTCCATCGCGCGGCGGGTGTTCCAGCTGTCGAACACCGCCGCGATGGCGCCCCAGAGCTGCTCCATCGGGTCCTCGGGCCACGGCGCACCCGACCGCTCACTGGCGTGCGCCTTGAAGCGCGCCACCAGCGCCTTGAGGGCGCCCACCGGCAGGTCGATCGCGCGGGCCGTGCCGTGCGCCGCCAGCGCCTCGTCGGTCATCGTCTCGAACGGCGCCTTGGGGAGGTCGAGCACCACGGCCGCGTACATCTGGACGAACCGCCGGTAGCAGTCCCAGGCGAATGCCGGCTGGTCGGCGCGCCGCGCCAGCCCCTCGACGGTGCGGTCGTTGAGGCCGAGGTTGAGGATGGTGTCCATCATCCCCGGCATCGACACCGCGGCGCCCGATCGCACCGACACCAGCAGCGGGTGGTCCTCGCCGCCGAACTCCTTGCCGGTGGCGGCCTCGAGTCGCTGCACCGCCGCCTCGACCTCGCGGCGCAGGCGGGCCGGGAACGAGCGCGTCTCCAGCCAGGTCTGGCAGAGGGTCGCCGCGATGGTGAATCCCGGCGGCACCGGGATGCCGAGGTTGGTCATCTCGGCGAGTCCGGCGCCCTTGCCGCCGAGGAGGTCCTTCATGGCGGAGGTGCCGTCGGCACGCCCCTGCCCGAAGAAGTAGACGAGCGGTTGCTGCTGGAAGCTGTCGGTCATACCGAGGCGGGTGCGGGCGGGGAGGAGTGGCGGTGATCGTGCGCGGATTCCGGAACCGCCGTGGGATACTCGCCGGAGAAGCAGGCGTGGCACCACGCCCCGCTGCTCCCCGCGGCGTCGACCATCTCATCGAGCGTGAGGTAGTCGAGCGAGTCGACGCCCAGGTACTGGCGGATCTCATCGCGGCTGTGGGTGGCGGCGATGAGTTCGTCGCGGGTGGGCGTGTCGATGCCGTAGTGGCACGGCCCGGTGATCGGCGGCGACCCGAGGCGGAGGTGCACCTCGCGGGCGCCCGCGGCGCGGATCATCTGCACCAGACCCTTGCTGGTGGTCCCGCGGACCAGGGAATCGTCCACGACCACCACCGAGCGCCCGGCGATCACGTCGCGCACGGGATTGAACTTGATCTTCACCTTGGCCACCCGCAACGCCTGCGTCGGGTTGATGAAGGTGCGACCCACGTAGTGGTTGCGGATCAGGCCATGCTCCAGCTTCACGCCGGAGATCTCGGAGTAGCCGAGCGCCATCACGTTGGAGGAGTCGGGCACCGAGAACACCACGTCCGCTCCCGGCGCCGGGTGGAAGCGGGCCAGGTTGCGGCCGAGCTCGCGGCGCACGTGGTCGACCGACGCACCGAACACCGTCGAGTCCGGGCGCGAGAAGTACACCAGCTCGAAGATGCAGCGCGTCACCGGGCGCGACTCCAGCGGGGCGAGGTCGGTGATGATCCCGTCCTCGATGTGCACGAACTCCCCGGGTCGCAGCTCACGCACCTCGCTGGCCCCGACCAGGTCGAACGCGCAGGTCTCGCTGGCGAGCACCACCCCCTGGCCGATCCGGCCGAGGAAGAGCGGCCGGAACCCGCGCGAGTCGATCGCGGCGTAGAGCGCGCGGCCCACGCTCATGATCACGGTGCACGCGCCGTCCACCCGCTCGAGCGCCTCGCGGATCTGCGCCTCCGGCGTGGCCGCGCTACTGCGCGCGATGAGGTGGACCAGCACCTCGGTGTCCGACGACGACTGGAAGATCGCCCCCTCGCGCGTCAGCTCCGCGCGCAGCTCGGCCGCGTTGGTCAGGTTGCCGTTGTGGGCAATCGAGAGCGGACCCGAGTGGTAGTTGACGAGGTACGGCTGTGCGTTGGCGAGCACGGTGCTGCCGGCCGTGGAATAGCGGGTGTGGCCGACGGCCACGTCGCCCTCGAGGCGACGGAAGGTCTGCTCGTCGAAGAGGTCGGCGACCAGCCCCATTCCGCGGTGGATCCGGGCGCGGCCCTCGACGTCCACCGCCACCACGCCGGCGCTCTCCTGACCGCGATGCTGCAAGGCGTACAGGCCGAGATACGCCGTCCGTGCAGCGCCGTCGAGTCCGGACACGCCGATGATGCCGCACATGCGTCAGTCCTCCCCTGCGCTTACCGGCGCGGCCATCCGCCGGGGGATCGCGTCGAGATGCTGCGCCCGCAGTCGGGCGACGGGCCACCGCCAGTGGCTCCCGTCGCGGCGGACCTCCAGGTCGGCGCTGGCCGGGCCGACCAGGCCGAGGAAGTGGCACTCCACGCCATGGGTGCCGGCGAGGCGCTGCAGGTCGGCCACCCGCTCCGGGGCACAGCTCACCAGCGCCCGGGCACCGTCCTCGCCGAACAGCCATCCCTCGTCGCTGACCGATTCCGCGTGGCGACCCAGGTCGATCTCGGCGCCGAAGGCGGTGGTGGCCCACGGACCGCCGATGCACGATTCGGCCAGCGCCACCGCCAGGCCGCCGTCGCTGAGGTCGTGGGGCGACACCAGCAGTCGCCCGGCCGCCGCGGCGATGAGCACCTCCTGCAGCGCGCGTTCCGCGGCAAGGTCGATCGGCGGTGGCGGTCCTCCCACGCAGTCAAGCACTTCCGCCCAGTAGGCGCTACCCCCGAGGTGCCCGTGGGTGCGGCCGAGGAGGAGGATCGCATCTCCCTCGGCGCGGAAGTGGCTGGGCACCGCGGTGGTCACGTCCTCCAGGAGGCCGATCATCCCCACCGTCGGTGTCGGATCGATCGCACCAAGCGGGGACTGGTTGTAGAGCGACACGTTGCCGCCCGTCACGGGCGTGTCGAAGGCGCGGCACGCGTCGGCGATGCCGCGGCACGCCTCGCGGAACCGGAAGAAGATCTCGGGCCGCTCGGGGTTGCCGAAGTTCAGGCAATCGGTGATCCCGAGCGGACGCGCGCCGGTGCAGGCGATGTTGCGCGCGGCCTCTGCCACGACGCCCTTGCCGCCCTCGTACGGGTCGAGCAGGACATGGCGGGCGTTGCAGTCGACCGTCATCGCCAGCGCGAACGGCGTGTCGTCGACCCGGAGCAGCCCCGCATCGCCACCCGGGGTGGCGACGCTCCGGCCACGGACGGTGCCGTCGAACTGCTCGAAGACCCAGCGCTTGCTCGCGATCGTCGGGGCATCGAGCAGCCGTTCGAGCGCGGTCACCGGATCGGGAGCGGTTCCCTCGGGCTGGCGGGCGCGGCGCGCGACTGCCGCGTCGCCCTCGCGTGCCTCCGGGGTGTAGATCGGGCACCCCTCGACTAGTTCCTGGCCGGGGATGGCGGCCACGAGCCGGCCGTCGTGCACCACGCGGAACAGGCCGTCATCGGTGACCCGTCCCACGACGGTGGCGTCGAGATCCCATCGCTGGCACACGGCCCGGATCTCGTCGACGCGGTGCGGCTCCGCCACCACCAGCATCCGCTCCTGCGATTCCGAGAGCATGATCTCGTAGGGGGTCATCCCCGGCTCGCGGGTCGGCACCGCGCTGGTGTCGAGCTCGACGCCCACGCCGCCGCGCGCCGCCATCTCGGCCGACGACGAGGTGAGGCCCGCCGCGCCCATGTCCTGGATCGCGACGATGTAGTCCCCGTGGATGAGTTCGAGCGACGCCTCGAGCAGCAGCTTCTCGGTGAACGGATCGCCGACCTGTACCTGCGGTCGCCGCGCCTCGCTCTCGCTCGTGAGGTCCTCGGAGGCGAACGAGGCGCCATGGATGCCGTCACGACCGGTCCGCGCGCCCACCGCGAGCAGCAGGTTGCCCACGCCGTGGGCCCGCGCGGTGATCAGTTCGTCGGCGCGCATCAGCCCCACGGCCATCGCGTTGACCAGCGGGTTGCCGCTGTAGCCCGGCGCAAAGCGCACCTCGCCGCCGAGGGTCGGCACGCCCACGCAATTGCCGTAGTCGCCGACGCCCTTGACCACGCCGGCGAACAGGTAGCGGTTGCGCGCGTCATCGAGCGGCCCGAACCGGAGCGAGTTGAGGAGCGCCACGGGGCGGGCGCCCATGGTGAACACGTCGCGCAGGATGCCGCCCACGCCGGTGGCCGCGCCCTGGTAGGGCTCCACCGCGCTGGGGTGGTTGTGCGACTCGATCTTGAACGCCACCGCCCAGCCGTCGGGCAGGCGAAGCACGCCGGCGTTCTCGCCTGGCCCCTGGAGCACCTGCGGCCCTTCGGTGGGGAAGGTGCGCAGCACCGGCTTGGTGTGCTTGTACGAGCAGTGCTCCGACCAGAGCGCCGAGAAGATCCCCAGCTCGGTCAGCGTCGGCGTGCGGTCGCCGAGCATCGTCCGGATCGCGTCGTACTCGCGGGTGTTGAGCTTGTGCTCGCGCACCACGTCGTCGGTCACCGGGCGCTCGCCCGGGAATGGCTGCGGTTCGACCATGACCGTCACGCGCCCACCTCCGCCCCGCGACAGCGTTCCACCAGCGCGGTGAAGAAGCCCAGTCCCACGTCGTCGCCCAACACCGGGTCGGCGAGCCGCTCCGGGTGGGGCATGAACCCCACCACGTTGCCCTCGGGATTGCAGATGCCCGCGATGTCGCGCGTCGCGCCGTTCGGGTTGGCCGGCAGGCCGCGGCCGCGCACCGTCACGTAGCGGAGCGCCACCGGGTTGGCCGTCTCGAGCGCGTCGAGCGGCGCCTCGTCGGCCACGAACCGTCCCTCGCCGTGGGCGAGCGGCACGCGGATCACCTGGCCGCGGGTGTAGTGGCCGGTGCAGGCGGTGTCGGTCCGCTCGATGCGGATGTCGACCGGCCGCGCCGTGAATCGCTGCTGGGTGTTGTGGAGCAGCGCCCCGGGGAGCAGGTGCGCCTCGCAGAGGATCTGGAAGCCGTTGCAGATGCCGAGCACCGGGGCGCCGGACTCGGCCAGCGCCCGGAGCGGGCCCATCACCGGCGCGAAGCGCGCGATGGCGCCGCTGCGCAGGTAGTCGCCGTAGGAGAAGCCGCCCGGCAGGATCACGCCCTGGGCGCCCTGGAGGTCGGTATCGCGATAGTCGAGCAGCGCCGGCTCGCCGCCGGCGCGTGCGATCGCGCGCAGCGTCTCGGTCTCGCAGTTGCTGCCGGGAAAGCGGATCACGGCGATGCGCGGCATCACGCGTCCACCGCCACGACGAAGTCCTCGGTCACCGGGTTGGCCAGCAGCCGCTCGCACATCCGGCGCGCGGCGGCCTCGGCTTCCGCCGGCGTGGCCGCCTCGATGCCGAGCTCGATCGCCTTGCCGACGCGCACGTCGCGCACGCCGCCGAAGCCGAGCGACCCGAGGGCGTGCTCGACGGCCTGTCCCTGCGGATCGAGCAGGCCGGGGCGGGGAATCACGCGGACGTGGACTCGAAAGGTCATGCGGTCGGTTCCTCCAGGTGGCCCTCGGGCCGGGTCGGGGTCCGGCGGCTGCCGGATCCGTTGCTGTCGTCGTCGTTGCGGCTCAGCCCGTGCCCGAGCGCGCGGAGCAGTCCGTACGCCACGTAGGTCAGGCCCAGCGGGAACAGGAAGTACTCCGGGACCAGCAAGCCGCCCGCGAGCACCAGCAGGTACACGGCGAGCCCCGCCAGGCGGCGCGGCGAGCCGATGCCGGCGGACGGCCAGCGCGGATACTGGACGTTGCTCACCATCAGCGCGGCCAGCAGCAGCGTCAGGAGCGCGAGGCCCTGCTGCTGCAGGTCCACCAGCGACATCGCCTGGGTGTACCAGTCGGTGCGCGAGAAGGCGTGGAACACGGCGAGCGTCATCCCCGCGGCGGGCGACGGCAGTCCCGTGAACCATCCCGAGGGACGATCCCCGCCGGCCATCACGTTGAATCGCGCCAGCCGGATCGCGGCGGCCACCACGTAGAAGTAGCAGATCAGCCAGGCGAACCGGCCGCCGGCGCTGAACTCCTGCATGTAGACCAACAGCGCGGGGGCGACCCCGAACGAGGTGAGGTCCACCAGCGAGTCGAGCTCGGCGCCGAATCGCGACCCGGCGTTCGACAGGCGCGCGATCCGGCCGTCGAGCATGTCGAGGATGCCGGCGAAGACGATGAACCAGCCGGCCCAGATGAAGTCGCCGTTGTAGGCCGAGACGATGGCCCAGATGCCGAAGAAGAGGTTGCCGAGGGTGAATGCGCTGGGCACCACCACGACCACCCGGCGCATCCGGCCGCTGCCTCCCTCGCGCTCGAGCCTCATCGCCACTCCGCGATGACGGTCTGCCCCGCGCGAGTGATGTCACCCGTGTGCACCGTGACCGACGTGCCGGCCGGCAGGAACACGTCCACGCGCGAGCCGAATCGGATCAGCCCCAGGCGCTCGCCCTGCGCCGCCACGTGTCCCGGCTGGTGGTCGGTCTTGATCCGCCGGGCCACGAGGCCGGCGATCTGCCGCACCAGCATCAGGCCCCGCGGCGTGCGCAGGCCGACGTCGCTCTGCTCGTTCTCCAGCGCCGCCTTCTCGGTGGCGGCATTGAAGAACTTCCCCTGGCGATGGTCGCGGTGGATGACCTCGCCGCTCGAGGGATAGCGATTGACGTGGACGTCGAAGACGTTCATGAAGATCGAGATCCGCACCGCGGCGCCGCCGATCACCGTCGGCTCGTCGATGGGGATCACGCTCACCACCCGGCCGTCCGCCGGCGCGATGATCACCCCCTCGCCGCGAGGTCCCTCGCGCACCGGATCCCGGAAGAACGCCGTGCACCACACGGCCACCGGCAGCCAGACCAGCGCCACGACCCACGACGCGAGCAGCAGCAGGGCGACGCCGACCAGCCACGCCACGACGATGAAGGGCCAGCCCTCGGGAGCGATCCGCATCAGGTGATCCCCTCCAGTGGGGCGCCGGTGATCCGGTGATGGGCATCCAGGTAGCGGGCGGATGTTGCGGCGACGACCTCCGCCGGCAGCGGCGGCGCCGGCGCGTCACCGTTCCAGCGGCCGGCCCGGCGCTCGGCAGCGAGCCAGTCGCGCAGCGGCTGCTTGTCGAAGCTTGGCTGGGGGCGACCGGGTGCGTAGCCATCGGCCGGCCAGAATCGCGAGGAGTCCGGGGTCAGGACCTCGTCGATCAGCACCGGGCTGCCGACCTGGTCGAGGCCGAACTCGAACTTGGTGTCGGCGATGATCAGTCCGCGCTCGCGCGCCGCCATGCGGCCCGCCGCGTAGAGCGCCAGGGACTGGTCGCGGAGCGCCTCGGCAAGGTGCGATCCCAGCTCGTCGACCATCCGGGCGAACGGGACGTTCTCGTCGTGGCCGCTGGTGGCCTTCGTGGCGGGGGAGAACACCGGCGGTTCGATCGCGGAGGATTCCTGCAGCCCCTCCGGCAGCGGCTCGCCGGCCAGGGTGCCGCCGTTGCGGTATTCCTGCCACGCCGAGCCGGCGAGGTAGCCGCGGACCACGCACTCGAACGCCACCGGGGCGGTGCGGCGCACCAGCATCGCGCGGCCCTCGAGCTGCTCCCGGTGGGGCGCGAGCGCCGGCAGCTCGACCAGGATCGCGTCGGTGTCGGCGGTGAGGTAGTGCGACCGCGCAAGCGGCGCGAGCCGCTGGAACCAGAACGCCGAGAGCTGGGTGAGCACCCGGCCCTTGTGGGGAATCGGCTCCGCGCAGACCACGTCGAACGCGCTGACGCGGTCGCTCGCGACGATCAGCAGGCGCGCCTCGTCGACCTCGTACACCTCGCGCACCTTCCCCCGACGCCAGAGCGGGAGCGGCAGCGCGCTGGTGAGCAGCGGCAATGTCATACCCGGAGCTCCGCCGCCTCGGCCACGGCGGCGAGCGGGCGCGCGCGCGCCACCAGGGGATCGAGGTACTCGGTGAGGAACTCGGTGACCTGCTCGGGCGCGCGCCCCACGTAGCGCCGCGGGTCGAGTTCGGCGCGGAGCCGGTCGCGATCCACGGCGGCGAAGGCGGGATCGCCCGCCAGCTGCTCCAGCAGGTCGTTGTCCGCTCCGGCGGCGGCACGGTCGGCAGCGGCGAGCGCATGGCGACGGATCACCTCGTGCAGCGCCTGGCGATCCCCCCCGGCCTGCACGCCGAGCATCAGCCAGCGTTCGGTGGCCATGAACGGCATCTGCTCGGTCACGTGGCGGGCGATCACCGGCTCGCGCACCTCGAGGCCCGCGGCGATGTTGCCGGCGAGGAGCAGGATCGCGTCGGTGGCGAGGAACGCCTCGGGCAGGGTGAGCCGGCGGTTGGCCGAATCGTCGAGCGTGCGCTCGAGCCACTGCGCGGCAGCGGTGTGCGCGGCGTTCTGCTGCAGCGTGATCACGTGCCGCGCGAGGGCGCCGATCCGCTCGGCGCGCATCGGGTTGCGCTTGTAGGCCATGGCGCTCGAGCCGATCTGGTCGCGCTCGAACGGCTCCAGCAGCTCGCCCTCGTGCTGCAGCAGACGGAGGTCGGCGGCGAACTTCGCGGCCCCCTGCGCGATGCCGCTCAGCGCGTCGAGCACGCGGCTGTCGGCCTTCCGCGGATAGGTCTGTCCGGTGACCGCGAAGACGTGGTCGTGGCCGAGGCGGCGGGCGACCTCGCGCTCGAGCTGGCGCACCGCGTCGTGGCTCCCGCCAAAGAGCTCCAGGAACGACGCCTGCGTCCCGGTCGTCCCCTTGCACCCCCGGAGCCGCCACTGCTCGAGCAGCGTCACCAGCGCCTCGAGGTCGAGCGCGAAGTCCTGCAGCCAGAGCGTGGCGCGTTTGCCGACCGTGGTGAGCTGCGCGGGCTGGAAGTGGGTGTAGGCGAGGCAGGGGAGCGCGGCGTGGCGCTCGGCGACGTCGCGCAGCGCGCCGGTCACCTCGAGCAGCCGGCCCAGCACGAGCCGCAGGGCGTCGCGGATGATCAGGCCGTCGGCATTGTCGGTGACGAAGGCGCTGGTCGCGCCCAGGTGGAGGTAGGGGCGCGCCGCCGGGGCCTGGTCGCCGAAGGTGTGCACGTGCGCCATCACGTCGTGGCGGAACCGCTTCTCGTACTCGGCCGCCTTGGCAAGGTCGGCGTCGTCGAGGTGCGCGCGCATCGCCTCCAAGGCGGCGTCCGGGATCTCGATCCCGAGCTGCTGCTCGGCCTCGGCCAGCGCGAGCCACACGCGGCGCCACTGCCCGATCCGGTACGGCTCGCTCCACAGCGCCAGCATCGCCGGGGAGGCGTAGCGGCCCGAGAGCGGGGACTGCCAGCGGTCGTCGGCCATCAGTTGGTCAACTCCACCGCGATCGCCTGGCCGCGGCGCTCATACCAGAGCCGGAACGGCTGGCCGCGCGGGATCGCATCGAGGGTCTGGACGAGGTCGCGCGCCGACGTCACCGTCGACTGCGTCAGCCGGCGATTGGTGCCATAGTAGTCGATCCGGTAGATCACGTCGCCCTGCCGCAGCCCGGTGAGCCGCGTGGTCTCGTCGGGCACCGCCACCACCGCCGCGCCCGCCTCGGCGCGCGAGCCGATCTCGGCGCGCACCCCCGGGGTCAGCGTCACCAGTTCGATCCCCCGGAGCCGCACGCGTTCCGCCGTGACGGTCGGCAGGTCGGCGGGGACGATTTCGCGGGTCACCTCGCGGCCGGCCGAGAGCGCGGTGACGGCCACGCGATCACCGATGTGGAGGTCGAGCAGCACGGCCTCCCAGTCGAGGTAGTTGCGCAGGGTCCGTCCGTTTGCGCGCACCAGCACGTCGCCGCGCTCGATGCCGGCGCGATCGGCCGGTCCCCCCGGCACCACCTGCAGCACCGGCACGCCGCCGGCGCTCTTCCAGTCGCTCATCCGCTCGGCGCCGGCCACTTCGAGGCCCACCCACGCGCGGCGCACCGCGCCGTTGCGGATCAGTTCGTCGGCCACCCGCATCACCCGCTCGATCGGGATCGCGAAGCCGACGCCCACCGATTCGCCGGTGTTGCTGAGGATCGACGAGTTGACCCCGATCACCTCGCCGCTGGCGTTCACGAGCGGTCCGCCCGAGTTGCCGGGGTTGATCGCGGCATCGGTCTGGATCATGTCGTAGTACCGGCCGGTCACCCCGCCGCTCGGCACGATGTTGCGCCCGGTGCCGCTGATCACCCCGGCCGTCACTGTCGGCTCGCTGTTGCCGAGCAGGAACGAGTACGGGTTGCCCAGCGCGATCGCCCACTCGCCGACCTGCAGGTCGGCCGTGGTTCCGAGCGGCGCCACCGCGAGGTCGGCGCGGTCGACCTTGACCACCGCGATGTCGGTGAGCGGATCCTCGCCGAGGACGCGCCCCTCGATGTCGCTGCCATCGGCAAGCGTGACGGTGAGCTGCTCCGCCCCGGCGACCACGTGCTGGTTGGTCACCACGATGCCGTCGCCGCGAATCAGGAACCCGGTGCCGAAGCTCTGCGTGGTCTGCTCGCGCGGGCCGAAGAACATGGCATCCCACGCCGACATCGCCGCACGCTGGCGCACGATCGCGCGCAGCGACACCACGCTCGGCGACACCCGCGCGGTGGCGTCGACGATGGCGGTGCGGCGGGACTGGTCGAGGTCGGCTGACGGGGTGCGGGCCACCGGCTGCAGCAGCGCGTCGCCGCGGTCCTGCGCCGGCGACTCGTCGGCGGTGCAGGCGCCCAGGGCGAGGGCCAGCGCCGCGAGGCGCACGCCGCGGCTCACCACGTCGCCTCCTCGTCGAGCCAGATGTCGTCGGGGTACCACGCCGACACGAAGGTGAGGCCCGACGCCGGCGCCGGCGGGGACGTGTCGGAATTGTCGGTGCGTGTCAGCAGCGTCGCCATGTCGCCCTCCTCGCGGCGGCCGAGCCCGACATCGACCATCGTGCCCACGAGGAAGCGCACCATGTGATGCAGGAACCGATCGGCCGCGATCGTGAACCGGAGCCGTCCAGGCTCGATTGCGTGCCACGTCGCCTCGAGCACCCGGCTGCGATAGTGCGGCTTGGGCTCGCCCACGACGGCAAAGGCACGAAAGTCGTGCTCGCCCGGAAGGACGCTCGCGGCCCGCTCGAGTGCACCCAGCGACAGGGCGCGACCCAGCGGCCACTCGGTGCGGCGCCGGAACGGCGAGCGACAGCTGCCGTCGGTGCCGATGTCATACCGGTAACGGCGCCCCGAGGCGCTCCGCCGCGCGTCGCTGCCGGGGCGCACCGCGCGCACCCAACGCACCGCGATCGCGTCGGGC